>NZ_LCTZ01000002.1:1412500-1730000 GCF_001413955.1 Flagellimonas eckloniae | reverse complement strand
TCCATAACCTTAATCATTTCATAGGGGTCATAACCAGATTGAATCATAAATAAAACTCCAAGTTCGTCGCTTTCAAGTTCATCACCTCTTCCATTTTTCAACAATGTATTTTGTCCTATACCGCTTACCAAACCGCCCATATCACCTCCTACAGATGCTCCCATGGTCAAAGTCTCCCAAAAGCTACTCTCTGCAATACGCTCTGCAGAATGTCTTCCAATTACATGTCCAATTTCGTGTCCTAAAACACCTGCTAACTGTTCTTCATTTAATTGCGAAAACAATGCATATGTAATAAAACATTGTCCACCCGGCAGCGCAAAAGCATTTATGGTTTGGTCGTCAGCTAGAAGATGAAAATCATATTCATAAGGAGTTTCTCTGGCAATGCTGTTATTCACTAGTTTGTTTCCTACGGCATCGACAAATGCTTGCAAACGTTCATCTGGGTACAGCCCTCCATGTTGTTGCGCCATTTCAGGGGCGCTCTGCAAGCCTATGGCAATCTCCTGGTCTGCAGTCATGTTAATGGTTTGAACTCGTCCTGTATAGGGATTCTCTTCTTTATTATTGCATCGTTGTATAAATGCAAAGGCTACAATGGCAAGCCCAATAAGGATACGGATTTTCCAACTACCTCTTCTCATAATGTTAGTGTTCTTGAAAATTCAAGATACAAAAATGAGTTATAACAGTTCTTGGTTAATGTCCAAAATATTATCTTGAATGTATGCTTTTAAGAATCCAGTGGTAAAATGCTCAGAACCCATAAAGTCTTCATTTAGAATCAATTTTAAAATATTTTTCTTTCTAAATGCAGTTAGCATGGGTATTGATATTGGAGCATAGCTGTAATGCCATGGTTCATATTTAAAACCCCTTCTTCTTGGTTCTTTAGTGTAAACAAGGTAAAACCCAAATTTTTCTGAATTTTCATTGAGCCAGAGTTTAAACCCTCCAAAAGGTCCACCTTCCTCAAACTTTTCAGGAACCAAAATATCTCCAGATGTTTTGGCATAACCATCAACAATATCAATATCGGTTCCCCAATGGTGTCTGCTGGTTCCTGGAATTGTTGAGTATTCTATAATTTTATCTATTGCATCCAAAGGTTGCATTCCTTGATCTTCGGTGTAGCGCAAAAATTTTCGCTCCCATATACTTTCCTGTCTGTAAAAATCTCTGTAGCTAGATACCATTTTAATATCGAAACCGTCTGTGTATGCAGCTTTTTTCATTTTCACAAAGGCGTCATGGGCTTCTTCCCTTAGGTTAATGCCCTCTCCAAAAAGTTCAATATCAGCTTTTCCCATTAATTCTGTAACAGAATAATCATCTGGGTCACTGTTTAGGTTGAAAAAAGGTGGAATGGAACAGACCAGACTGGTGGCGGCTGTATTTTTAATAAAAGTCCTTCTCTTCATGGGACAAAATTGATTTTAGGGCAAGTTAAGAAGTATTTTCTATCCATTTGAAAGCAAGCATGGACTATTTGATATTCCAGTCTTTAATCCGATATGTAAAGATATCCTTGGAACTTTTCCCTTGTGTCATTTACGGTAAGGACATAGAAGTAAATTCCAGAGGATAGACCAGAATCTCTACTAATAACTGAATTACGATTGGATTTACCTCTGAACTCATTGGCATAATTCAATTTGGAATAGACTAAAATGCCATAACGATTGTAAATGTTGAGAAGATTGTTTGGAACATTTTCAATGCCATCGATTAACAAAAAGTCATTTACACCATCATCATTAGGTGTTAAAAAATAGTTGTCCAATTCTAAAACTGTAAATGGCTCCAATAAATCATCTGTTCCTCCCAATGTTATAATTTCATACTCGTTGGGTATAAAACTGTCTGAAGTAATGTTGCCATTTTGAAGGTTTCCCGAAACTGATGAATTACCAAGTCTTTCCCATCTACTCTGTGATTTGCTCCATCCAACAATCAGCAGATTCTCCGTAGATTCTGCCAACAGGTTCGCATTGCTATTTACGTCCCAAGTAATGTTGATTACAGAAGGTTGATTTGATTCCAATCGCCAAAATTCAAGCTCACTTATCTGAAGATCATCAAAATCCTTATTATCAGTACTGAATTGCCCCGATAGTGAAAGGGGGTTATTGGGGTCTTCGAAGAAATAAGCACATTTGGTCAGGTCATTTATTCCATTGGATGTCAACGTAAGAGGTCTTATTCGTTCTCCATCTCCCACTGGAAATGTAATTAATTCCTTGTTTGTTCCTGCTGCATAGCCGTCAACATGGGTTAGGTTTCCACTTCCTATGTAAAACGAAGAATCAATAAAATTAAGGTAGCTATTTGAGTTGTTTCTTGAAGTCAATACATCGCCCATAACAAAATTGGTATTGTTTCTAATTCCAACCCATGTCTCCAAAAACAATCCATTTTGGACAACAACCTCCAAATCTTCAAAAACTGGATTCGAAGTTCCCGAAATGGTCATCCGATTGGTGCCATAAAAGCCTGTCAACCCTGAATTTTGGTCAAAAATACCATCATCAATAACATCAATATGAAAGCCAACAGCAGCAGTTCCATGAAACTGAAGATTTCCAAAATTATGAACCGCATCTTGAGAGTTGGAAATAGCAGACGTAATTAGGAACAAACCCAATAAAAATAGCTTTATGTATCCGTTTGATTTTTTCATTAATTATCTAAATGCTTGATATATTACTACAATTCCATCGGCAAAACTATCCGTATTGATGGTAAAACCATCTGTATTAAACCTTGTAACGGTTGCCGATGTCACCCCAAGATTGTTTCCGTTTTGATTTCCGTATCGTAGACCTATGCAATGGGAATTTGAAGCGTACCGTGAGATGTCATTGATGGAGTTTCCACTTCCGCCTACATAAATCACTTGCTCTACGATAGTATTGCCATCGTTTCTTGCAAACCCGTTCATAGTGCCAAAAGAATTGGCAATACCGGTATTATTGTTGCCAACGGCATTGTCGGAGTTTAAATTATAGCTTTCAACATTTGCATGTGCCGAAAATGTAATACTACTTGGCTCAAAAGGAAGTCCTATTATATTTTGATTCCCCAAACCAGTAATTTGAAAGGCACCTATATACGAATTAGCTACATTAGGAATTTCTACCCACGCTGAATCGCTGTAAAAGTGAATACTTTTTGTTGTTGTATTGAATACCATGGAACCTTCAATTGGGTTTGCTATGGAGTTCATTTCAGTAGTTGTAACATTATGTATGCCCACTAAGTCTCCTGCGGTCGGTGTTTGTGCGTTGAGTTCTATAAATGAAAAGAATAGAACAAGTACTATAACTTTTTTCATTCTATTCTATATTAAAGATCTAAGATGGTAAACATAAACTCGGAGTTAAATCGATTTCTATCCGAACCACCATTATCATTATCGCCAATAATTACTTCAAAACCAGTGCTTAGTTGATTTCGATATGAAATTCCTGGGTCATCATTACCTGCACCGTCCCTACTTGGTTGTGCTAATTGAATTATATAATTACCATCACTGACCATGCCTGCAGGAAGGTTCACTCTATAATACCCGTTTCCAGCCAGTTTTGTGACAGTAATTCCAGCTGTGGCTCTAGTTACATCACCATTTGAGGCAATTTTACCAAAAGCTTTTATAAAATTGTTGCCAGAGGGACCTTGGTCTCCCACTGGACCTTGGTCTCCGATTGGTCCCTGATCTCCAATTGGACCCTGATCTCCAATTGGACCCTGGTCACCGATTGGCCCTTGGTCTCCAACTGGTCCTTGATCTCCAACTATTCCTTGTGGTCCTTGGTCACCTATTGGCCCTTGGTCTCCGATTGGTCCTTGGTCTCCCACTGGACCTTGGTCTCCGACTGGTCCTTGGTCTCCGATTGGCCCTTGGTCTCCGATTGGTCCTTGATCTCCAACTGGACCCTGGTCTCCGATTGGTCCCTGGTCACCTACTGGACCCTGGTCACCGATTGGCCCTTGGTCCCCGATGGGTCCCTGATCTCCGATTGGTCCTTGATCTCCAACTATTCCTTGTGGTCCTTGGTCCCCGATTGGTCCCTGGTCACCGATTGGCCCCTGGTCTCCAACTGGTCCCTGGTCTCCAACCGGTCCTTGATCACCGATTGGTCCTTGGTCACCGATTGGTCCTTGGTCTCCAACTGGACCCTGGTCTCCAACCGGTCCTTGATCACCTATCGGTCCCTGGTCTCCAACTGGACCCTGATCACCTACTGGTCCTTGGTCTCCGACTGGTCCTTGGTCACCGATTGGTCCTTGATCTCCAACTGGACCCTGGTCTCCGACTGGTCCTTGGTCTCCAACTGGTCCTTGATCTCCAACTATTCCTTGTGGTCCTTGGTCACCGATTGGTCCTTGGTCACCGATTGGTCCCTGATCTCCAACTGGACCCTGGTCTCCGACTGGCCCTTGGTCTCCGATTGGTCCTTGGTCTCCCACTGGACCTTGGTCTCCGATTGGTCCTTGGTCACCTACTGGTCCCTGGTCTCCGACTGGCCCTTGGTCTCCAACTATTCCTTGTGGACCTTGGTCACCTACTGGTCCTTTGTCACCTACTGGTCCTTGGTCACCGATTGGTCCCTGATCTCCAACTGGACCCTGGTCTCCGACTGGTCCTTGGTCACCGATTGGTCCTTGGTCACCGATTGGTCCCTGGTCTCCGATTGGCCCTTGGTCTCCAACCGGACCTTGGTCGCCGACGGGTCCCTGATCTCCAACCGGCCCTTGGTCCCCGATGGGTCCCTGGTCACCTACTGGACCCTGGTCACCGATTGGCCCTTGGTCCCCGATGGGTCCCTGATCTCCAACTGGACCCTGGTCTCCCACTGGACCCTGGTCTCCGACTGGTCCTTGGTCTCCGATTGGTCCTTGGTCTCCAACTGGACCCTGGTCTCCAACTGGACCCTGGTCTCCGACTGGTCCTTGGTCTCCGATTGGTCCTTGGTCTCCGATTGGTCCTTGGTCTCCGATTGGCCCTTGGTCTCCAACCGGACCTTGGTCGCCGACGGGTCCCTGATCTCCAACCGGACCTTGGTCACCGATTGGTCCTTGGTCACCGATTGGCCCTTGGTCCCCGATGGGTCCCTGATCTCCAACTGGACCCTGGTCTCCGACTGGTCCCTGGTCTCCGATTGGTCCTTGGTCTCCGATTGGTCCTTGATCTCCAACTGGACCCTGGTCACCGATTGGCCCTTGGTCTCCAACTATTCCTTGTGGTCCTTGGTCACCGATTGGCCCTTGGTCTCCGATTGGTCCTTGATCTCCGATTGGTCCTTGATCTCCAACTGGACCCTGGTCTCCGATTGGTCCTTGGTCTCCGATTGGTCCTTGATCTCCAACTGGACCCTGGTCACCGATTGGCCCTTGGTCTCCGATTGGCCCTTGGTCTCCGATTGGTCCTTGGTCTCCAACTGGACCCTGGTCACCTATTGGCCCTTGATCTCCAACTGGACCCTGGTCTCCGACTGGCCCTTGGTCTCCGATTGGTCCTTGGTCTCCCACTGGACCCTGGTCACCGACTGGTCCTTGGTTACCGATTGGCCCTTGGTCCCCGATGGGTCCCTGGTCTCCAACCGGTCCTTGATCACCGATTGGTCCTTGGTCACCGATTGGTCCTTGGTCTCCAACTGGACCCTGGTCTCCAACCGGTCCTTGATCACCTATCGGTCCCTGGTCTCCAACTGGACCCTGATCACCCACTGGACCCTGGTCTCCGACTGGTCCTTGGTCCCCGATGGGTCCTTGGTCACCGATTGGCCCTTGGTCTCCGATTGGTCCTTGATCTCCAACTGGACCCTGGTCTCCGATTGGTCCTTGGTCTCCGATTGGTCCTTGATCTCCAACTGGACCCTGGTCACCGATTGGTCCCTGATCTCCAACTGGTCCTTGGTCTCCGATTGGTCCCTGATCTCCAATTGGTCCTTGGTCTCCGATTGGTCCTTGGTCACCTACTGGTCCTTGGTCTCCGATTGGTCCCTGGTCTCCAATTGGTCCTTGGTCTCCAACTGGACCCTGGTCACCGATTGGCCCTTGGTCACCGATTGGTCCTTGGTCACCGATTGGTCCCTGATCTCCAACTGGACCCTGGTCTCCGACTGGCCCTTGGTCTCCGATTGGTCCTTGGTCTCCCACTGGACCTTGGTCTCCGATTGGTCCTTGGTCACCTACTGGTCCCTGGTCTCCGACTGGCCCTTGGTCTCCAACTATTCCTTGTGGTCCTTGGTCACCGATTGGTCCCTGGTCACCGATTGGTCCTTGGTCACCTACTGGTCCCTGGTCTCCGACTGGCCCTTGGTCTCCAACTATTCCTTGTGGTCCTTGGTCACCGATTGGTCCCTGGTCACCGATGGGTCCCTGATCTCCCACTGGACCCTGGTCTCCGACTGGTCCTTGGTCTCCGATTGGTCCTTGATCTCCAACTGGTCCCTGGTCACCGACTGGTCCTTGATCTCCAACTATTCCTTGTGGTCCTTGGTCCCCGATTGGTCCCTGGTCACCGATTGGCCCCTGGTCTCCAACTGGTCCTTGGTCTCCAACCGGTCCTTGATCACCGATTGGTCCTTGGTCACCGATTGGTCCTTGGTCTCCAACTGGACCCTGGTCTCCAACCGGTCCTTGATCACCTATCGGTCCCTGGTCTCCAACTGGACCCTGATCACCTACTGGTCCTTGGTCTCCGACTGGTCCTTGGTCACCGATTGGTCCTTGATCTCCAACTGGACCCTGGTCTCCGACTGGTCCTTGGTCTCCAACTGGTCCTTGATCTCCAACTATTCCTTGTGGTCCTTGGTCACCGATTGGTCCTTGGTCACCGATTGGTCCCTGATCTCCAACTGGACCCTGGTCTCCGACTGGCCCTTGGTCTCCGATTGGTCCTTGGTCTCCCACTGGACCTTGGTCTCCGATTGGTCCTTGGTCACCTACTGGTCCCTGGTCTCCGACTGGCCCTTGGTCTCCAACTATTCCTTGTGGACCTTGGTCACCTACTGGTCCTTTGTCACCTACTGGTCCTTGGTCACCGATTGGTCCCTGATCTCCAACTGGACCCTGGTCTCCGACTGGTCCTTGGTCACCGATTGGTCCTTGGTCACCGATTGGTCCCTGGTCTCCGATTGGCCCTTGGTCTCCAACCGGACCTTGGTCGCCGACGGGTCCCTGATCTCCAACCGGCCCTTGGTCCCCGATGGGTCCCTGGTCACCTACTGGACCCTGGTCACCGATTGGCCCTTGGTCCCCGATGGGTCCCTGATCTCCAACTGGACCCTGGTCTCCCACTGGACCCTGGTCTCCGACTGGTCCTTGGTCTCCGATTGGTCCTTGGTCTCCAACTATTCCTTGTGGTCCTTGGTCACCTACTGGTCCTTTGTCACCTACTGGTCCTTGGTCACCGATTGGTCCCTGATCTCCAACTGGACCCTGGTCTCCGACTGGTCCTTGGTCACCGATTGGTCCTTGGTCACCGATTGGTCCCTGGTCTCCCACTGGACCCTGGTCTCCGACTGGTCCTTGGTCTCCGATTGGTCCTTGGTCTCCAACTGGACCCTGGTCTCCGATTGGCCCTTGGTCTCCAACCGGACCTTGGTCGCCGACGGGTCCCTGATCTCCAACTGGACCCTGGTCTCCCACTGGACCCTGGTCTCCGATTGGTCCTTGGTCTCCGATTGGTCCTTGATCTCCAACTGGACCCTGGTCACCGATTGGCCCTTGGTCTCCAACTGGTCCTTGGTCCCCTGTTAAATCTGGTGATGTGAAAACTACTAAACCGTCATCAAGAATAGAAAAGGTTCCATCATTGTTATCGACAAATGTGAGATTTGATGTATTTGATGAATTACAAAGATTAATCCATTGAGAGCCATTAAAATAGTGTACACAGGATGTTTCTATATTATATACTAAGGCACCATTTAGAGGTGCAATACTTTGCATTTGGGCTGATGTCAATCTCGTTAAGACTAGCGCTTTATTGGCGCTTTCTAATTCCAGAATTGACGCAGAATCGATTACATTTGGATTGGAACCGACTTTAACTTGCGAAAATGCAAAAAAGGAAAATAAAAGGGCAAAAAGGGGTAAATATGTATTCAATCTCATCACGACCTAGTTTTGACAGTATGTTAAAATTACTATGGAGGTCGATGAAGTGCCAGATAATGTTGCGTAGTCACAGAGAAATGTTGCAAAACACCATTTGACGGTCTAAAATATTACATTTTAACCGATTACAATAAAATTCTACGAGAAAATTCTTGCTAAAATTATCTGTCAAGGAAGAGAATTCCTTGGTATTCAAGCTCCAGATCATCCAAAACAACCAGATAATAATAGACCCCTTCAGGGAGTCCAATATCTTGACTTAAATAAAAACTTCCAGTATTTGATAATCCAGTGAACTCATCCACATAATTGTTTTTTTCAAATACTTTTTGTCCAAAACGATTGAATATTCGAAGACTGTTGTTGGGAGATTCTGACATGCCTTCAATTACTAAAAAATCATTTGTACCGTCTCCATTTGGACTTAAAAAATAGTTGCCTAGTGTTGGATTGTTTACTGCAAAAGTATCCATTGGCAATGGGATTGTACCAAAGGTAATGGCAGCGAAATCACTGGGCACAAAAGGTAAAGAGGTTACAAACCCTTGATTTATGTCACCGCTAAAAGCATCACTGCCGATTATTTCCCATTGATTGGATTGTTTGCTCCAACCAACTACGATAATTTCATCTATATCAATATTTGAAATGGATTCTAAATCACTTCTTTCGTTCCAACTTATTGTTATTGTAGAAATCGCATCATTTTGTGCAATCCAAAATTCTTTGTCTGTAATTGTACCAATATCCCTCGCTTTTTGGGTTGTATCAAAGGTCTGTGATAGTGAAATTGGTACTGATGGGTTTTCAAAAAAGTAGGCGCATATTGCTAAGGATGTTTGTTCCTCCGATTCCAAAAGAAGGGGCCTGAGCATGTCCTCATCACCAACAGGAAAAGAGAACAACGTCCGATTTTTGGCTCCGGCAAAACCGGTTATTTTGGAAATATCGCTTTCGCCTGTAAAAAAACCAGTATCGGTGAAGTTTAAATTTATGGTCTGATCATCATGTGGAGATTGGACATTTCCACTTATGAAATTGGTATTGTTGTTAATATCTATAGAGTTTTCTAGTGAGACATTGTTGAGAACAAAAATCTCAACATCTGAAAAAGAGGGAGGGATACTTCCGAGTACCTCAATATTCTCGTTACCATAAAAGCCTGCAAGTCCTTCGTTATTGTCAAAAGGGGAATCATTTATAAAATTGGTGTGGAATCCCAGATTTCCATTGGTGTGAATACGGATTGAACCGGTATTGTGCATTGCAGTTTGTCCGCAAATTATACTAGCCCAAAAAAGAAACGCTATAAAAGACCAATTTTTCATTAGTTGATTTGTTGCCAGTTAGTTCCGTCACTTTGTAGCTGAACAACTCCAGTTGGAATGGTGGTGGTGCTTGCTCCAACACTATCAAAATAAGAAGAAATAGTTGGATTGAACGCTGTAGGGTTCTTAATAATATAGATTCTACCTTGACAGGTGTTGGCGACTGGTAAAGTTATCGAGTGAAGGCCGTCTAAGATAACGGTGTAATGTGAAGCATCCAATGTTGTGTTGCCCAAGGTAGATACAATTGGAGCTGAGAAAGACCCCGTTGTCTGTAGTGTTGAATTTGGTGCAGTGGTTCCGACCCCTACTTTTCCATCGTTTTTAATGGTCATGATTGCGTGGGATAGATCTGGAACATTTTGGTTATTGTCATCGTTTTGAAGAAAATGAAAATCCCCTTTTGCATTTTGGTCTTTTCTTTCATACACCAAAGCACCCTTTCCGTAATTGCCAGTAGCTTCAACAGCGAACAGAATTCCAGATGCTGAACCCCCGGTATTATTGTTATTTGAGTTTTGCAATTGTAACCCATAGAAAAGATTGTTTCCCGCACTTCTTTTGACATGAAGTTGTGCATTGGGATTAAGCTCTCCAATACCAACTTCCCCTGTGTTCTTAATGGTCATTACAGCATCTGTCAAATCAGGATTGTCTGTAGTGCTAGCTATATTTTGAAGGAAATGGAAGTCCCCTTTGGCAAAATTTTGATTTCGCTCGTAGACCAATGCCCCTTTTCCGAAGTTTCCTGTTGCTTCCACGGAAAATAGGATTCCTGCTGCTGAGCCTCCACTTGCATTGTTATTTGCATTCTGTAGCTGTAATCCGTATGTGAGATTGTTCCCGGCTGCTTCCCTGATATGAAGCTTGGTTTGGGGCGTTGTTGTTCCCAGGCCAAGGGCACCATTACCAGAATCAAAGGTATTGTCCCAGAACAGATTGGTATTGTTTTCCAAGAGACTGCCTGCTCCATCCGAAAAGAAAATGGAGCCTAAAGTTCCATTGATGGTTTGCTGCAAAGCAGAACCATCAGCAAGCTCCCATGCTGTGGATGTGGCATTCCATTGCAAGATTTGGTCGTCTGCAGCGGCATCTGCCAGTTTTGCGAGCGTAATGCCGCCATCTGGAACTTGCAGTCCATTGGTGGCGTCCACCTCAATTGTTGTCCCGTCTACGTTAACCTCAAGGTCCATTGCCACGAGTGCGGCATCAGCCTGAGTTCCAGTTATGGAGCCATTTGTGGATGTTACGTCCTGTCCAAGGCTTGTTGCTAGGTTTGCGGCGTCCTGCCATTGTGGGTCGCCGGCGGTATCGGTTCCCAGTACTTTGTTTGCGTCTGTGACACCAGTTGTTCCTATTTTATTGGCTGTCACGGCGTCATCAACGATTTCGTCGGTGTTTATGGCGTCATCCGCCATTTTAGCGTTGGTGATGGCATTGTCGGGGATTTGCAAACCATTGGTTGCATCCACTTCAATCGTGGTTCCATCAACATTGACCTCAAGGTCCATTGCCACGAGTGCGGCATCAGCCTGAATTCCAGTTATGGAGCCATTTGTGGATGTTACGTCCTGTCCAAGGCTTGTTGCTAGGTTTGCGGCGTCCTGCCATTGTGGCTCGCCGGCGGTATCGGTTCCCAGCACTTTGTTTGCGTCTGTGACACCAGTTGTTCCTATTTTATCAGCTGTCACGGCATCGTCAACGATTTCGTCCGTGTTTATGGCGTCATCCGCCATTTTAGCATTGGTGATGGCATTGTCCGCCACATCGAAGTTTACATCCTCAAAGATTGCATTTGTCGTTGTTCCCGTAAGCACAATTGTTCCGTCCGTTGATGTGATGTCCCCGTCGGCAAACGTTGCTACGTCCACTTCGAGTGAGCCGTCCACAGCCTGGTTCAGTCCTGTTCCCGCAACTGAAACGTCTATTTTATCGGCTGTCACGGCATCGTCAACGATCTCATCGGTGTTGATCGCGTTATCGGCCATTTTTGCGTTAGTGATGGCGTTGTCAGCCACATCGAAGTTTATATCCTCAAAGATTGCGTTTGTCGTTGTTCCCGTAAGCGCAATTGTTCCGTCCGTTGATGTGATGTCCCCGTCGGCAAACGTTGCTACGTCCACTTCGAGTGAGCCGTCCACAGCCTGGTTCAGTCCTGTTCCCGCCACTGAAACGTCTATTTTATCGGCTGTCACGGCATCGTCAACGATCTCATCGGTGTTGATCGCGTCATCGGCCATTTTTGCGTTAGTGATGGCGTTGTCAGCCACATCGAAGTTTATATCCTCAAAGATTGCGTTTGTCGTTGTTCCCGTAAGCGCAATTGTTCCGTCCGTTGATGTGACGTCCCCGTCGGCAAACGTTGCTACGTCCACTTCGAGTGAGCCGTCCACAGCCTGGTTCAGTCCTGTTCCCGCCACTGAAACGTCTATTTTATTGGCTGTGACTGCATCGTTTGCAATTTCACTCGTGCCAATTCCTCCAACACTTACATCCAAAAGAAATGGATTCGTACTATCACCAGTGCCTTCAAGCCTTAAAGTGGTGTCAAATGGTCCGACCACCTCGTTACCAACTATTCCATCAATTTCGGTTACGCTGAGTCCGGCAATATCAACCAGAGTCCATTGGGCACCATTCCATTGCAAAATTTCACCTGTGTTATCGCCAATAGCCAATTTATCAAAGGATATGGAAGCATCTTGTAGTTGTTGGCCGGTGATAGATCCTGGTTGAATATCCATTTCCCCATTTATGGAGGTGTCAACAATATTTTCACCCCTAATCTCACCAACCTCGAAATTAAAGTTGCTACCGTCCTGCGTTATGACCAAGGTAGGACTAAAGTTTACGATAGCATCCGTTGTAAATGTCTGTTCATCTGGGCGATTACAAAGGTTTTCCCAAAGTGTTCCGGTGTAAAAATGGACACACTGGGTATCTGTATTGTAAACCAAGGCGCCTCTTAATGGCGATGTATTTTCCATTTGGGTAGTCGTCATTCGGGTAATGACCAATACCCTTGAATTACTTTCCAGTTCCAGAACCGAGGAAGGATCTAAATTTTGTGGATTATCGCCAATTTTTATCTGTCCTTGCATTGAAGATATCATAGATAGGGCGAAAGCAATAGGTATAAAACATGTTTTCACAGTTGTTAATATTTGAGGTTACCCAAAATTAAAGTGATCATACATTAAATAGAATTATTACCGTTAAAATACGTTAGTTTATTGGTGAACGGATTGCCATGCCCATCAGTTCGTTTTGGAGAATTAACAAAAGTTTAGAATAGGTTTATTTTTTTATATGGCATTCAAGGGTTTTCTTTAACTTTAGTTAAGATACATTTTTATGAAAAACAGTTACCTAATAGTATTTTTTTTGGTTTTTACCGGTATTTCCATGGCGCAGGACAATAGACAGGTCTTGCGAGGAAAAGTCTTGTACAGGGGTAGCAATGTTCCCAATGAGAATGTTATTAATTCAACCTCTGAAACTGCTACCATTACCAACGATGATGGGCAATTTGCGATTTTGGTAAAAGAAGGAGACCAACTTGTTTTTACCGCAGTGAACTACCAGTTGGAGGTGATTACCATTACCAAAGAAATTTTGGATAATAATAGGCTTGTGGTAGAGGTAACCGAGAAAGTGACCGAATTGGATGAAGTAATCATTAGTCCAGAAAACCAAAAGAAATTTCTGGAGGTTAAAAATGAAGATTTCAAAGGGTTTGAATATGAAATTGATAGAGGTACCGAGGTGGAGAACGTAGCAATGTCCAGAGCCGATCGTGGTATGCGGGATGGTATTAATTTTGTGAATATTTTCAAGGCACTCTTCAATTCAAAAAAGGAAGCAGAGGGACAACAGGTACAATTAAAAGTTAGCGAGGTACTGCGTACGGTATATGATGACGAGTTTTTTGTGGCGGACTTAAAATTGCCACAGGATAAAATAGATGCTTTTTTAATCTATTGTGATGATAAAGTACCTTCACAAACTCTGTTACGAAAGGAAAATGAGTTTCAATTGATTGACTTTTTGGTAACACACAGCAAAACATATTTGGCAGAGCTGGATGAGGAATAAGCTCCTTTTTTTATTGTGCACTATAGCGGTTTTTTCGACCAGGGCCCAACAGGTTGGGGTGAGGGAACTGAAAGGCAAAGTATACAATAAGGATAAAGATGTTGTTGGGGTGGCCGTTCAGAATATTACGGCAAATCGGGCTGTTATTACAGATCTTGACGGCAACTTTTCAATTTTAGTACGACTCAATGATACCTTAGTTTTTTCCGCAGTTCAATTCAAAAGAAAAATACTTCCTATAAATGAGGCGCTTTTCAATACTAATTTCATCACTGTTCCTTTGGAAGAATTTGTAAACGAGTTAAGGGAAGTTGTTGTAACTCCTTATAACCTTTCGGGTGATTTGAATCAGGATTTAGAGGGTTTGCAACTGGAAAAAGATGTGAGTGCCGAAGCTTTGAAACTTCCGAATGCGCATCAAAAAATACCAACCCAAAGTGAACGTAAACTGCAACAAGCCACCTTTGGAAAGTTTAATGTTGGCATGATTCTTAGTCCTCCTTTAGATCCCATTATTAATGCAATTACCGGACGCACCAAAATGCTCAAAAATAGGGTTAAGGTAGATAAGGCTTATGCAAGAACACAGAGGGTACAGGATTTCTACGTTGATTCCCTTTTTATTACAACCTTAAAAATACCAATGGCCAATATAGATGATTTCATGTATTTCTGTGAGGTAGATGAGGAGTTTCAGAAGACAGTTGACAACGGTGATAAACTTAAAATATGGGATTTTCTGATCTTAAAGAGTAGGGCGTATAGAGAAAACAATAATCTAGACTGATTATTTTGGCATATGGTTTGTTACTTTTGATTTTGGATAAGGTCGATTAGAATATGATGAATTTAAAAATGATAAAAAACACCGTTCTCATACTTACAGTAATGCTGTTGTTTTCATTTACAACCTTGCACAAATACTATTTGAGCGTGACGAACATGCAATACTCAGAAAAGAATGATTCATTCCAAATTACCAGTCGCATATTTATTGATGATTTGGAGGAAGTGTTGAAGGAGCGTTACGGAATCATTGCCGAGTTGGCAACTTCAGATGAAGCAAAGGTTTCAAATGCCTATATTGAGAAATACTTCAGGACTAAATTTGCAATAGAACTTAATGGTGAAATTGCCAAATACACTTTTTTAGGAAAGAAATATGAAGAGGATGTAGTGATTTGCTACTTGGAATTGAACAACATAAACTTCACGGATTTACAATCTATATCCATCCAAAATGAAATTCTTACCGACCTCTTCGAAGAGCAACAAAACGTAGTCCATTTAAAATGGAAAGGACAAAAGAAGAGTTTTGTGCTGATCAAGGAAAATAATAAAGGAATGTTAAACTTCTAACGTATTCTTAACAATTGGTTAAAAAAAGTTATTTTTCGCTGTTTTAAAAATCAAAAAGAAAATGAACAAAGTCAAGTATCTATTTGCTTCTATATTGTTCCTTTTTGGTGCTATGGCCATAGCACAGGAAGAAGGGGAAGCAAAAGAAGAAAAGAAGCCCGGCCATTACAATCAAAATAAGTTCAAACAGCTGTATGAGGAGTTTTCCACTCCAAATACATATAGGTCAGCCTCTGGTGCTCCTGGCCCTGATTATTATCAGCAACGTGCAGATTATAAGATGAATATTGAGCTGGATGATAAAAATGCAAAAATATATGGAGAAGAAACCATTACGTATTTCAACAATTCTCCAGACGATTTAGAGTTTCTTTGGGTGCAATTGGATCAAAATGTACGTGCAAAGGACTCAAAATCTCCATTGCGGAATGGAAATGGGGTAAATTTTGCCTACACGGCAGGAAATTTTGCCAACACCTATCTTACTGACCCTTTTGATGGTGGTTTTAATATTGAATTTGTTAAAGATTCCAATGGAAAACCATTGTCTTATACCATTAACCAGACCATGATGCGTTTGAATATTCCGCAACCGTTGAAAAGTGGGGAGCAGATATCTTTTTCAATCAAATGGTGGTATAACATCAATGATCACGTAAATGGTAGAGGACGCTCAGGTTATGAATATTTCCCTAAAGATGGTAACCGTGCTTATGTAATTGCACAATTTTTCCCAAGAATGGCTGTATATAGCGATGTTGAAGGTTGGCAAAACCATCAGTTCTGGGGAAGTGGAGAGTTTGCACTTCCATTTGGTAATTATGATGTAAGCATCACAGTGCCCGCGGATCATGTTTTGGATGCAACAGGTGTGCTACAAAACAGGGATGATGTTTTTTCAAAAGAAATGATGAAACGCTATAAGCTGGCAAAAAAATCATATGACAAACCAGTAATAATTGTAAACCAGGCCGAAGCTGAAGCCGCTGAAAAAAGTTTTTCAGAAAAGAAAAAAACCTGGAAATTCAAAGCGACAAATGTTCGAGATTACGGTTTTGCAACATCTAGAAAATTTATCTGGGATATGCAGGCCGTAAAAATTGGAAGCAAAGACGTTATGGCGGTTTCCTTATATCCCAAGGAAGGAAATCCACTTTGGGAAGAGCAATCTACCAAAGCCGTTGCCCAAACTTTGGAAACCTATTCCAAGTTTACTTTTGATTATCCATATCACAAGGCAATTTCCGTTCATGCAAAAAATCAAGGAATGGAATATCCCATGATTTGCTGGAATTATGGACGGCCAAATGAAGATGGAACCTATTCAGACAGAACAAAATACGGGATGATCAGCGTAATCATCCATGAAGTAGGACATAACTATTTTCCAATGATCGTTAATTCTGATGAACGTCAATGGGGATGGATGGACGAAGGTTTAGATACCTTTATGCAATATTTGACAGAGCAGGAATTTGGTGAAAAATATCCAGATGTAATTGCTCCAAATGGAAATTACCCATCGCGCAGGGGAGAACCTGCCAAAATTGTTCCTTATATGGGCGGAGATCAGAGCCATATATCTCCCATAATGTCTAATCCAGAAAATGTATACCAATTAGGTCCAAATGCCTATGGGAAGCCAGCAACAGCTCTAAACATCCTTAGAGAAACGGTTATGGGCAAGGAATTGTTTGACCATGCATTTAAAACATATGCGCAGCGTTGGATGTTTAAACACCCTACACCTGAAGATTTCTTCCGCACTATGGAAGATGCATCTGCTGTAGATCTTGATTGGTATTGGAGAGGTTGGTTCTATACTACCGATTATGTCGATATAGGTGTGAAAGGCGTTAAAAAATACTATGTGAGTAGTAAGCCAACAAAGGAAATGGAGGAATATATGGCAGATAGAAACCTTACAGAAGCGGATTTACCTCCCTTGGTATATTTGGCAGAAGAAGACAGTGAGGATTTTATGCCAGAGTTGGAAGGAAAGGCTCCCAGCGAGACCTCTCAAAACTTGAAGGAATTTATGATGGACAATATGACCGAAGCAGAAAGAAGTCAGGTTAAAGAGCCAAAATATTTTTACGAAATAACTTTTGATAAACCAGGAGGAATACCAATGCCTTTGATTGTTGAGTATACCTATGCAGATGGTAGCAAGGAAAACATTACCTATCCGGCTGAAATATGGAGAAAGAATGATGCAGAGGTAAAACGTGTGCTTTCATCACAAAAAGAATTGACGGGCATTGTTGTTGACCCAAAATTGGAGACTGCAGATATTGATACTGCCAACAATTCTTGGCCAAAGAAAGAGGAAAAATCAGACTTTGATAAGTTTAAGGAAAATATCAAAGGATAGGTATAACTCATAATGAATGTTAAGAGCCCTACGATTTCGTAGGGCTTTTTTTATTTTCCACCTTAGTTCTCATTATATTTGTTGTATGCATTTTCTATTCATAAGTGGCGCAGAAATCTTTTTTATCCTCTTTATAGTGGTCATGGTTTTTGGTGCGGATAAGATTCCAGGAATTGCCAAAGGACTTGGCAAAGGAATGCGGCAATTAAGAGATGCCACGGACGACATTAAAAGAGAAATCCAAAAGACCGCTGATAAGCAAGGTATAGATACAGATTTTACAAAAGACATTCGAAAAGAATTGGACGAAGTCAAGAAAAATGTAGATGAGGTTACCGGCGCAGTAAAAAGAAGCACAAAATAACAAATGTTCCAGAAGCTTCTTAATTGGGATAAAGAAACTTTTATTTACCTCAATGGACTTGGAACGGAAAGCTATGATTCTTTTTGGTCCACAATTACTGAAATAACCACTTGGATTCCTTTATTTCTGCTCTTTGCACTACTCTTTATATTAAAATTTCCCAGGCGAGAATCACTTTTAAACATACTTTCGGTTGTAGCAACTACTATTTTCATTGTAGTTCTCACCTATTTGGCAAAGATTTTTATTGAAAGACCTCGACCTTGCAATGATGAAACCATAAATTCTGCAATCAGAATATTAAAAACACCAACGGATTACAGCTTTTTTTCCGGTCATGCATCTAGTTCCTTTGCCATTACCGCAATGGTTTTTTTATTGCTGAGAAGTAGGGTTAAATGGGCTTGGATTTTCTTTTTATGGCCCTTGGCGTTTTCCTACAGTAGGATTTATGTAGGAGTCCATTTTCCATTGGATATTTTGGTGGGTGCTATAATCGGAATCCTTTCAGCGATTTTCTTTTACAAAATGTACAAACGATTATTTTACCCTACACAGGGTTAACCCATCCCTTATGGGAAGAATAACAGTTTCAACCCTCGGGTCATTTTTAAGTTTCTGGTTATAGTCGACCAATACTGCGGTGGCCTTATCAGATTTGGCCACTGGTTCCAAGACTTTTCCAGACCAAAGTACATTGTCGGAAAGAATAATGCCCCCCGGCCTTGTTTTTTTTAGTACCGCTTCAAAATAGGCGTTATACTGTATTTTTTGGGCATCAATAAAAACGAGGTCAAAATCATTTTCTAGGGAAGGAACTATATCCAATGCATCGCCAGTATGCTGTACAATCTGATTTCCAAATCCACTCCGATCAAAATACCTTCGCTGAATATCAAAAAGTTCCTTATTCACCTCAATCGTATGCAATTCGCCATTTTTTTGAAGTCCCTCTGCCAAACAAATAGCTGAGTAGCCCGTATAAGTTCCAATTTCCAAGATTTTTTTGGGTGCGATGAGTTTTGAAAGTAAGCTTAGGACCCTTCCCTGAAAATGCCCGGTAATCATTCTAGGCTGAACTACTTTTAAATGAGTTTCCCTAGTCAGTTCTGTAAGAAGTTTTGGCTCGTCTTCTGAATTATCCGTTATGTAGTTTTCCAATAAAGGAGATAGGAAATGCATCTTTAAATTTTCGTAAAAATATAGAAAAGAACTACATTAGAATTTGAATTTTTAATTGGAAGATTATGGAATCTGTCGATTTTAAGATAAGAAATGCCAGCTTGGATGATTTACCCGTTCTTTTGAGCTTTGAACAGGAAATTATAAAAGCGGAAAGGCCTTTTGATACTACTTTGGATGATGATCCAATTAATTATTATGATTTAAAGCAAATGATTTTGAATGAAAACGCAAGTGTCGTGGTTGCTGAATCTGATAAGAGAATCATTGCTTCAGGCTATGCAATTTGCAAAAAAGCAAGGCATTACCTTAATCATAAAAACTATTCTTATTTAGGGTTTATGTTTACGGACCCAGATTTCAGGGGAAAGGGCGTAAATGCCCAAATTGTTGATGAACTTAAAAAATGGTCATACACAAAAGGTCTTACGGAAATTAGATTGACAGTTTATAGCGATAACCTTCCTGCAATAAAAGCTTACGAAAAAGTTGGTTTTAAAAGGCATATGATAGAAATGCGCTTGGAATAAATCATTTATAAGAGTTAGATTTACAAATAAGACTTCATTAAGTTATGACTTTCCAAAATTCCTTAGAATTTGCCCAATTTCTAGATGCAGAAGACGCACTATCTAAATACAGACAAGAATTCCACTATCCGCAGGTAAATGGCAAAGACGTTATCTATTTTACTGGTAACTCTTTGGGATTACAACCAAAACGGACCCAGAAATTTGTTGATGATGTTATGAAAGATTGGCGGGAACTTGCAGTGGAGGGTCATTTTTATGCCGAAAAGCCATGGTGGGATTACCATGAGCGTTTGGCAAATGGTTTGGGGAAAGTTGTGGGCGCCAAGACCCAGGAGATTTCTGTTATGAATACGCTAACCGTGAATCTTCATTTGTTGATGGTTTCCTTTTACCGGCCGAACCAAAAGCGTTTCAAAATTATCTGTGAGGAAAAAGCATTTCCGTCCGATCAATATATGTTGCAAAGCCAGGTAAGATTTCACAGATTTGATCCAAAAGAAGCTATTGTAGAAGTCAAAAAGAGAGAAGGCGAGCATTCATGGTTGGTGGAAGACATACTAAATAAAATTGAAGAGGTAGGGGATGAGCTTGCCTTGGTATTACTAGGAGGGGTAAATTATTACAATGGTCAAGTATTTGACATGAAATCGATTACACAAGCAGGAAAATCGGTCGGAGCTTTTGTAGGATGGGATTTAGCACATGCGGCCGGTAATGTGGAGCTGAAACTACATGAATGGAACGTAGATTTTGCAGCATGGTGCAGCTATAAATATATGAACAGTGGCCCAGGGAACGCCTCAGGTATTTTTGTGAATGAAAAGCATCTGAACAGAAAAGATATTCCCCGCTTTGAAGGCTGGTGGGGAACAAAGAAGGAAACACGTTTCTTGATGCAACCAGAGTTTGACCCCATTGAAACGGCAGATGCCTGGCAATTGAGTAATCCTCCAATATTGTCCATTGCTCCCTATTTAGCTTCTTTGGAGTTATTTGATGAGGTGGGAATGGATGCGCTTATTGAAAAGCAGCAAAAAATTGTGTCTTACCTGGAGTTTGTGCTAAAAGAGATTGACAAGGAGGTGGAGAGTTCCTTTGAAATAATTACGCCTAAAGAAAGAGGTTGTCAACTTTCAGTCTTTTTACACGGAGAAGGCAAAACACTGTTTGATTACCTTATGAAAAATGGAGTTATTACAGATTGGAGAGAACCAAATGTGATACGGTTGGCCCCAGCTCCATTCTATAGTTCTTTTGTGGATATGTACAATTTTGGACAGGTCTTAAAGCAAGGAATCCTTCAAAAGTAGTTGAGGATACCTTTTGTTTACATAGTCGGTTGGAGTAACTCCTTGGTATTTTTTAAATTGACGCGCAAAATAGGAGGGATCATTGAATCCAGATTTGTACATGGCCTCAATAATTGCCATATTATTTTCGCTTAATAGTTCCACAGCCTTTCCTATTCGAAACTCATTCACAAAACTTATAAATCGTTGATGGGTCATTTTTTTAAAAAACCTGCAAAAGGAGTTGGGTGTATAGCCAAGTCGGTCTGAAATTTCAGTTACTGAAATGTTCTTGTGATAATTGTTGTTCACATATTCAAAGGTTTTCTCCAATCTTGAAATCTCAACTTTTTTGAATCCGTTTAAGGAAATGGTATCAAATAAACTTTCATAAGACCCATTTTTAGATAGGTAATCCAAAATGGACAATAGGTTGATTAACTTTCCTTGGTTATCTAAGGTTTCAAACCTTTTGAAATAGTTCCACGATGCAAATTTTGTTTTTTCATCAAAAATCAAAACCTGATTTGATTTTTCAATCAACTTCTTAATTCCTTTTAATTCAGGAAAGACCTTTAATTTTTCAACCAAAAACTCCTTTTTAAACTGGATAACGATTTCCATACTATCCTTGTGGTCCTTATTTCCAAAATCTGCATGAGGAATATTTCCACCTAAAAAAATTAAGGCACCATTGGTATAGTCCCTTTTTTTTGAACCCACATGCAGACATCCCGTACCATTTTTCACATAGACTAGTTCAAACTCCGGGTGAATATGCCAACCGGTAGATTCGCAATTGTTGGCCGCGTTATACGACTCAACCTTAAAAGAAGAGTTGACATTGACATTGATTGCCTCTAACATTGGCTTCATATGGTAAAACTACCTAAAAATAGAATTGAGAAAGATGAAAAAGAATAAAATGTCTCAATATTAGAATACTTCATACTACCAATTCTCTTAAAGGCTTAGTTATTTTGTATGGATATAAACTAAAATGAAATCACTCCAACTCATATTTTCCAATCCAAGATATTTTGCTCCAGCATGGGTTTTTGCAAGCCTTAATATTTGGTTTGGTACGTGGGCCATCTATATTCCTACTGTAAAGGATAAACTTGGAATCGATAAGGCCGATTTGGGAATAGCAATTTTCTGTCTTTCCTTAGGTGTATTTACCATTTTTCCATTAGCATCCAAAATAATCAACAAGCTGGGTGTTGGAAGAGCCACTTGGTTTGGCGTACTCCTTGGTAGTGCTACCGCACTTTTTCCTCTAATGGTACCAAACTATTATTTGTTGATGGTAAGTCTTTTTGTTTTTGGAGCTTCACATGGTCTTTTGGATATATCGATGAATACACTGGTAACTGAAATTGAAAAAGAAGATGAGCAAAAGTTCATGTCGGCAGCACATGGATTTTTTAGTCTAGGTGGCATCATTGTTGGACTTGGAAGTTTTTTAATTCCAGTAATCGGGAGCCCTATCTTACATATGGGGATTACCGTTGTATTGGTTTTGGGCATCAATCTATATGCTTATAAAAATTATATCCATATTGTAGCTATACCTGCAGAAAAAGAACCTTTTAGCTTAAAACTGTTCAAACCACTTTTTTTGCTGGGAATTGTTGGTTTTGTGTCTATGGGAAGCGAAGGTGCTATTATAGACTGGAGCGGTCTTTATCTAAAGGAAATTACCATGGCTCCAGAAGTGCTCATAGGCTCTGGCTTTTTGGCATTTTCGACTACAATGACCTTAGGAAGGTTTTTAGGGGATGGAATAAGTGCAAAGATTGGTTCGGTTAAGATTGTTGCATTAGGGTCTCTTATTGCCGTTGTAGGTTATATTTTAGTGCTTTCAGGGAATACAATTTTGGCCATTGCCGGATTCGCGCTCAATGGACTGGGCTTTTCAGTTATGGTTCCAGAGCTGTTCCGCATTGGGGGCAATGTAAAAGGTGTAGACTCCTCGCAGGGAGTAGCCTTTATTGCGGGCTCAGGGTATACAGGTTTTCTCTTGGGCCCGGTGATTCTGGGGTTTCTTGCCGAAAGTGCTACTTTAAAGCACAGTTTTTATGCTCTGCTTGGATGTGTCTTACTTATTTTGGCCATTACATTTTTGTTGAGGAAAAACAGACCTTAGAAAACATTTGACTAGTTGTTTTTAACCATTAACTTGGTGAAGTTAAGACTAAAGTTTCCTTCAGCCTTTCTATGGTCTTGTGCCAGTTTTAGGCCACTTATATCAACGTAATTCTCCCAAGTTGTTGTCATTGATGGTTCAGCTTGGTTTGCCTTTCTAAAAACCCATTCACGTAGTATAAAATCATCCTTGAAATAGAAATCATAGGCATCTCCCGGAGTATAGCCACCTTCATTAGAATATACTATGGTTAGTTTCTGCATAGGCTCACCACTAATGGGAGATTTTTCATCCTCTACATGTTCATATGTAAAATTTTTGGAATCCCATATAAGATTAAAAGGAGCTAATACCCAATACCTGTCATTGATAAAGCCACCGTTTCTTTTGGTAGCCATGCTATCCATAGATTTTCTGCTATAGTGTAACGTATCTTTTTCTGTGATGGAAGTAACCTCATTGGACTTCGGTTTCCATACCCAACTGCGTTCAAAATGAGAGCTGTCCCTATCTACATTAAATGTGAACGTAAACTCATTTACAGATTTCCAATTTTCGTAACCATGGGCAAATGCTACTTTTTCAAGAACGGTTTGCTCCGGTATTTCTTGAGATACCACCTTTTTTGACTCGGTCTTACAAGATAAAAAGATGAAAAAGCATAACGCGGCAAAAAGAGAAGTAACTTTCATAATAAATTTTAGTTCAAATATACTGGCATTTTAAATTATCTTGTAAAACATTTTCATAAAGAATTTTAGTACAAATCAATTCTTAATAAAAACCTCAAGGTGACTTTTCTAAAAAGGCTGTTTCTAATCATAGTGAATCAATCGAAGAAATCGTTGGGAATAGGCCATTCGTACAATACTCTTACCGATGAGGAACTAGTGCAAAAAATTGTAGCGAGTAATGATACTTTGCTGTTTGGAGTACTTTATGACCGCTATGCAAAAATGGTATACAACAAGTGCTACGGATTTTCAAAATCGCAGGACGAGGCAGAGGATTTAACACAGGATGTGTTTTTGATGTTGTTTGTTAAGTTGGCATCCTTTAAGGGAAAGTCAAAATTCTCTACCTGGCTGTATTCGTTTACCTATAATTTCTGTGTGAATTATGTAAACAGAAACAAGCAACGGAAAATGAGCGATAATTCCGTGCCCATGGAAAATACCGAGTACAAGCTGACAGAAACGGAAGTACCTGACGAGAGTATTTATGAATTAAAAGCAAGCAGATTAGATAAGGCACTGCAATTACTGACACCCGAAGATAAATCTATATTACTTTTAAAATATCAGGATGGAGCATCGATAAAAGATTTGTGCGAGCTTATGGAAGTAGGTGAAAGTGCAATAAAAATGCGATTGAAACGCGCAAAAGCAAAGTTATTGGAAATCTATAATACTGTATCATAGATGGCAAATGAATTTAAAAATCCTTTTGAGGAATTGGACAAAAAATTACGGGAAGTGCCTCCTGAAATGAGGCAAAAAGTAATGAACGATATTGCAATTGCCAAATTGATCATGGATATGGCCATATTGGTGACTTCCAACTATTCAGCCCTTATTTCTGGATTGTTCAAAACAAATAAAAGAAAATAACCAAATCAATAAAACATAGATCATGGAAAAATATCAAAAAGTATTATCGGATAGTCTAAGCGATATGCTATCTAACGTAGTTCAATTATTACCACAAATTATCATTGGTGTTCTTGGTTTAATTGTGGCCTGGGTACTTTTGAAAGTCATTCTTTTTATTGTAAAACGTGTCTTAAAGGCAGCAAAAATAGATAGACTTTCAAAGAAAGTGACAGATGCAAAACTATTTGGGGATAAAGAGGTAAAGATAGATTTACTAAAAATAATACTGGGTGCGGTAAAGGTGCTGCTGATTTTGGGTTTCACCATTGTCATTGCGGAAGTAATAGGGCTAAATGCAATTTCTGAAGGTATCATATCGATATTGGGGTATTTGCCAACCTTGTTGAGCGCAATACTGATTTTTGCTGGTGGCCTCTACCTTGCCACAATGGTGAAAAAAGCAACCCTAACGCTTTTTGAATCCATGGGTGTTGGTGGCTCCAAAGTAATCAGCAATATCTTATTTTATTTGATTACTTTTTTTATTTCAATTACAGCATTAAACCAGGCTGGGATAGATACGGATATCATCACCAGCAATTTTACCATGATACTTGGTGCATTTCTTTTTGCAGCCGCGTTGGGCTTTGGTTTGGGATCACGTGATGTCTTCTCTGATGTTTTAAAAATGTTCTACACCAGAAAAAACTACGCTGTTGGAGATAAGCTTAAAATAGGAGATGTTGAAGGCACCGTTGATGCAATAGATAATATTACCCTAACATTGAAAACGAAAACTGGAAAAATAGTTATTCCAATAAAAGATGTCGTATCACAGCGGGTTGAAATTAAGTCATGAAACCATTTTTTGTTTAGTTGGATTTCTGGTCAATTTCCGATTCTCATTGATTTTTTGACTTTGTGAATTTTAAGATTATTTAGCTTTTCAATATTCTAATCTTCTTTTTTAGTTTGTAAACTTTCTTTATCCTGAAAATTGGTACGTAGAATTTGATTAATTTTGAAACTTTCAATAAATAAATCAATGAGTTCAAAAAAAGGGAAAGTTCAGGAGTTGGTTCAGGAAAAACTGCTTGAGGAACGTAAAGTGTTTTTATGGGGTATGGTGGATGATGATTCTGCCAAACATGTTATCGACCGCTTGCTATATTTAGATTTACTAAATAACAAGGAAATTCAATTGATAATAAATAGTCCTGGAGGGTATGTAACTTCTGGTTTCGCTATTTATGATACTATAAAACAAATCAAGAGTCCGGTGTCAACTGTTTGTTCTGGTCTAGCAGCTTCAATGGGCTCTATTTTACTATCCGTAGGTGAAAAAGGAAGAAGATTTATTCAACCGCATGCCCGTGTAATGATACATCAGCCAAGTGGTGGTGCTCAAGGACAGGCATCCAACATAGAGATTCAGGCAAAGGAAATAATCAAGACGAAAGAGCTTGGTGCCAAAATACTTGCTGATAATTGCGGACAAGACTATGATAAGGTCATGAAGGATTTTGACCGTGACTATTGGATGGGAGCCGAGGAATCCGTAGCATATGGAATTGTGGATGGAATTTTAGAATAGTCATTTTAGATTCCTACCCAAAAAGGAAAAAGTCCTTCGCAATTTTTTGTGAAGGACTTTTTATATATATGGACGCCGAAGCGGAATATTTTTAATATATACGTCAACTATAGTACCAAAAGCTTACGACTATACGTTAAAAAAAAGTGAAAACTCAAAGTGTTAAAAGTTCTGGTCTAAAACCTATGACGGTCAAAGGAATTCGGTGTATCATAAATCGTAATTTCCGTATTTTTATGGTTTAACAAGAATCAGCCCACGGGCATTTATGGTACAGACTTCAAAAAATATAGCCATCATCGGTTCGGGATTGGTGGGTTCACTTCTAGCTATTTATTTAAAAAGAAAAGGACACGATATCACAGTTTTTGATAGAAGACCGGATATTAGAACCATAGAGTTTTCTGGAAGGTCCATCAATTTGGCGATGAGCAATAGGGGATGGAGGTCACTACGTAAAGTTGGTTTGGAGGAAAGTATTAAGGAAATTGCGATTCCTTTGGACAAACGTGCCATGCATGTAAACGATAAACCGGTTTATTTCCAAAAGTATGGTAAGGAGGGGGAAGCTATCTGGTCTATTTCTAGAGGAGTCTTGAATCGTAAGATGATTGATTTGGCCGAAGAAGCTGGGGCCATTTTCCGGTTTAATGAAAAGGTATGGGATATAGATTTGCCCAATGCCAAGATATTTACGGGAGAATCCGAAAAAAGTGAATGGAAAGAGTATCAATACGATTTAATTTTTGGTTGTGATGGAGCCTTCTCAAGAGTACGACATAAAATGCAAAGACGCAGTAGGTTTGATTACTCGCAAAGTTTTATAGATGTTGGTTACAAAGAGCTTACCATTTCACCCAATGAAGATGGAACCCATAAATTGGATAAGAATTCCTTTCATATATGGCCAAGGGGAAAGTTTATGCTAATTGCCATGCCAAATATTGATGGAAGTTTTACCTGTACTTTGTTTTTACCATTTGAAGGAGATGTTTCGTTTGAAAATATTACTACCAAAGAAGAAGCAAAAACTTTTTTTGAAGACTATTTCCCAAACGTTAGAAAGGAAATCGAAAATCTGACCGAAGATTTTTTCAAAAACCCAACCAGTGCCATGGTTACCATGAAATGTTATCCATGGGCCTATTGGAATAAAGTGGCTTTGGTGGGAGATTCTGCACATGCCATCGTGCCCTTTTATGGGCAGGGAATGAATGCTGGTTTTGAAGATATTTACGAATTAGATGAGCTGATGGATATGTACAAGGATGATTGGGAAGTTATTTTTGATAAATATCAAAAAGAACGCAAACCCAATGCTGATGCAATAGCGGAACTCAGTTATCGCAACTTTGTTGAAATGAGCAGTAAAACAGCGGACCCTAAATTTTTGCTGCAGAAGAAAATTGAGAAAAGGTTTGCTAAAAAGTATCCAGATAAATGGATACCCGTATATAGTAGAGTCACATTTTCAGAAAGACCTTATGCCGAAGCATTGGCAATAGGAGATATGCAAGAGAAGATTATGCAAGAAGTGATGTCCATGCCAGAAATTGAAGCCAACTGGGATTCCCAGACTGTGGAAAACAAGATATTGACCTTGTTGGAGGGGCACTAATATTTTTTGTTTCGCATTTCTGCTTGGCGCATCGGCATACTGTCTACCAATTCAAATATGGTCTTTGGTGCTATGACCATTTCGTATCTAGACTTTAACCCGCCGTCTTTACCTATGAGAAGAACACCTTTAAAACTTTTATCTAAGCTATATTTTTCCAGTTCGTCGGAAAGTGGAGAAAGCTTTATGAGCAACATTTCCCGTTCTTCTAGGGATTTTTTATGGGCAGCGAAAAGTTCAAGCTGTTTTTGAACAGTTTCAGATTCCCAATTTGAACTGACCAAAACAACCAACCTTTTTTCCCATTTAAATTTAGCGAGTTCTTGGGAAGACATAGTATACGTTATAAAAAAAGAAGCTATAGCTATGAAAAGTTTCATTCTTAAAAATAGGGAATAAAAAAGCCACCTTTAAGGTGGCTTATTATTTTTCTTGAAGGTTTGCTTAGATTTTTGCAAACATTTTTTGCATTCTTACTTGTTCTTCTTCTGCAAGCAATGGATCTACCAAAATTCTACCACTATGTTCATCTGTGATTATTTTTTTGCGTGATGCAATCTCTACCTGAACTTGAGGTGGTATTGTAAAGAAAGAACCTCCTGAGGCACCTCTTTCCACAGCAACCACGGCAAGGCCATTTTTCACATTGTGGCGAATTCGTTTGTATGCCAGTATTAGGCGTTCCTCTATATTTTCTTCAAATTCCTCCGATTTTTTCAGAAGTGCTTTTTCCTCTTTTTCCGTTTCGGCAAGAATTGCGTCCAATTCACTTTTTTTGTGTTTTAGATGTCCTTCCCTTTCAGATAACTTTTCCTTGGTTGTGGAAATCACTTCTTTCTTCTGTTCTATCTGGGCTTTGAATTCTTTAATGTTCTTTTCAGCCAATTGAATTTCCAATTCCTGAAACTCAACTTCTTTGCTCAAAGAATTAAATTCACGACTGTTTCTAACATTTTTCTGCTGCTCAGCATATTTTTTGATTAGCACCTTAGATTCTTCAATAAGATTTTTCTTGGCAGCTATTTCAAAATTAACCGTTTCTACATCCGTCTTCAATTTATCCATACGCGTTTTAAGACCAAGCACTTCATCTTCCAGGTCTTGCACTTCTAAAGGTAATTCACCTCTAACATTACGTATTTCATCAACCCTGGAATCAATAAGCTGTAAATCATACAGCGCTCTCAATTTTTCTTCCACGGTGTTTTCTTTTTTATTCGCCATAAATTATAAATAATACTTGATGGGATTTGTTATACTCTCCGATAAAGAGATTGCAAAATTAGGAATTTTTTTGATAAGATAATCAACCAATAAATCTTTTGTAAACTGCTCAGTTTCAAAGTGCCCAATATCCGCAATGACAATTTGTTTTTCAGCTTGATAAAATTGATGGTATTTTATGTCCGAAGTAATAAAAATATCAGCATTGGCCCTTTTGGCCGCTGAAATGGCAAAAGCCCCGCTGCCTCCTAAAACAGCTACTCTTTTCACTTTTTTGCCCAATAGTTGAGAATGTCGTATGACAGGTGTTTTCATTTTTTTCTTTACTGATTGAAGAAAAGTGGATTCATCCATTTCAGTTACAAGATGACCAATCATACCCATGCCAATATCCTGGTTTGTATTCTCCAAAGTGATTATTTCATGGGCAACTTCCTCATATGGATGGTTTTCAAAGAGTGCCGCTAGAATTTTTTTCTGCTTTTCAAAAGAAAAAATCACATTGATTTGAGCTTCTTTTTCAAAATGGACTTCCCCAATTTTCCCTGTGGAAGGATTTGTTAGGTCGCCAGGCTTAAAACTACCAATCCCTTCTGAACTAAAACTACAGTTGCTGTAGTTTCCAATTTCTCCTGCACCAGCTTTGAACAATACTGATTTTATGTTTTCTACCTCTGCAATGGGGGCATATGTGGTCAATTTTTTTATGGTACCTGTCTTTGGAATAAGAATTTTTGGGTTTTTGATTCCCAGGACTTCACAAATTTTAGCATTGACACCGCTATTGCTATTATCCAAGGCTGTATGCATGGCAAAAATACTAATGCCATTTGCAATTGCCTTTAGGACCGTGCGCTCCACATAATTGCTTCCTGTAAGTTTTTTTAGGCCACTAAAAATAATAGGGTGAAAGCTTACTATTAGATTACATTCTTTCTCTATGGCCTCGTCCACAACATTTTCAAGTGTATCTAAAGTAACCAAAACACCTGTTACAGTACTGTTTTGGTCACCTACCAATAAACCCACATTATCAAACTCTTCGGCATAGGAAAGCGGTGCAAGTTCTTCCAGTATTTTTGTAATATCCTTTACGGTCATTTAAGTTTCTTAATAAGGCTAAAGATAAAATATTATATTTTCGCTTTATGCAGCAGCTGCTTCGCAAAATAGCATTTCCATTTTCCTTGATTTATGCATTGGTGATTTTTTTAAGGAATTACCTGTATAATATTGGGTTTTATAGGTCTTTATCTTACCCAACCGTTACAATATGTGTTGGTAACCTTAGTGTGGGAGGAACGGGGAAAACACCAATGATTGAATATTTGATTCGATTACTTGATAGTCATTCAATTGCTGTTTTAAGTAGGGGGTATAAACGAAAGTCTAAAGGTTTTTTAATTGCAGAATCAAAATCTTCTGTGGAAGATATTGGCGATGAACCTTTTCAAATTCATAAAAAATTCCCGAAAATTACTGTTGCTGTAGATGCGGATAGAAGAAATGGAATTACACAACTTGAAAACTTGGTCAAACCTGATGTTGTTTTGTTGGACGATGCGTTTCAACATAGGAAAGTTAAACCTACATATTCAATATTGTTAACGGCATATGGAAACTTGTATATTGATGACTGGTATTTGCCTACCGGGAATCTTAGAGACAGTAAATCAGAAGCGAAACGTGCTCACATGGTAATTGTTACTAAGTGTCCCAAACTTTTATCTGAAGATGAAAGAACTGCAATTTCAAAAAAACTCAAATTATTGAGTGGTCAGAAGTTGCTGTTTAGCTCATTGGCATATAACGAGGTGGTTAAGAACGGGTCAAAAGATGAAATAGCTCTTTTAAGTTTGAAAGAGAAAAAAGTTGTATTGGTTACCGGAATAGCCTCTCCCAAACCTCTGGTTTCACATCTCTTTGATATTGGACTACAAGTGACACACTTTGAGTATGCAGATCATCATTATTTTACTGAAAAGGAAATACAGGAGTTCAGTGGTTTTGAAATTATATTGACAACTGAAAAAGATTTTGTGCGATTGTCCGGTAAGGTGGATAACTTATATTATTTGGAAGTAGCCCATCAATTTTCGAAAGAGGATGAAATGATATTACAGAAAGCAATTTTAGATTTAATTTAAACTAATCCTTCCAGCTTATTTTTGAATATGTTCTCACCAATTTTTTGATAGAAGACCTCAGGTTTAAATGGTTTGGTGACCACATCATTACAACCAGCTTCGTAGAAGCTGTCCAAACTATCGTCCAAAGAAATGGCGGTCAACGCAATAATTGGGATTTCCATATCGAATTTTCGAATTTGCCTTGTAGCTTCTTCACCGCTTATTCCTGGCATATGTATATCCATTAAAATGGCATTATAGGTGTTGGCCTTTGCCATATCTATTGCCTCATTTCCATTATTGGCGATATCGCAGGTAATTTCCTTTTTGGTAAGCATTTTTTTGGTGATTACCTGGTTTATCTTATTGTCCTCAACAATCAAAATATGTAACCCCTTAAATTCAAACTCTTGAATGTCCAGTTCAAAAGAAACTTCATTTAACGCATTAGCATCGCATTTTAAATCCATTTCAAAGAAGAACGAACTTCCATGGCCAATTTCACTTTCTAGATTAATTTTGCTATTAAAAAGCCCTAAAAGACTTTTTACAATGGTCAAACCTAATCCAGTACCGCCATATTCACGGTTGATCTGCACAGAACCTTGCTCAAAACTTTCAAAAATGTTTTTTTGCTGATCTTCAGAAATCCCTATGCCATTATCCTTTACCTCAAAGTATAACTTTACCTCATCTTCCTCTTTCTTCAACAATTTGGCAATTACCTCAACTTTACCATCTTTAGTAAATTTTAATGCATTGCCCACAAGATTCATAAAGATTTGGGATATTTTAATGGGGTCTCCCAGTAATTGTTGTGGAATTTTGGAATCGTAATCTAGAATTAAAGAAGTATTTTTTTCGTTTGCATTTTGCTGTAGGGAGTCTACAACATCCGCGAGCACCTTTTGCAGTTTGAACTCTATTTTCAAGGGTTCCAACTTATCTGCATCAATCTTATTGATTTGTAAGATATCATTGATGAAATTAAGCAGATAATCCCCAGAAAATTTCAAAGATTTTAGATGTTCTTTTTGATGTTCCGCTGGATCTTCCTCTAATAGTAAATGTGTAAGTCCAGTAACGGCATATAAAGGGGTGCGCAGCTCATGGGTAACTGTTGATAGGAAGTTTGTTTTTGCCTCCATGGCAGATACGGCTGAATCCCTTGCCAACTCCAATTCCTTGTTTTTTGTATACAACAAATCGTTGGTCTTAAGTTTTATCTGGTTATTTCTAAAAAGTGAAACGGCCAGTAATGAAATAATGGTTAAAAAAGCCGATGTAAGAATAGCGGTTATCTCTGACCGGTTTTTGGACTCACTTAGTTCTTCATTTTTAGCGGTGAGCTTATTTATTGTATTTGTTTTATGTTCGGATGTAATTCTATCCGCTGTCTTTGTTTCCAGTTTTATTTTATCAATGTTGAAAATAGAATCTTTTATCTGCCCCAAGTTTTTGTAATAAAGCAACGATTCTTCATGATTTCCCATCTTTTCATAAATCATGGAAAGCATCTCGTTGGCATATTTAATATTTTTATGATAGCTGTGTTTTTCCGCCAACTCAAGTGCTGCCTTTGAATGAATGATAGCTTCTTCAAAATCTTCAAGTTCAAGACTTATTTTTGCCAACTGTAGATTGGCTGTTGTTGCTAAAAAGGCTCTTTCCTTGTCGTCTGAATTAACAATCAAGGCATGCAAATTTTTGACTGCATCCTCATAATTCCCAATATTGGAATAGATGTAAGCTTCTAGCAAGAGGATATTGTTTCCTAAATTTCTGTTGTTGCTCAATTTTCGCGATTCTTCCAACAACTTTAACGATTGAAAATTATTTCCTTCAGTAAAACGTACTTCAGCCTCTAAATAATTATGAAAGGCTTGTCCAAAAGAATAAGAAAGGTCTTTTAAGAGGATACTTGCCCGGTCCCAATAGTATATGGCTGTTTCTGTGTCTCCTTCTTCCAAGAATAATCGGGTGTATTGATGGTAAGTATCCAAAAGGAGTTTTACATCTTCATTGTTTTCCGCGATCTTGGCAGCTTTATCTAGGGCTTCTATGGCTTTGTCTACCTGGTTTTGATGCCTATAAATTAAGAATTCATCAAAAATTAATTGCACTTTGGAGGTAGAGCTAACATCATTTTGACCGTAGGATAAAATAGTGCATAGGAATATACATAGCACAATTAGATTTGCACTACAAATATGTTTATATATTGAACTCCAGGTCAAATGTATTTTTTCTTTAGAAGCAAAGCTATTAAATCAATGATTCTTGAACAATATCCGGTCTCATTGTCATACCATCCAATGATTTTTACCATTTTGCCGATAACCGAGGTCATCAAAGAATCAAACGTACAAGAGTAACAACTATTGTTTATATCGATAGAAACAATAGGGTCTTCCGTATAATGGAGTATACCTTTTAATTGATTTTTGGCATAATACTCAAAAGTATGGTTTATTTCCTCAATTGAAGTCTCTTTTTTAACATTGAAGGTGATGTCCGTTAAAGAGCCATTGGGAACGGGGACACGTATACCACATCCGCCAATAACATTGGATAATTCCGGAAAAATTTTGGTCAATGCTTTAGCAGCACCTGTGGTAGTTGGTATAATGGATTGCCCAGCTGCTCTGGACCTTCTTAAATCACGGTGTGGCCTATCATGCAGGCTTTGGTCTGATGTATACGAATGTATTGTGGTGATATAAGCCTGTTCAATGCCACATAGCTCATTGATAACCTTAATCATTGGAGCCGCGTTGTTTGTTGTGCAAGAGGCATTGGAGATAATATGGTCTTCTGGTAGTATTTGTTCTTCATTGACCCCAAGTACAACAAGTTTTATAGAATCATCTTCAGGTGGAACGGACAATATTACTTTTTTTGCACCATTTTCTATGTGATGTGCCAGCTGCTCTTTCTTTTTGAATTTTCCTGACGCTTCTACAACAATGTCCACTTTATGTATGCCCCAATCAATCTGTTGTGGATTATCATGTCCCAGAACACTTACTTCTTTACCATCAACTATAATTGAATTTCCTTCGGAACTGATATCAACATTAAAGGGTCCGTGAATGCTATCATATTTCAAAAGATGGGCCAATGTCCCAGCATCGCATACATCGTTAATTGCAACTACGGTTATATTTGGATAAGCTTGAAGCAACCTAAAGAGTGTTCGTCCTATACGACCAAAGCCATTAATGCCAATGTTAATTTGTTTCATTAAAAATGAACGGTATTGATGTGGTTAGGATATGTGTTTATGGGCTTTATAGGAAGAGCGCACAAGAGCGCCGCTTTCCACATGTCTGAAACCCATTTCCAATCCAATTTCCTCGTATTTCTTGAATTGCTCTGGTAAAATGAACTCTTTGACGGGCAAATGTTTTTTTGAAGGTTGTAAATATTGTCCTAATGTGACAACATCCACATTTACATTTCTTAAATCTTGCATGGTGTTGATAACCTCTTCTTCCAATTCTCCAAGACCAAGCATAATACCAGATTTGGTTCTGTTTGCTCCATTTTTCTTCAGATAGTCCAATACCCCCAAGCTTCTTTCATATTTGGCTTGGATGCGTACTTCCCTAGTGAGTCTTTTTACGGTCTCCATATTATGGGAGATTACTTCGGGAGCTACATGCAGAACCCTATCTAAATGGGATTCAATTCCTTGAAAGTCTGGAATAAGCGTTTCCAGGGTGGTTTCAGGATTCATTCTTCGAATGGCTTTTACGGTTTCTGCCCAAATGATGGATCCCATATCTTTTAAGTCATCCCTATCAACTGAAGTAACCACTGCATGCTTTATGCCCATAATCTTTATGGAGCGAGCCACTTTTTCCGGTTCTGCCCAATCAATACTTTCAGGCCTTCCTGTTTTTACACCGCAAAAACCACAGGAACGGGTGCAAACATTTCCAAGAATCATAAAGGTGGCTGTTCCTTCCCCCCAACATTCTCCCATATTCGGGCAACTTCCTGATGTGCAAATGGTATGTAGGTCATACTTATCAACAAGGCCTCTTAACTGGGTATATTTTTTTCCTGTTGGAAGTTTTACCCGTAGCCATTTGGGTTTTCCTTTTGGTGGTAGAACATTGTCAACAGTGGTTGAGCTCATATCAGAAATTTGATATGCAAAGATAAGAAACTGCTAAGGAAAGAATGATGGGTTTACGTGTCACTTTTTTGTGATAATTTCTGCCAAAAGTTTTTTTGCCCGTAAGAGTTTTACTTTGATGTTGTTCACTGGTTCATTGAGTTCTTTGGCAATTTCTGCATAACTCAATTCATTGAAATATCTCAGGTTGATGACCTTTTGATAATGGGGCTTAAGTTTTTTAATGTCCTGTAAGAGGTTTGCTAGGTTTTGTTCTATAATCAATTGATCTTCCACGGACGGGGTTTCGTCCAATACCTTTTTTACTTCATCACCGTGATTGTCCATTTCGTCCAAAAGACTTCTTTTCCTTTTTCGAATGAGATCAACATGAAGGTTTTTGGAGATGGTGATGAGCCAGGTCTTAAACTCGTAGGCATCATCATAGGAGTTTATTTTGTCGAAAGCTTTTGAAAAGGTGCGAATTGTGATGTCTTCCGCATCGTTTTCGTTTTTTGTTCTTATAAGTTGAAAACCATAGACATCATTCCAAAAAGTGTCCAAAAGAATACTAAAGGCAATTTGATTTCCATCTTTTGCTTTTTTAATATTCTCCTTAATGGAAGTCTCAACCATGTTAAAAAAAAGTGATTTTACAATTGTGGGTTATTGTAACTCAGGCATGGAGTCTTTTTTGCAATCTTGCTCACTGGGAAGTTTTCCGCAAAATCCACAAGCTTCTCCTTCTTTGTTTAAAAACGGATTTTGACTAGCACATGTACCAGCAAATTCCCCATCTTTTTTAGACCAAATCTTAATGGCAATTCCTGCAACGGCAAGTCCCAATATGCCAATGGTCAAAAGTGCTAACTTCATATTCCAACTTTTGGGCAAAGTTACAAAATACCTGACTAAGGAATGTCTAGTTTATGGATACTTTAATGGTTGCGCTTAGTAGTTGATATTCGCCACTATATTTTGAACGGTTGGAGATGTGTTTCCTCCTTTGGGTTCAATGGTAATGTAACCAATTGCGTTTTCAGCATAAGGCAATGCCAAAAGTTTATCCTTATCATCAAATTGTTTGATGATACCGAGGTTTACCAACTCTCCATTAACTTCTGCCCACATCTGGAAACATTTGTTCTCAGGAAGATTTGGCACATTACTTACATTAATGTAGGATAGCTTTTTCACAGGGTTAATATACGCCACGGCTTTAAGTTCCTTGGCTTCTTTTTTCCCGCTCAACGCATATTTCTTGGTATCCGGATTGTTTAGAACGATAAATTGGTTCCTTACATCTTCCAATTGATTCTTCATGTTCTCTTCCAAATATTTTATTTGGGTCGTTACAAAGTCATTTTCTACTTGTAGGTTTTTATTCTGGTTCCAAAAGAAAAAGGAAGATCCAGCAAATATCATGATGGCTACACTGGCAGCAATGGCGTAACGGAAGAATTTCTTACTCTCCATTTGCCCTTTCTTTGCACTATGAAGTATAATCTCTTTAAGCCCTTCAGGTGTTTTTCTGGCATACATTTTTGCAAAAGTTTCCAAATTTTCCTGGAGTTCATCATAAGTTTTCCTTACTTCAGGATACATGGTAATATATCTTTCAGCCTTAAGGCTTTCCTCTTTTGAAGTATCCCCAAGGAGATATTTTTCTAAAACATCAGAATCCAAGAATATTTTTACTTTTTCTTTCATGATAATAAAATTATAAAAAGGAGTATGGCTATTGATGTACCATAAATTTTACCAAGTTCCCTTAAACCAATTTTCAATCTTGATTTAATGGTTCCTAAAGGAATTCCCAACTCTTCACTTGCTTCTTGCTGGGTCATGCCTTCAAAAAATAGGGCTTCCAAAACAATTTTATACTTAGGTTCAATCTTTTCCAAGTTGTCCTGGACATCCATAAATTCGGGTCTGATTCCGCTTACTCCTAAATTATATACGTCCGAAACATCAATTTGGACTTCTTTATCAGATTTATTATTAACACTTCTTAACTTATCTATTGCTGTATTTCTAATAATTCGAAACAGCCAGGTAAAGAGTTTTGCTTTTGAAGGGTCGTAGGAATCCGCTTTCTTCCAAATTTTAATAAAGCTCTCCTGCAGAACATCTTGTGCCAAATCTTCATCTCTTACAACTTTATAGGCCACACCGTACAGTGTGTCCCCATAATGGTCATATAACAGTGCTATTGCTTTGTCATCCCTTTCTGCAAGTAATGAAACAATATGTTTTTCAATTAGTGTACTCATTTACCGGTCATTAAAGTAAAATTTCAGGGGGCTAAAATCTAAAATAAAATATCTCTCGTATATACTACAACGCTAAGTTAGAAAAAGGATTATTTATTGGTGTGAAATATAAGCATATAGAACGAATACAATAGTACGTATATACAATTTTGGTTAGTTTGGTTTGGTATAACCCCTGTAATTACTTTAATGCAGGGGTTATTTTATTATATTAACTTCTGGTTGAATACGAATCTTGAATTTACCATCTACTTCTTGATGAATTAATTGTGCCAGCTCAAGTATTTCCTCACCTGTTGCATTTCCATAGTTTACAAGTACCAAGGCTTGTTTTTCGTGGACTCCTGCATCGCCAAATCGTTTTCCTTTAAACCCACATTGTTCTATAAGCCAACCAGCAGGTATTTTATACTGTTCTTGATCAACTTCATAAAAAGGAATATCTGGATTGTTTTTTTTCAACCTTTTAAAAGTTTTTCTAGAAACTACTGGATTTTTAAAGAAACTACCACTATTCCCAATTTCTTTAGGGTTTGGTAATTTATGCTGCCGTATTGCTATTACCGCATTGGATATATCTTGAATAGTGGGGTAAACCACCTCCATTTTCTTGAGTTCGGTTTCAATAGCACCATATCCCGTATTTAAATTATGGTTTTGTTTTGTCAATTTTAGGCTTACCGAGGTGATAATGTATTTTTCTTTGGCTTCATTCTTAAAAATGGAATCCCTATAACCAAATTTGCAAGCATCTTTATCAAATGAAATCAATTCACCGGTATCTATTTCCATGGCCGAGCAGTTTACAAAGACATCCTTGAGCTCTACTCCATAAGCGCCAATGTTTTGTATTGGAGCGGTTCCAGTATTTCCCGGTATAAGGGAAAGGTTTTCCAATCCGCCATAGCCACGTTCCAGGGTCCAGAGCACTAACTCATGCCAATTTTCACCAGCCATTACCTTGATTATAACCTCATCTTCATTTTCTTCAACAACAGTAATGCCTTTTAGGTTGATATGCATAACCAATGCATCAATATCCTTTGTCAAAAGCATATTGCTTCCGCCGCTAATGATGAATTTTCTTGAATAAGATTTTAATTCAAGTACCTTTTGTAATTGAACCATCCCGGTAATATCAATAAAATAGCTGGCTTTAACATCTATTCCAAAGGTGTTGTAGTTTCTGAGCGATATGTTTTCTTGAATGTTCACCCTTCGTTATACACTTTTAATGCTTCGCCCAAAATATGGACCGCTTTTACAAGTTGATCTTTTTCCAGCACATATGCTATTCTAATCTGATTGTTTCCTAGCCCTTTAGTGGCATAAAAACCAGCAGCCGGAGCAACCATTACTGTATTCCCATCTATTTCAAATTTTTCCAAAAGCCATTGCGCAAAATTATCAGAATTCGAGACAGGTAATTCAACAACGCAGTAAAATGCCCCTTGCGGTACAGCTACCTTTACACCTTGTATTTTTTGTAGTTCTGATACCAGGACATTTCTTCTTTCCACATACTCTTTAATTACGTCATCAAAATACTCCTTAGGGGTTTCTAAGGCCGCTTCACTTGCAATTTGGGCAAAAGTGGGTGGTGACAAACGTGCTTGGGCAAATTTGAGTGCCGTTTGTATTACTTCTTGGTTTTTAGATACTAAACAGCCAATTCGTGCACCGCACATGCTGTATCTTTTAGAGACAGAATCCACGATTATTGCATTTTCCTCAAGCCCTTCCTCTTGCAAAATGGAATAATGTTCCCTGTCATCATAGGTAAATTCTCGGTATACTTCATCTGCAACAAGGAATAAATCATGTTTTTTCACCAATGCAGCCAATTGTTGAATTTCATCCTTACTATACAGATAACCAGTGGGATTTCCAGGGTTACAGATTAAAATTGCCTTGGTTTTATCGGTAATCAATTTTTCGAAACTTGCTATTGGGGGTAGCGAAAAATTGTTTTTAATGTTCGATACAATAGGAACAACCTTAACTCCTGAAGCTGTAGCAAAACCGTTATAATTGGCATAAAAAGGTTCGGGAATGATAATTTCATCATCAGCATCCATAATGGAGCCCATTACAAAGGAAAGTGCTTCTGATCCACCGGTAGTAACAATAATATCATTTGATGTTACATTGATTTTGTTGTCTGAATAATAGGCAGCTATCTTTTTTCTGTATTCCTCTGAACCTTCTGTCATGCTGTATGCAAGAACATCAATGTTATGATTTCTTACAGCATCCAATGCTATTTTTGGGGTTTTTATATCGGGTTGTCCAATGTTCAGATGAATGACATGAGTCCCCTTTTTTTTTGCGTCCTCTGCAAAAGGCACCAACTTACGTATAGGTGAAGCTGGCATTTGTAATCCCTTCCTCGAAATATCTGGCATACCTGAAATTTTAGGCAAAAATGAGAAAACCAAAGCATGGAAACAACACAATGAGCTATTATTTGGGAGGTTAGAAGAATGTTAAATTAAAACAGGACCCCATCATTATTTTGTATATTTAAGAAGGATAACCCTTTAAAAGCAAGCAAATTGAAAAAAAATCATCATTTTTTTATGCTTCTTCTAATGTTGATACCATTTTTGGTTTCTGCGCAGAGTTTTGTTTTGCCCAAAAATCAAAAATCCCAAAAAATAAAATTTCAGCTTCTTAACAACCTCATCCTAATTCCTGTCGAGGTTAACGGTGCTGAATTGACCTTTGTTCTGGATTCTGGAGTAAGCAGGCCCATTCTTTTTAATATTTCTGATAGAGATTCACTTCTGATAAACAATGTTCAGGAGATCACGATTAGAGGATTGGGAGGTGGTGAACCCATGGCAGCCTTAAGTTCAAAAGGAAATACGTTTAAATTGGGAAGTGCAAGGAATTACAACCAAGATCTTTATGTGGTTTTGGATAAAGAAATTAATTTTTCAACCTCATTGGGCATGCCTGTTCATGGTATTTTAGGTTATGATCTGTTTAGGGATTTTGTTATTGAGGTTAATTATGGTTCCCGGAATATTAGACTTCATAACCCTGACTTATATAAAGATTCAAGCCCAAAAAAGTCTCAAACACTTCCAATTTCGATTGAGAAAAGAAAAGCTTATATCGAAGGTACTGTGTTAATGGAAGATGCTGATAATGTCCCCGTTAAATTGTTGGTCGATACAGGAAGTAGTGATGCTCTCTGGCTTTTTCATCAACCTGAAAAGGGATTGGATATTCCCGAGAAACATTACGAAGATTATCTCGGTCGGGGTTTAAGTGGTGATGTTTTTGGAAAGCGTACAAAAGTCAGTGGAATTAGAATAGGCGACTTTGAACTTAAGGATGCAAAAACTGCTTTTCCATATAGGGAATCTTTTGGGTTTATTAAATTCTTAGGTGATCGTAATGGAAGTGTGGGAGGGGAAATTCTAAAACGCTTCAATATTATTTTTGATTACCCACGTGGACAAGTAACACTTAAGAAAAACGGGAATTTTTCAACCCCGTTTCAATATAATTTAGCCGGTATAGATATTCAGCACAATGGTCTTAGGTACATTGCTGAGAGTATAGCAGGCCCTAACGGCGTTGTTAAAAATAATGATGATCCGTTTGGCAATGTTCAGATTTTATTGGAAAACAAAACAAGATTGAGTTTGGTTCCCGAAATCATTGTTTCAGGTATTCGTTCGGGGAGCCCAGCGGCTGAGGCCGGACTGCGAGAAGGAGATGTAATATTGGCGGTAAACGGAAAAAGAATCCATACCTATAAGCTTCAAGAAGTTCTAAAAATGTTGAACCAAAAAGAAGGAAAACGCATTCGGGTTTTGATTGAACGCTACAACCGGGATTTATTATTCTCTTTTGTATTGAAGAAAGTGTTTTGAGCCAAAAAAAGTAAAAAGCCCCGCAAACATTGTTTGCGGGGCTTTTTTATGTAATAATTCTTTATTTCTTTACTTGGCTCCTTCAGCTTTAACAGTTCCCTTTATTTTAAGAACCTTTGTTGGAGTATCAGCATTGGAGGTGACCGTTATAGCTTTTCTAATAGGCCCAACTCTTTTGGTATCATATTTAACCTGAATCTCACCAGTTTTTCCTGGTAAAATTGGATCTTCCGGCTTTTTTGGAATAGTACATCCACAGCTGGATTTTACAGCGCTTATTACCAACGGAACACTTCCTGTGTTGGTAAACTCAAAAACTCTGACACCATCGCTACCTTTTTCAATTTCACCGTAGTCAATGGTTTCACTTTTAAATTCAATCTTTGCTGCAGACTCCTGGGCATAAACGCCTAAAGATAGAAGTCCAACGAACAACATGAGTACAGTTTTTTTCATCATTTTTAGTTTTGGGTGAATTTCAAAAGTAAATGTTTTCACACCTGCATCCAAAATTCTTTTGTTATGTAATAACGTTACTTATTTTTGTTTCGTATTTCCAGATTGGCTCTCAGCCGGAGAATAGTCATAAATTAACATTTTGTCTCTCCTTCAAAAACCCAATCTGAATCAAAAAAGACAAAAACTATACCGAAAAATGGAAATCCCATCAAAATATGACCCTATCAGGGTAGAACAACAATGGTATTCATACTGGATGAAGCATGATTTTTTTAGCTCAAAGCCAGATGATAGAGAGCCTTATACTATTGTAATCCCCCCTCCCAATGTCACAGGAGTATTGCATATGGGGCATATGCTCAACAATACTATACAGGATGTACTCATACGTAGGGCAAGGCTTATGGGCAAAAATGCATGTTGGGTGCCGGGTTCCGACCATGCTGCAATAGCCACAGAAGCTAAAGTAGTTGCTAAATTGAAGGCAGATGGGATTGAAAAATCTGATTTAACACGAGAGGAATTTTTAAAACATGTTTGGGACTGGACCCACGAATATGGAGGTGTTATTTTCAAACAATTGGAAAAACTTGGTTGTTCGTTGGATTGGAACCGTAAAAAGTTCACCATGGATGACGATATGTCAGCCTCTGTTATCAAGGTTTTTGTTGATTTATATGAAAAAGGATTGATTTACAGGGGGTACCGAATGGTAAATTGGGACCCAGAAGCCAAAACCACCTTATCTGATGAAGAAGTAATCTATGAAGAAAAACAGGGGGCTTTGTACTATTTGGAGTATAAAATTGAAGGTTCGGATGAAAAAGTAACCATTGCCACCACTAGACCTGAGACAATTTTAGGAGACACCGCTATCTGCATCAACCCAAATGATGAAAGGTATCACCATTTAAGGGGCAAAAAGGCCATTGTGCCTATCTGCAACCGAGTTATACCCATTATTGAGGACGAATATGTTGATATTGAATTTGGAACAGGCTGCTTAAAAGTTACCCCAGCTCACGATGAAAACGACAAAAACCTTGGCGATAAACATGATCTGGAGGTAGTAGATATATTTAATGAAGATGCTACCTTAAATTCCTATGGTCTTCATTACCAAGGAAAAGACCGTTTTGTGGTTAGAAAGGAAATAGCAAAAGAACTTGAAGAACAGGGCTTTTTAGTAAAAACAGAGCAACATACCAACAAAGTTGGTACTTCTGAGCGCACTAAGGCAGTAATTGAACCTCGCTTATCCGATCAATGGTTTTTGAAAATGGAAGATTTGGCCAAACCTGCGATTGATGGTGTGTTAAAGACGGGAGATATAAAACTATATCCCAAAAAGTTTGAAAATACCTATAGGCATTGGATGGAAAACATCCGTGACTGGAACATTTCCCGTCAGTTATGGTGGGGACAACAGATTCCTGCTTACTACTACGGTGACGGCAAAAATGATTTTGTTGTCGCAGAAACCAAGGAACAAGCCTTGGAAAAAGCAAAAATTAAGAATCCAAAAATTAATGAGTCAGATTTGCGTCAAGACTCAGACGTGGTAGATACATGGTTTTCATCATGGCTCTGGCCAATAAGTGTTTTTGGTGGAATTTTGGCTCCTGATAACGATGAGGTAAATTATTATTATCCAACCAGTGATTTGGTTACAGGTCCGGATATTTTGTTTTTCTGGGTGGCAAGAATGATTATTTCTGGCTATGAATATAGAGGCAAGCGACCCTTTGAAAATGTATATTTTACGGGACTAGTGCGTGATAAACAGCGACGCAAAATGTCAAAACAATTAGGGAATTCGCCTGATGCACTCAAACTCATGGAAGATTTTGGGGCAGATGGGGTCCGAGTTGGACTTTTGTTGAGTTCAGCGGCCGGAAACGACCTAATGTTTGATGAAGCCTTATGTCAGCAGGGGAAAAACTTTGCAAATAAGATTTGGAATGCCTTTAGATTGATAAAGGGTTGGGAAGTTGCAGATTTCCCGCAACAAGAAGCTGCTAAAATTGGAATTGATTGGTATACGGCCAAGTTTAACCAAACCTTGTCCGAAATTGAAGATCACTTTTCCAAATATCGTATTTCAGACGCCCTAATGGCTATTTATAAGCTGGTTTGGGATGATTTCTGCTCATGGCTATTGGAAATTGTTAAACCTGCCTATCAAAAACCCATTGACAAAATTACTTTTGATGCGGTTATTCATTTGTTTGAGGAAAATTTGAAACTCCTCCATCCCTTTATGCCATTTTTGACGGAAGAAGTTTGGCAACATATTGCTAAACGGACCCCAGAGGAGGCTTTGATTATTTCCAATTGGCCAAAAGAGTCTGATTTTGATAATCAACTGATCTCAGATTTTGATTTTGCTTCCGAGGTAATTTCCGGTATACGTACAATTCGGAAAAAGAAAAATATCCCACAAAAAGAAAGCTTGGAACTTTCTCTCGTAAATAGCGAGAATGCTAGCGATATAATGAATGCTATAATCACTAAACTGGGCAACATTTCTCAAATGGAAACAATTAACGCAAGTTTAGATGGAGCACTAAGTTTTCGTGTAAAAAGCAATGAATATTTCATTCCAATAAACGGAGCAATCGATGTTGAGGCTGAGATTACAAAAATTACTGAAGAACTAAATTATACTAGAGGTTTTTTACTGTCCGTACAGAAAAAATTGAGCAACGAACGTTTTGTCAGTAATGCACCGGAACAAGTAGTTGCCATGGAAAAGAAGAAAGCTTCAGATGCAGAGGCCAAAATTGAAACCTTGCAAAAAAGTTTGGCTAGTCTTGAGTAGTTTATACCTTTAGGTAATTTCCTTTTTAAAGACAGTACAGCCATGAAAAAACTAAAAAAGACAGATATAAAGCAAGAGATTTTTGATTTATACGATGATTACGCCCATAACAAGATGCAAAGGCGTGAGTTTATGGAAAAATTGTCCCTATATGCGGTTGGTGGTGTCACCATTGCTTCCCTCATGAGTTTTTTAATGCCAAATTATGTGGATACTATGTTGGTTAACCCCAATGACCCAAATTTGGATTCAGGTTACATCGACTATGAATCTCCTAAAGGTGGAGGTGCCATAAAGGGCTTATTGTCAAAACCCAAGGAGACAACAAAGAAAATGGGTGGAATTGTGGTAGTACATGAAAATAGAGGACTAAACCCATATATTGAGGATACCGCGCGAAGAGCAGCACTTGAAGGATTTATTACGTTGGCCCCTGATGCCTTATCTCCTTTAGGTGGCTACCCTGGAAATGATGATGAAGGCAGAACCATGCAAAGACAACGGGATAGGAACGAAATGCTTGAAGATTTTATAGCAGCTTATCAATACCTAAAAAACCATGAAGACTGTAACGGCAAAATAGGTGTAGTAGGGTTTTGTTTTGGTGGGTGGATTTCGAACATGATGGCAGTGAAAGTAAAGGATTTAGCGGCTTCAGTTCCATTTTATGGAGGACAACCAACGGAGGATATTGATAAAATCAACGCACCTTTACTGCTTCAATTTGCCGGATTGGACAAAAGAGTAAATGCCGGGTGGCCGGCATTTGAAGAAGCTTTAAAAGCAAATGGAAAGGAATTCCAAGCTTTTACCTATCCAAATGTGAACCATGGGTTCCACAATACAACTACTCCCCGATATGACAAAGAGGCCGCAGAATTGGCTTGGAAACGAACCATCGATTTTTTCAAAAAGCACTTAACATAGCTAAAGCTGTACAAAACAGCCAAAAAATGATGTTTATAATTATATTTGAGACATCAATTTTTCTAAATGTCCAATTACCCAAAGCGTAATATTTCCGCAACTGGAATTATAGAGTTTTCCAATTTAAAGATTACTGAACCTTCTGATTATGCTGCTGGTGTTCCTGGAATAAAAGCTGCTTTGGAACATGTAAGTAAGGAAGCGGGGCTATTCAGGTCGCTAAGAACCCTTTCCCAGATGAACCAAAAGGAAGGGTTTGATTGTCCTGGATGCGCTTGGCCAGACCCTAAAAAACCCTCTAAATTGGGAGAATACTGCGAGAATGGTGCTAAAGCAATTGCCGAGGAAACTACGTATGAACGGGTGAACCGAGATTTTTTTAAAAAATATTCTGTTGAAGAAATTTCCAACTGGACAGATTACCAAATAGGAAAAAGCGGTAGAATTACCGAGCCTTTTGTTTTAAGACCAGGATCAATCCATTATGAACCTATTTCATGGCTTGAAGCCTTAGAAATTACTTCGGAACATCTACACAATTTAGCTTCTCCCGATGAAGCCATTTTCTATACCTCTGGGCGTTCTAGCAATGAAGCTGCTTTTCTATATGGCCTTTTTGCACGTGCCTTTGGCACCAATAACATGCCGGATTGTTCAAATATGTGCCATGAATCCAGTGGGGTAGGGCTTTCAGAAACTTTGGGTATTGGCAAAGGTTCTGTTATATTGGAAGACTTTCCCGAAGCAGAGGTTGTAATGGTAATTGGTCAAAACCCAGGTACCAATCACCCTAGAATGTTATCTGCTTTACAAAAATGCAAAGAAAATGGAGGTAAGATCATTACAATTAATCCACTTTCTGAAAGTGGATTGAACAGATTTAAAAATCCACAACAGATTAGTGGGATTTTGGGCTCTGGAACCATCCTTACCGATATTTTTCTTCAGGTGAAAATAAATCAAGATGTTCCCTTGTTAAAGTTGATTATGAAACGTTTGGCAAAACGACATAAAAATGGAGAAAAGGTATTCGATACTGAATTTATCTCTGCCAAAACTAGTGGATATCAAGAACTGTTGGATGATTTAGAGCATCAGAATGAAAATAAATTACTTGAATTATCTGGAGTAAGTTCTACGATGATCGATAGTGCGGTCGATGTATTGGCAAAAAAATCAAAAATTATCATTTGCTGGGCTATGGGACTTACCCAGCACAAAAATGGAGTTGAGAATATTAAGGAATGTGTAAATCTATTATTGCTCAAAGGAAGTATTGGAAAAAAAGGATCAGGAACCTGTCCTGTACGAGGACATAGTAATGTACAGGGAGATAGGAGCGTAGGAATTATGCATCATGTTTCAGAACCGCTGAACAAATCTATTGAACAGGTATTTGGTTTTAAACCTTCGGTAAAGGAAGGTTTGGACACAGTACATGCCATTAAAGCAATGCATGATGGAAAAGCCAAGGTTTTTGTGGCATTGGGCGGAAACTTTGTTTCTGCGGCCTCCGATACTGAATACACTTCAGAAGCACTTCAAAGCTGTGATTTAACGGTTTCGATTAGCACAAAGTTGAACCGTACACATCTCACAGCGGGTAAAATGGCACTAATTTTACCTACTTTGGGCAGAACAGAAAAGGATAAGGAAAATTTTGTGACTGTTGAAAACAGTATGGGTAAGGTGCATCAAAGTATGGGAAGGATGGAACCGGCCAGTGAAAATTTAAAGAGCGAACCTGAGATTGTTGCGAGCATTGCAAGTCATTACTTTAAAGAGAGTTCCGAAATTGATTGGAAAGCCCTAGGAAGTAATTATGACTTGGTTAGAGAGAAAATTTCCCAAGTATTTCAAGAATATCAGGATTATTCTAAAAAATCTAAAGGTTCTGGGTTTTACTTGCCGAACAATGCTCGGGAAGCTGATTTTTCAAAATTGCCTGGAGGAAAAGCACAATTTTCAATCTGTAAACTTCCGGAACATAATTTAAAACCTAATGAGTTTATTTTGATGACGGTACGCAGTCACGATCAATTCAATACCACTATTTATGGAATGAATGACAGATATCGAGGTGTTCATGGAGAGCGAAGGGTGGTTTTTATGAACCCGAAGGATATGGAAAATATGCATTTAAAATCCGAACAAGTAGTGGATTTGACCAGTTTTTATAAAGGAAAGGAACGCAGGGCAGAAAAGTTTAAGGTAATTCCATACAATATTCCTTCTGGAAACTTATGTGCCTATTTTCCGGAAACCAACATTTTGGTTCCTATTGGTTTGTATGCGGACAAAAGCAATACTCCAGTTAGTAAATCAATCATTGTTCAAATAGAACAACCTAAACAGTAGAATTCTAGGGAATATATTTTACCTATTCTGAAGAGAAGAATACAATTGCAAAGTTGACTTCTTAGGATTTCTTGATTTCCTTATCAACCAATTCTACATAGGATTTCATAGCTTGTTTAATGCTTATGTTTTGCGCTTGAATCATGGCGTTTGCCTTAAAAGCATTGATAAGTGGTGTTTTACTCCCAGGATTTCCAAAATTTCTGTTTGCTACTTTATAATAGGCGTACAGTTTTAGCAAAAGATCAGCTGGAAGAGGTTCTTTATAACTGTTTACATAAGCTACCGCCTCCTCAAACTTTTTATGTAATGCTTTACTAGTCATCCTTTTTTCTAAGAGCTGCAATGCAAGTCTTGGCTCCAACCACTTTTTGGCCCAGTTTTACGGCAATATCACAATCTAATGGTAATAACAAATCTACTCTAGAACCAAATTTAATAAACCCAGCGTCTTGTCCTTGGGTCACTTGTTCGCCTTCCTCCGCATAATTTACGATGCGGCGTGCTAGTGCACCCGCAATTTGTCTGTATCCAATTTCTCCAAATTTGGGAGTGTGGAGAACAACTGTGGTGCGTTCATTTTCTGTACTTGATTTTGGGTGCCAAGCCACCAAATATTTTCCTGGATGATATTTTGAGTAGGTAACCGTACCACTGGCCGCATAGCGCGTAACATGGACGTTCAAAGGAGACATAAATATGGAAACTTGTCGGCGTTTGCCCTTGAAATATTCAGGTTCTTCCACCTCTTCAATAACAACAACTTTACCATCTACCGGAGCAAGTATTTCATTAAAACTTGGGGTGATGGGTCTTTTTGGGTTTCTAAAGAATTGTAATATTAAAATCAATACTATCAGGGCCGCAATTTGAACAGCTATTCTCAGCCACTCAATGTTGATGAAATGTTGAGCGGAAAATAAAATGGCAACCACAATAAGAAAAGTGACAATTATAATTTTTTGACCCTCTTTATGAAACATAGGAAAATATATTTAAAACTAAATATGCAAATGGTGCGGCAAACACAAGACTATCCAAACGATCCCAAATTCCACCATGCCCTGGTAATATGGCTCCACTATCCTTTACCCCGGCTGCACGCTTAAATTTAGATTCCAACAAATCGCCTAAACCTCCTGCAATAACAATAACTGTAGCAAGAATTAACCATTCGTTTAAGGTTAGACTAGGCTCATATTTTGATAAAATATATGCTGCTATCCATGCAAAAATAAGACCTCCTAAAGAACCTTCAATGGTTTTTTTTGGAGAAACTGCAGGATAAAGTTTTGTACGACCCAGAGTTCTGCCAACCAAATAGGCAAAAGTATCGGTTACCCAGATTAAAATAAATATGCCCATTATTAAAAACTTGGCAAAATTATTTTGTTTGTAGGGAATCATGGTTAAAAAGATACATCCCCCACCTATATAAAAAACAGCTACAATAAATTTCTGAAAATCAGTGAGTTTTTCATTTTTTTTGGTGAACAAAAAAGCAAGCAATGCCAAATCCACTGTTATGGTCAATAACATTAGAATGGTAATTAGGGTGGTGTCATGGATTAAATAGATAAATGCCCACCAAAGCGCCAAATACGCAATAAAGATGTAATAGCCCTTTAGCTGCACAATCCTCTTAAATTCATAAAGACAAGCGAGTCCAAATGCCATAAAAAGAAAATCAAAAGCATCTGAGTTTAAAAAAACGGTTCCCATTAGGAGCACCACATAGATAACCCCTGTAATAGAGCGCCTTAGAATTTCTTTCATGCCATTAGTAGTCTTCTAGCAGTAAAAGATATACATTTTTTGAAGCACTTCCGTAGGAAAGGAAATCATTTTTGTTTTCTGGAGTGGGTTCAAAGTGCTTGAGCGTGGTAATATTGTTAGGAATATTTTTCTTATATTTTTCTTTAATGATTCTCAAAGCCTCACTTATTGAATCTACTAACTGACTTGTCGTGGCAAATACAATTAGATTGGAGGGGAGTTCATCAAGTTTTTTTTCCTTGATTTGATTTGAACACACTAAAATAGAGCCATTATGGGCCACTAAATGCTCGCAGGTAGTAAAGAAAATATCGCTTTCTTTTCGGTTTGTGGTAAACTGAATTTTTTCAGAAGAAAACCGACTTTGTAATCGTTGGTCAAGTGTATAAAAAAAATGACTTTGCCAATCGTTTTCAGAAATTATGCTTTGTAATGCATCGGAAACTTCGAGCTCATTTTCGCAATAAATGAACTTGCCTCCATTTTTCTTGAAGTAGATTGTGAATTTTTCATCCACGGGAATCTTTAAATTGGGCATATAATCCCCACGTGTTTCCACGGTTTCCTTGGAAACTTTTTTACCACCTCCAAAAAGCTTATCAAAAACTCCCATTTATGGTATCAAGGGCATTTATTTAAATTGACATTAATCTAGAAGAATAGACTACTCGGTTGGCTCCAATTCTTCTTTTTCGAAAGGTCTTTTTCCAAAAATCTTTTCTAAATCATCCTTAAAGATAACTTCTTTTTCTAAAAGTCTATCTGCCAACTCCTTTAGTTTATCCTTATTGTCAGCCAACAGTTTAATAGCCCGCTGATATTGTTCCTCTATCATTTTTGATATTTCCTCGTCAATTTTCTGGGCTGTTTCCTCACTATAAGGCTTAGTGAACCCATATTCATTGTTTCCAGAGGAATCATAATATGTAATATTCCCCAACTCTTCATTAAGACCGTAAATGGTAACCATAGCCCTCGCTTGTTTTGTCACCTTTTCCAAATCACTTAATGCACCTGTGGATATTTTATCGAAAATAACCCGTTCCGCTGCTCTTCCTCCCATAGTTGCACACATTTCATCCAGCATTTGTTCTGGACGGACAATTAAGCGTTCCTCCGGTAAATACCAAGCTGCGCCAAGAGACTGTCCCCTAGGTACAATGGTTACTTTTACCAAGGGTGCGGCATGCTCCAACATCCAACTTACAGTTGCATGACCAGCTTCATGATATGCAATGGTTTTTTTCTCTTCTACAGTTATTATTTTATTTTTCTTCTCAAGGCCTCCTACAATTCGATCTACAGCATCCAAGAAATCTTGCTTATTTACCGCTTTCTTTTCCTTACGGGCTGCAATTAAAGCCGCTTCGTTACAAACATTTGCAATATCCGCTCCAGAGAAACCAGGCGTTTGTTTGGCAAGAAAATCCAAATCGAGGGTTTCTGCGGTTTTTATGGGACGTAGGTGAACTTCAAAAATCTCTTTTCTTTCCCTTATGTCCGGAAGGTCAACATAAATTTGACGATCAAAACGACCTGCCCGCATCAATGCCTTGTCCAATACATCTGCGCGGTTGGTGGCGGCAAGTACAATAACATTGGTGTTTGTGCCAAAACCGTCCATTTCTGTCAGTAGTTGATTCAGTGTGTTTTCACGTTCATCATTGGAACCTGTGAAGTTATTTTTCCCTCTTGCTCGACCTATCGCATCGATTTCATCAATGAAAATAATTGCAGGGGATTTATCCTTTGCTTGTTTAAAAAGGTCACGAACCCTTGAAGCACCTACACCAACAAACATTTCCACAAAGTCTGAGCCTGATAGCGAGAAAAAAGGAACTTTAGCCTCTCCTGCCACTGCTTTGGCCAAAAGGGTTTTACCGGTTCCAGGAGGTCCTACTAATAAGGCTCCTTTGGGTATTTTTCCTCCTAAAGAAGTGTATTTATCCGGGTGCTTAAGGAATTCTACAATTTCTTGAACCTCTTCTTTTGCTCCTTCAAGTCCTGCAACATCTTTGAATGAAGTTCTGGTATCTGTTTTTTCATCAAAGAGTTTTGCTTTTGACTTTCCTATATTGAAAATCTGACCTCCAGCACCACCGCCGGCACCACCAGACATTCTTCGCATCAGATAAATCCAAATACCTATAATCAATGCAAATGGAAGTAGTGAGAGCAATAACTCTCCTAAAACGTTTGATTCTGTATCAAAATCAACAATTGTATCAAGATTGTTTTCTTTTTTGATGCTTTTTATTTCGTCCTCAAAATTTTGAAGGTCCCCATAGTCTAAAATGTACTGTGGAATTTTTCCTGCAGAAAAATTAAAAGGTTTCTCCGAAACATTTTTGTGTACATCTTTTTGAAGTGCTTCTTCAGTCAAGAATACCTTTGCCTGTCTTGCATTCGTTATAATCAAGATTTCGGAAATGTCTCCATTTCTTAAATACTCTTGTAGTTCCGAGGTCGTGGTTTTTTCTGTGCTGGAGAAACTATTCCCTCCAAAAAATTGAAAACCGATAATTAATGCGATTACCACACCGTAAATCCACCAAGAACTAAAACGAGGTTTCTTAGGAGTATTAGAATTGTTGTTGTCTTTTGCCATTTTTTTTAAGAATTGTAGCTGCTCTCCACCATTGTTACTTTAGCGTCACCCCAAAGCCCCTCTATGTCGTAGAATTCCCTAATGTGTTTTTGAAATACATGAACAACAACATTTACATAGTCCATCAAAATCCATTCTGCATTTTCAGAACCTTCAACATGCCAAGGTTTGTCGTGTATGGCTTTGCTGACGGTTTTTTGAATAGATGAAACAATTGCGTTAACATGTGTATTGGAAGTACCATTGCAGATAATAAAGTAGTCGCAAACTGTATTTTCAATCTCCCTAAGATCAAGAAGATTTATATCATCTCCCTTAACTTCTTCAATTCCATGTAATATTAAGGCAATCAGTTCATCTGCGCTAGCTTTCGTTTTCTGCATTCAAATATTTTAGTTTCTACAAAGTTATATTTTTTTTGTTTTCTTAGCCCTAGTTTTTAACATAACATTGGACGCACCACTTTGGGAGAACTAACACAAATAATCAAACTTGATGCCACGGACTCAACAAACCTCTATTTAAAGGGTTTATTACTTTCTCAGGAATTGGAAGATTATACCACGGTTGTTGCCAAAAAACAACGTAAGGGTAGGGGGCAAATGGGCACCGAATGGCAGTCTTATGACGGTAAGAACTTGACCTTTAGTATTTTGAAAAAGTTTGAGTCTTTGCAAGTCGCACATCAATTTAACCTAAACATATGTGTTTCCTTGGCTGTTTTTGATGTTTTAAAGCAGCTGGGCATACCTGATTTAAGGGTGAAATGGCCCAACGACATTATGTCAGGTTCATCTAAAGTGTGTGGTATTTTAATTGAAAATACCCTTAAAGGTAAATTGATTCAAAATTCAATTATTGGAATTGGGTTGAATGTGAACCAGATTTCATTTGAAAACCTGCAAAAAGTAGCTTCGTTAAAATCCCTAACTGGAAAACAATTTTATTTGGATGAGCTTTTACAGGAAATTTTGAAAAAGTTAAAATCCCGATTTGTAGGTGTCGAAGCAAAAACTGTGACCCAAATGTTGCCGGAATATCATGAACAATTGTTCCGAAAAGATAGGCCTTCAACTTTTAAAGATGGGAAAACCCAGGTTTTTATGGGCTTTATCCGTGAGGTCTCACCTTCAGGAAAACTCATCCTAGAACTTGAGGATAAGGTTTTAAAAGAGTATGGATTAAAGGAAGTGACCTTACTCTATTAACTTATTTTATCCATGTTTGAGGAAAGTGTTTCCATGAAGTTGGTGATCGGTGTTTTAATCATCATGGCCATCATTGCATTGAATTCTCCTTCAAAACTCAAGACCACACTACTTTCATCAGCTCCTAAATTGCTAATATTTGCGGTAAGCGTAAAGGGTAATTTATCGCTTGCGGCACCTAAAACTACTTTTTCATGCGCAAACTGCTCCTTTAATCGTAGCACAAGTTCTGGCATACCTTTTAAAGCAAACCTGAATGTTTTTTCATCCAAAACCTCAAACTTGTCTATATTATCCGGCATAAGGATTTTAAAGTTTTTGATGTCAGTCAAGAAATCAAATACTACTTTATCACTTTTGGCAACTTTCTTTTCTGGGATTTCAATATGCATGGTATAGATTTATTTCCATTGCTTTGGATTTGACTTCCATTGCAATAGGGTTTGTAGATGTGATTCTTTTATATAGTTTGTTTCAGAGGCTTGTTCAATTAGGTGGTCATAGTCAGACAGCGTATGTAACTCTATATTTTCCTTGGTGAAATTATCCGATGCAACTGAAAATCCATAAGTGAAAATAGCTATCATCCCCTTTACATTAGCCTGTTGGGCCTTTAAGGCTTTAACCGCATTTAAACTGCTCTTACCTGTGCTTATTAAATCTTCAATAACAACAACATTTTGTCCTGATTCCAAATATCCTTCAATCTGGTTTTGTCTTCCATGGGACTTCGGTTCTGGCCTAACATAAATAAAAGGGAGTCCTAATGCTTCTGCTACCAAAATTCCAATTCCTATGGCGCCTGTAGCAACCCCTGCGATAACATCTGGTTTTCCATATAGGGTTTCTACTTGTTTTGCCATTTCCTCCCGAACAAAATTTCGTATTTCGGGATAGGAAAGCATAACTCTGTTGTCACAATAAATAGGAGATTTCCAACCAGAAGCCCATGTAAAAGGATTTTCGGGTTCCAACTTAATTGCATTAATTTGTAATAGAAGTTCGGCTGTTTTTTTGGCAGTGTCCTTGTTTAAAACCATTGCGCAAATGTATAAAGTTTTTGTTAATGAGTCTCTACTGATTTTAACAAATGAGCTCCAAGACAATACTAATGGTAATCTCTTTTCATTGGATGGTGACTCTATACTGATGGCTATAGATTCGTTGGCAAAAGGAAGACTGTCTGAGGCATACATTTATCACCCCGATGAAGAGAAAATGCTGGATGTCTTTATGCATAAAATCCCTGTTGTTGTTGCTGGAGGAGGATTTGTGACCAACCCTAAAGGAAAGGTTTTGTTTATTTATAGAAATGATAAATGGGATTTGCCAAAGGGCAAGGTAGATAAAGGGGAATCTATTGAGAAAGCAGCGATAAGGGAGGTTGAGGAAGAAACAGGTGTTCGAGACCTTCAGATTGAAAAGTTTCTACGCACGACTTATCACGTTTTTAAAAGGAATGGGGAGTACAGATTAAAACAAGTACATTGGTTTGCCATGTATACCACCTATTCTGGAAAGCTTGTAGGACAAAAAGATGAAGGAATTATGAAGGTGAAATGGAAGGGACCCAAAAAAATTAAAAAGGCTTTGGAAAACTCCTATTTCAATATTAGAATTTTGTTTGAAAATAGACCTATTTCTGATCAACAATAGCCTCCGCTTTGCTTCCCTTTTCAATTCTATATATAGGATATCTAAGATAGGATTCTTCCCTATGCTTGGAACGTTGATAGATCCAATCCAATTGGGCATACCAGTCTGCTGAAAAATCAGGATCAAACTCTTTTTTGGCGATGAAGTTATTTCGAAGTATTGAATCGTTTTTAAGCATATCATATGCAACATCCTCAAAAACATAAGGTGAAAACCCTTCTTTTTGTTGAAGTACGGTATCAAAGAAATTCCAATTGAAGAAAGAATCTTCTGCTTGGGGTTCCAGGGTTTCCAATATATATCGAATTCCATATTGATTGGTTGGTACCACAACATCACCTGGTCTAAACGCAACCTTTAATTCAGTTTGTTCAACTCTTGTATAGAAATGAGGATAATGTCCTTCATAGGGGTCTTTTCTGGTGTTATAGTCCAATATTTTGTAGGACGCAACTCCAAAGACCGTATCCTCTTCTATCTCAAAATATTGAATATGGTTTGCTTTTAGCCTGTCTATTATATTTTGCCAGCTTTGCTTTATGACATATGCGGCCGGGACCGCAATGGTATCTGCCGGAAAAAAATAATTATGGTACACAACTTCTTTTGTAAAGGGCTTCTCTCTGTCGTATTTTAATCTGGAAAGCCCAGTTACCTCACTAGAAATTAGATTAGCTTCAAACCCTTTAAAATTTAGTTTTGAGGTTCGGGTTGTATCCACCTGCCAATTAAAGTAATACTGCGATAATTCGGAATATTGATTTAATGTTTCTTTTCGTAGTTTTTTTAAGTTGGAATGTTCTTTTTCAACAATGTTAATCATGCTTTCCATAAGAGCATATGTGCCTCTTACTCTTTTCTTATACGGTTTTAGCATATGTGTTTCAACCATTAATCCCAATGTGCCCCAAAGTGTTGTGTAACCGGTTGAATATCTTGGGTGGTCCATAAATTGTTTAAAACCCAATTCAGGAGGTCTATTAAAAACATTCACATATGGGGTTATGTCCCAATCCTTATCCTGCAATGATTTTTCCATTTTGGGCATAAATTCCTTATGAAGATAGTTGCCGAGTTTTCCACCTAATTTATTGTGCTGTGTAAACAAATGGGTTAAAGTATATTGATAATCGGCTCCGTTGCTTACGTGGTTGTCAATAAAAACATCAGGCTTTATCAAATGAAAGATTTGTGTAAAGGTTTTTGCGTTTTTGGAGTCCATTTTTATGAAATCCCGATTCAGGTCATAATTCAATGCATTTCCCCTAAAACCGTATTCCAAAGGGCCATTTTGATTTGCCCTTGTAGTTGAGTTCCTATTCAAGGCACCACCAATATTATAAATGGGGATGGTAGCCAAAATAGTATTTTCGGGGTGGAGTATTTTTTTGGTGGCCAAATCCCGATATAGTAGCATTGTGGCATCAATGCCATCACTCTCACCTGGGTGAATGCCATTGTTAATCAGTACAATTGCTTTTTCTTGTCTTACATGTTCAAAATTAAAATCTCCATCGGGATTGAATGTCACTATGTGAAGCGGGTAACCACTATCCGTCTCTCCAATGGTCTGGATATTGATTTCCGGAAAATCTTTGGCAAGTCTTATGTAAAAATCAATGGTTTCTTGGTAAGTGGCAGTCTCTTTGCCATCCGCGGTTTCATAAAATGTTTGATATGAGGAAGCCTTATCTTCTGTTTGAGTCTCACAGGATAGGTAAAGCAACATTAATATCAAAAAAAGTAAGTGCTTCAATGTTGTTTAATGTTAGTTGAAAATTCACTAAAAGGAAAACTCTTATCAGCAAAAATAGCGAATTAAGTATTTATGATGCCAAATTGACATCTGTCGCTTCAATTTTATAGATAGGTTTGTTTCTAAAATTTAGATGATGAATGGAGTTGAGCCTGAAATGATTCCATTTTTGATAATCTGATGGATCAATTGAAGAGGTAATTACATTGATGATAACCTTCTCCTCAATGTTTAGGTTTAGCAATTCTTCCAAGAACTCCCAGCCATCCATAATTGGCATATTTATATCTAAAAATATTACTTCAGGTATTCCGTCTCCATATTCTATTCTTCCCTTTAGGTCATCCAAAGCCATTTTCCCATTTTCAAATGCTTTGATATCATTGCATTCTACTTTTAGCTTAAGCATTTTTTTTATGCCAAAGATTGCAATTGGGTCATCATCAATGATATATAGACTATTTATTTTCTTCATTAAAATAGACATTAAACGTAGTGCCCTTGCCCACTTCGCTATTAATAGTTATGCTGCCGCCCATGGCCTCTATCTGGTTTTTAATAATATATAGCCCAAGACCCCTAGCATCTTTTTTGTTATGAAAGGTTTTGTACATTCCAAAGATTTTACCTCCATACTTGTTTAAATCTATCCCCAATCCATTATCTTCAACACTTAATACAACACTATTGTCCTGTTTTTTTGCTCTTAATGTAATTAGGGGATTTCGTTTTGGACTACGATATTTTACAGCGTTGGTAACCAAATTAAGTATAATACTTTCCAGATAGGCAGGAACACTCAAAACAGATAGTTTATTTGGAACATGGTTTACAAACTCAACTTTATTTTTTTCCAGGAAGGCAGCAAGGTTTTGTTGTACCTTAAGAATATTTTCTTTAAGGTTTAAGGGTTTTTTATCAATGTTGACATTTGTACTTATGGCCACAACGTCATTTAAGTTTTCTAAAGTGTCCAATAGATTATCTGAAGCATGAGTCAACATTGTCATGATTCGATCTTTCTCTTTTTCTTCTTTTTCATGAATAAGAAAATCCAGAAGCATGGAAAAGTTGGCAGTATGCGACCTTAAATTATGGGAAACAATATGTGCAAAATTTGTTAGTTTTTTATTTTGGATTGCAGTAATATTTATAAGATTTCGTAACTCATCTTCCTTTTCCTTTATATGGGTAATGTCCATGCTCATACCTATAAGGCCATATGCTTCTCCATTGGAATTGATAAGAGGTATTTTAGAGGTCAAGAAATTGGTAGAGCTACCATCTTTTTTAATGTTAATGGTTTCCACACCTACCATAGGTTTAAGCGACCGCATTACCTCAAGGTCCTCATCTCTTGAAATTTGGGCAATTTTCTTGTCGTAAAGGTCAAAATCTGATTTTCCTATGATGTTCTTGGCAGTTGTTCCTATGTAGTCACATTCGGTTTTGTTTACCAATATTTTTCGAGACTCCTTGTCTTTGATATAGACATTTATGGGAAGATTATCGATCAAGGTACTTAGTAATTGTTCACTTTCTTTTGTTTTTTTCTCAGCAATGACCTGATCATTGATATCTTGGAAAGTTCCTATAATTTTAACGATTTTACCATTTTTCTTCATCGCTTTTCCACCTGCTTCTACCCATTTTTCTTCACCCTTTGCTGTTATTAATATTAAACGTTGATTATAAGGTGTGCCATCTTCCAATATTCTATGGAAAAGCATTGAAACTTTATTTCTGCTGTAACCTTGTTTATAAAACTCTATACCTTGACTTACCGTTGGCACAAAAGATTTTGGAACTTCATGTATTTTTTTGGTTTGCTCGGACCAACTGAGTTTTTGTGAAATTAAATCGTACTCCCAACTGCCTACTTTGGCAACTTCGGATTTAGCTTTTAGCAGAATTTTAGTCCTCTTTAACTCAAGTTCTTTTTCTATTCGTTTGCTTATATTCTCCGATTGTAAAATAGTACCTACTACGTTTTCTTTTTCATCAAACCAAGGTGTTAAAATACTTTCGTACCATGTTTCATCTTCCTTGGTGACCTTTACATGTTGAATTTTTTTCCTCTTATTTGAGTCTAAATATTCTTTCAGTTTTGTTTTGGTGAGTTGTTCGTGGTCAGTAAAAACATTTAGAATGCTTTTTCCTGACAACTCCTCCCATTTGAAATTAAAAAGGTGCAACCAAGAGTCTGAAGCATCTACTATAGAATAGTTTTTATCAACAAAGGCGGTTGCCTTTGGAAGTTGTTTAAGAATATAGTTTTGGGGAACAGTTTCAATAGATTTCAATGTGTAAGCTTGATTTGGGGGTTAATCAAATATCAGAATTTTCTTACTAAAATATTAGTATTATCCCCTAGAATTCACAAATTGTTGTGAACGGGTCGAAATCTGTTGTTTCTACCATAAATGTTAGAGTAAAGGGGGAAGGTTTAATGCCTTTTGAAGAAAATTTTGGACTAAGATTGAGGTTTGAAAAATAAATGGAGACTGCTATTTCACCACAACAGTATCGGGAACAAGACCAGTGTAATCTCCCCCGTTTCTAATCACATCCCTAACAATGGAAGAGCTGATATACGATTTTCCGGAAGAAGTCAATAAAAAGACCGTTTCAATTTCAGAAAGTTTTCTGTTTGTGTGGGCAATGGCTTTTTCAAATTCAAAATCTGCAGGATTTCTTAAACCTCGCAATATAAAATTGGCATCAATTTTTTTGCAAAAATCCACAGTCATACCTTCATAAGTAACCACTTTTATTTTGGGCTCGTCCATAAAGGCTTCTTCAATGAACTTGGTGCGCTCTTCCAAGGAGAACATGTATTTTTTTTCCGCATTTATCCCAATAGCAATAAATAATTCATCAAATAGGTTTATTCCTCTTTTGATAACATCAAAGTGGCCTAAGGTAAGCGGATCAAATGAACCTGGAAAAATAGCACGTCTCATGGTTGGAAAGTTTGTTTAAAAATACTGATTTTCTATCGCAATGCCTCTTCAACAGCGCTTCCAAATAGTTGTTCCAACGATATTCCAGCTGCATTTGCTTGTTGCGGTAAGATGCTCTCCTCTGTAAGTCCCGGAGTTGTGTTTACTTCAAGAAGATGTGGGTCATTGCCAATGAAAATGAACTCACTGCGCGTATACCCCTTTAAACCAAGTGTTTTATAAATGTATTTTGCCCACTTAGTTACATTCTCTTCTTGGATTTTGGAAATTCTAGCAGGGGTTATTTCTTGGGACTTTCCTAGATATTTTGCCTCATAATCAAAAAAATCATTTTCTGTAACTATTTCTGTAATCGGAAGCACTGTTATTTCATTATTGTAAGTAATGACACCGACAGAAACTTCGGTTCCGTCTAAAAATGATTCTATAATTACCTCGCTATCTTCAGAAAAAGCATTCGCTATAGCATCACTTAAATCCTCTCTTTTGTGAACTTTTGAAATTCCATAACTGCTACCGGCCCTATTTGCTTTTACAAAACAGGGGAGTCCCACTTTGTCCAGAATGGCAGCTTCATCAATAGTTTCACCTAAATTTAAATGAAACGATGTAGCACATTGTACGCCATAGGGCTTAAGCGTACTCAACAAATCCCTTTTGTTAAAAGTAAGGGCGGCCTGATAATGGTTGCAAGAAGTCTGTGGTATATTCAACAATTCAAAATAGGCCTGAAGCAACCCATCCTCACCTGGAGTGCCATGAATGGCATTAAAAACACAATCAAAACTAATCTTTCCATCAGGTAAAACAGCACTAAAGTCAGCCTTGTCAATTGGAAATTCCTCATTGTCATCATCAAGGTAAATCCATTTCTCGGTTGAAATTATGATACGATACGCATTATATTTAGTTTTATCCAAGTATTGATAAACCACATTACCGCTTTTTATCGAAATTTCACGCTCACTGGAATAGCCACCCATAATGATGGCGATGTTTTTTTTCATCGGGTCATCGAATATCACTTTGTCAAAGTAAAGAAAAAAGGACTGTCTTTCCTATATTTGTTCAGATAAGGCGTATTACATGAAACATTTTTTGAGCTTTCTAAAAAGTAAGGTTTTTTTGATTCAATTGGGTCTGGCCCTTGTGGCGGTCGTAGTGCTGTGTTTTTTAACGCTTCAATGGTTAAAGAAAACCACAAATCATGGTGAGTTTGTTGAAGTCCCTGATTTTTCAAAGATGTCCGTGATGGAAATGAGAGAGACAGTAGAAAATGCAGGATTGCGTTATCAAGTGTTGGATTCTTCAAACTATAACCCAGAATACCCGCGTTTTTCAATCTTGGAGCAAGATCCGGCGGCGGGAAATAAAGTAAAGGCAAATCGTAAGATTTATTTCACTGTTAACCCTTCTGGTTACAAAAAAGTGACGGTACCGAATATTATCCAAGTTACCCAACGAAACGCAACATCTATGTTACGGGCCGTGGGGTTGGATGTACAGCGTGTAACCTATATTGACGAGTTGGGAAAGAATATGGTTTACAGAATGAAATACAAGGGGAAGTTTTTAAAACCTGGAGATAAGCTACCCAAAACTTCAAAAATAGAATTAGTGTGTGGTAATGGTACTATTCCGGGAAGCGCACGTATACAGGCAGAATCCAATTAAATATGGATGCTTCCGAGAACTCCGATCTTTCACAAGAAGAACTTTTTGAACATCATAAATTTATTGCTTCCAAAGGACAGGAACCTTTGAGGGTTGATAAGTTTTTGATGAATTTTATTGAAAATGCGACCAGAAATAAAATTCAACAAGCTGCCAAACAAGGAAATATTTGGGTCAACGAGCTTGTAGTAAAACAAAATTACAAAGTAAAGGCTGGTGATGAGGTCAAAGTAATGTTTGAGCATCCACCGTATGAGTTTTTATTGACCCCTGAGAATATTCCATTGGACATTGTTTATGAAGACGACACACTTTTGGTGGTTAACAAACCAGCTGGAATGGTAGTGCACCCGGGACATGGAAATTATTCCGGCACATTGATCAATGCATTGGTACACCATTTTGACAATTTGCCCAACAATAGTTCAGAACGCCCTGGACTGGTGCACAGGATAGATAAGGATACATCTGGACTCCTTGTTATTGCAAAGACGGAAAAAGCGATGACGCATTTGGCAAAACAATTTTTTGACAAGAGCAGTGAGCGTGAATATTTGGCCTTGGTCTGGGGAAATGTGGCGGAGGATAAAGGAACCGTTGAAGGACATATTGCCCGAAACCCAAAGAATCGATTGCAAATGGTGGTTTTTCCAGAAGCAGATCAAGGTAAGGAAGCGGTTACTCATTATAAAGTTATTGAACGATTGGGTTATATCACTTTGGTGTCCTGCAAATTGGAAACGGGAAGAACACATCAAATCCGTGTGCATATGAAGTATATAGGACATACTTTGTTTAATGACGAGCGATATGGTGGAGACAAGATTTTAAAAGGAACCACTTTTACCAAATACAAGCAGTTTGTGGAAAATGCCTTTAAAATATTACCTAGACAGGCACTACATGCCAAAACCTTAGGTTTTGAACATCCGGAAACAGGAGAGTTTATGCGGTTTGATTCCGAAGTGCCGGAAGATATGGCAAACTGTATTGAAAAATGGCGAAACTATGCCAAGCACAGCGAACAATAGTTTTTTTCAATTTCAAGATTGAAAACACCGTTGCCAATAATGTGTAAAAGTCAGTTTTCATCTTTATTTTTACTTAAAATTGAACAAAATGAAAATTGTTATTTCTCCTGCCAAATCACTTGATTTTGAAACGGAATTACCAACATCAAGATATAGTCAGCCACGATTTTTGGAGCAATCTGAAAAGTTGAATGGTATTTTGGTAAAGAAAAAGCCAAAGGCATTGTCCAAGCTAATGTCTATATCTGATAATTTGGCAGAGCTTAATTGGCAAAGAAACCAGCAATTTTCAACACCTTTTACTCCGGAAAACTCAAGACCCGCCGTATTTTCATTTAATGGGGATGTATACCAGGGTTTGGATGCATACACGATTCCTGAAAACAAGTTAGATCTACTCCAAGATACGCTTCGCATCTTATCCGGTCTTTATGGAATTTTGAAACCATTGGATTTGATTCAACCGTATCGTTTGGAAATGGGAACCCAATTAAAGGTGGCCCGTAAAAAGAATCTTTATGAGTTTTGGAAAAAACAATTGACCGCTCATTTGAACGAAGAGTTGGAAGAGGGTGAACTATTCATCAATTTGGCTAGCAATGAATATTTTGGAGCCATTGATGAGAAGCAATTAAGAGTACCTACCATAACTCCAATTTTTAAGGATTGGAAGAACGACAAACTAAAGGTTATCAGCTTTTTTGCAAAAAAAGCAAGGGGATCAATGGTTCGATATATTTTGGACACTGATGCAAAAACCATCGAAGACATTAAAGGTTTCAATTATGATGGCTATGTATTCAGTGCGGAACACACATTGAGGGAAGACCAGCCTGTTTTTATACGCTAGGCAATCACCAATTTGGTAGGGTATTCTCAAATAAAGACCTCACTAGGTGTTAAGTTTGTGGGTTTCTTTTTCCAAACTTGTTATGTAGCTAAATTTACCTTCTAAATTTGGGTTTTATCACGATCTTTGAATTCATTTAAATACTAACGAAATAATACCGATTATCCATGCAGCAATCCAAACGTTTAGAAGAATTTAAAAAATCGGTTACCAATAAATTCAACATTTATAACAGTTTGTTCATGAACCTCCCGTATAGGAACATTGAAAATGTTGGAATGTTGATACCGCTTTTATTGGATCAATGCGAGAAAGGACTAAAAGAAGGTAAAACTCCACAAGAAATTCTAGAAACCTTCTTTTCAAATTTTGTAGATATTAAAGATGAACGTGAACGATTAGACTTCATGTTTAAGATAATACAATATGTTGAACGTCAGGTGGTTTTGTATGATAGTGTTGAGGATTCTGCCTTTTCTAAATTACAGCAATACAGCAATTCACTTTCCATAAAAGACTATTTCAAGCTTGTGGATAAGAACAAGAATTGGGATAAAATAGCGAAACAATTATCAACTTTTAGTGCAAGAATTGTGCTTACGGCACACCCTACACAATTTTATACACCCGCAGTATTGGATATTATTTCCAACATGCAATCATTGATCGATGAGAACGAGGTCAATAAAATTGATGTTACCCTACAGCAGTTAGGATTGACATCGTTGATAAATGCCAAAAAGCCTACTCCTTTGGATGAGGCAAAGAATATCATTTATATTTTACGACATACTTATTATGATGCAATCGGGGAATTGTTTCAGTACGTAAAACGCAATGTAAGCGCTGAGGATTTTTGCAACTACAATATTCTAAAGCTGGGTTTTTGGCCCGGAGGAGACCGGGATGGAAACCCTTTTGTTACAGCCAAAATTACCGGACAGGTTGCAGATGAACTTCGTCTCAACCTTATGAAATGTTATTACAATGAGCTTAAATCATTGCGTAAAAAATTAACATTCAAGAATCTGCAAGGTGACTTGAACGCGCTGAGTGGAGAACTCTACAAAGCAATGTTCAATGCAAAGATTATTGTAGGCTATCCAGAAATTATTGATAAGCTAAGTGAGATCCGTAACATATTAGTAAATGAATACCACGGATTGCATTTGGATGATTTGGATCACTTTATCAATAAAGTTCACATTTTTAAGACCCACTTTGCTACTCTCGATGTTAGACAGGATCACAGCAAACATAAATTGGTGGTTGAAACCATTTTAAAACAGCAGGGGGCAATAAAGGAAACCATTGATGAACTAGATGATAAAAAGCTACAAAAATGGTTGTTGGATAAAGACTTGCAACTAAATCCAGCTGATTTTGAAGAGGAAATTGTAAAAGATACAATTACCAATATTCAACAATTAAAAGAAATTCAGGCCAAGAATGGTGAGGAGGGCTGCAACAGATACATCATTAGTAATTCTGAGGATATCTATTCCGTTCTTTTTGTTTTTGGGCTATTTAGATGGTGTGGTTGGAATGTGTATGATATTACTTTTGATATTATCCCCTTGTTTGAGACCATGAAAGGGATGGAAGCCGCTGAAGAAGTTATGCAAACCTTGTTTGATACCGCTTTATATCGTAAGCATTTAGAGCGAAGAAAGGACATTCACACCATAATGCTTGGCTTTTCAGATGGGACCAAGGATGGTGGCTATTTAAAAGCAAATTGGTCTATCTTAAAAACAAAGGAAACTTTAAGTAAGGTGTGTAAGAAAAACGGAATCAAAGCTATATTTTTTGATGGTAGGGGAGGACCTCCGGCAAGAGGAGGAGGAAAGACCCATCGTTTTTATGCCGCTCAGACCAAAGATGTGGCCAATCACGAAATTCAGATGACCATTCAAGGTCAGACCATTACCAGTACCTATGGAACCAAGGAACAGTTTATTCACAATTCTGAACAGTTGCTTACCGCCGGGCTTAGCAACAACCTGTTTGGAAAGGAGCATGTAATCTCAACAGGACAGCGAAAACTGATAGAAGAACTTTCGGAATTAAGCTTTAATAAATACGATGCGCTAAAACAGCACGAAAAGTTCATACCCTATTTGGAGCACCGCAGTACTTTAAAATATTATACAAAGGCCAATATTGGTAGTAGGCCCGGAAAACGTGGAAACAAAAAACAATTGGAACTTTCAGATTTGCGTGCTATTTCTTTCGTGGGTTCTTGGAGCCAGTTAAAACAGAATGTGCCGGGCTATTTTGGTATGGGTTCTGCCATGCAAAAACTAAAAGATGAAGGTCGGTTGAATGAGGTTAAAAAACTATACAAAGAAGTGCCATTCTTCAAGGCTTTAATGCTAAATAGTATGATGTCTTTGGCAAAAACCAATTTTGATTTGACCAGCTATATGAAAGATGATCCTGAGTTTGGGGAGTTTTGGAATATACTTCATGAGGAGTACCAACTGTCCAAAAAAATGCTTTTGCAGATTTCTGGACTCAAAATTTTAATGGAAGACGAAGCTGTATCTCGAGAATCCGTAAAGATTCGGGAAAAAATCGTTCTGCCCTTATTGGTCATTCAGCAAAATGCTTTGTATCATATTACGCAAAATTCGGAATACAAAGAATTGTATGAAAAGATAGTTACAAGGTCATTGTATGGGAATATTAATGCGAGTCGAAATTCGGCATAGAGATTCTTACCCAATCTTAGGTGCATGGTAATATTTAAAATAAGCATTGAAGAAATGCGTTTGAATGATGTTGGTGAAGAGAATGGTTTTAAAACATTAACATCATCTTCCACATATGTTATTGACTATATTTAATCTTTATGAAGAAAGTACTTTTCTTTTTTTGTCTTTGTTTTGCTTTGCTTCAGGTTTCATGCTCTAATGGAGATTCTGTCCCGCCTGAGGAGGAACAGGAGGTTGAAGTGGGAACACTTGAAGTTGTCACAATTTTCGAAGGCGGAGAATTAGTTTCGGATATTTTCATTTCAACCATCCCAGAAACCGAAGAAATAATTACCAATGATTTGGGAAAAGCTATTTTTGATAATATCGAGATTGGCACATATCAAATTATAGTGGAACCTTCTTTTTTGGATGAAGGTATCATGGTTTCTGCTGAGGTAAATGATGGCCAAACTACAATGGTTGAGGTCGTAGTTGGTCCTACTCCAATTTCAATGGACCCCTTGGATATTGATGTTTTATTGTCTGCTACCTATGAAAGTTTAAAGGGAAATTTTCTATTTGATGCTACTGGATATTCACATTATTGGGGAGATATTGGAATGGAGACCATATTTTTGAATCAAAATTCATTGGGTATATATGGGGAGTTGGATAGTTATGATTTTAGTCCTGCGAATTCCGTAATTACTGATGTTTGGGCTGAACATTACAAGATTATTAGACTAACAAATTTGGGGTTGGACAGTATATATGAAAATGATTTTGTGACAGACAACAACACTGATCCCTTGACTGCCGAAGCTGAATTCCGTTTTTTAAGGGCACTTTTATATTTTAATTTGGTAAAACTCTATGGAAATCCAATGTTGGTCACCACTGCTAAAATAGATTTCGATGCCCCACTAATTTATGAGCAAGGTAGGGCTCCGGTATATGAACAAATAGTGGAGGATCTTAAATTTGCCCAGGAGAACTTGGTTTCTAGTTCGCCAAACAATAGGGCTTCGAATGAGATTGCTACAGCTCTGTTGGGAAAGGTATATATAACAATGGCAGGTTTTCCTTTAATGGATTCTGATAAGTATGTTTTGGCCTTGCAGGAACTAGAAAAGGTAGTGGCAAGTTTTACTTTGGAAGAGGATTATACTCAAGTTTTTGACCTAGAAAACGAGATTACAAATTCTGAAGTGATTTTTAGCATCGATTTTGACAATTCAGGAAATTATGGGGTACCCTGGGGCCCCAAAGGGATATCTTTAAATGACCGATTTTTACTGTCTTCTGGTTTTGTAGGTGAATTTTTTAACAATTCAGAAATCCCTTCGGAACCGGTTGCCTTTCCAATAAGTACTGCGGATTCTAGGTTTTATCAAAACATAGCTACTTTTTCATATCAGAATGGTGTGATAACCGATGAAAATCTTCTTGCAAATTGGAGACCGTTCAAATTTGTGAAAAATCCTACTGTACCAAGTGTTATCAATGAGGAATCTTTTGATTATCCATATTTGAGATTGGCTGATATCTATCTTTTGATTGCTGAAGCAGAGAATGCCATAAATGGACCGACTAATAAAGCTTATGACGCCCTGAACTTGGTCAGAAGGAGGGCATTTGGCGATTTGAATCATGATTTGCAACCCGGATTGAGTCAAAATGAATTTTTTAATGCTATTATAAAGGAAAGAAAACTAGAACTTTGTTTTGAGGGTCAATTAAAGGATGATTTGATACGAATGCAAGCCTTGGAAGTTGAAATTTCGAACTTCAATGAATTACATCCAGATCGCGTCAAGGATTTTCAGTTGCATGAATATATATGGCCAATTCCGCAAACGGAAATTTTACTGAGTCCAAATACTGTACAGAACCCAGGATATTGAGTAATATTGTTTTGAGTGACTTGCCTTTTCTTCATGTGCATCCCTACAAACCCTTTCTTTTTTCTGAGGCAACAAAACTAATTGTGGGAACCTTGCCACCACCTAGATTTACTACAGGGGATTTAAAAGAAGGCGATGTAAACTTTTGCTATGGGAGTAGGGATGGACAATTATGGCGAATTTTGGACCAGATTTTTGATTTGGACCTTGTGTTTGAAACTACATCTGAAGCAATCGAACAACGTAAAAAGTTCTTGATTCAAAGAAGAATAGGAATCTGTGATATTGTAGCTAGTGCGGAACGGGATAAAATTGATGCTTCCGATCTTGGAATGCAGAATGTAAAACTCAGAAATCTGATTGGGTACCTAAAGAAGTATCCAAATTTAGATACGATCTTGTTCACGGGTGGAAACAGTAAAAACGGTCCTGAGTATTTTTTTAGAAGGCAATTGAAGGAACATGCATTACAACTGGAAGTGGTTTCTGGTGAGGTGCCTAGAATACATAAGATTCAAATAAATAATCGTACGGTGCAAACAGTCTCCTTAACGGCACCTTCGGGAGCCGCTAACAGGGCAATTGGCAGCTTGCAGACCTATAAAGACCTTAAAAACAAGAACCCTAAATTCAGCACTTTCGATTTTAGGGTACTACAGTATCGTGAGTTTTTCTAATTAAGATTAAAATTGGAAAGCAATTCAGAAAATGTAAAGGTTTTGGGTTGTTTTACTTCTTTACGTTTAATTTGTTGGATTATTTTTCCCACTGCAATATCAAATCTCTTTTTGGGCATAGGTTTCATCAAAAAATCATTGATTCCATAATCAAATGCTCTTTCAGCAAAATTTTCCCAAGTTGAATTCAATACAATCGCAGCGTTGATTTCTATGCTGTCCAATAGCTCAAATGCAGTTACATCTTCCATTAATACATCAAGGAAAACAACGTCAACTTTTTGATCATAAACTGCCTTTATGGCTTGATAAGGGTTTGCGTAGGAGCCAACTAATTCAAGATTTGGGTGGTTCTTGACCAAAGTAGAGGTTGCCAATCTTTGTATGGAAGAATCATCTATTACAATTGTCTTGTATCTCATAATAAGTAGGTTAAATATTTACATCAAAGTTATATTTACCTACATGCTTTCAAACCAAAATAGGGATATATGACAGCTTTACTTCGATGAAGTTAGGATTTAGTTGATTTTACCCAAAAACAAGATTTTGCTTATCGATGTTAATTGTAGTTTGTGGATGAAACGAATTTATTCTAGTTCTAATAAGAATGTAAGAATTGAACAACTATAAATAAGGGTTGATACAGGTCTTCTACAAATTGAACCGCAGGCCTATGGACAAATCAAATCTTCCTAGCCCACCTCCTTCATTTCTAGCAATGTCAATAGACCTTTGTGAAGTGCCATTATCTGTCTCTAGCTTGCTTAATTGACCAAAAAATGTTGATAATTGAAAACCTAACGAAAGGTTATCAGCTATACCTATGTCATATCCTATATCGGAAGCAAAACCTAATGTATTTCCTTTTAGTTTTATGGCATCTTCATATATTGCATTATTAGAATATGTCATATAACCGATAGAAGTATTAAAGAAAAAAGCATTTAGCTTTGCTTTATTGTAAAGCCTTGCAGAAAGTAAAGCTCCAATAAAAGATATACTTATATCATCTTTCAATAGCCTGTTAACTGGACCATTATTTATAGCTTCGAAAAACACCACATTTGTAAAATCTGTAGAGGTCCTGAATTGTTGGTACTTAACTCCAACACCAAAAGACTCTGCGAAATAATAAGTGAAATCTCCACCAAAATGATATCCAGGCCTCAACTTTTCTAAATATTCTCTTAATTCTTGAGACCCTTCATCATTTATTTTCCCTATTTGATAACTATAGCCTCCTTGAAGTGAAATTCTAACTTTCGAATATTCAATATATCCAGGTATTTTCTCTTTTGGAATACGATTCTCTTCATCAAAATTATATTCATATGAAACTATTTCTGTTAATGGAATTAAAGTGCTTTGGTATTGTTGATTGTTTTTAAAAACAAAATATATATTATTCTTTTTAAGCTTTGTGATTTTGCATTGAATGGAATCATTGGATTTTGAGATAATCAAGTCTTGAGACCGCATTAGTTGTCCAAAACATATTATAAATATGAGGTAGAAGAATAATTTATTCATTTATGTCTTTTAAATTTTTAAGATTATTGCATCTAACCTATGACAAGTACTCCAGAAATTGGGTTTCTTGTGTTTAGTGATTTTAATAGCGTTTCCTCCTAGTCTTCGTGCTTCTAGTTTTGCCTGATCCAAAACAATTTCATAATTACATTTTATGCTGAATCCAGTATCTCTAATTTTAATAGTTCCAACGTGCTCAGCATTATTTGGTTTTTCTTGATTTAATTCGAATACTTCAACTTTTTCATCATATCTCAAAGCTTGATAATCTTTATTAACAATCGATGAAATCTTAGGGCTACAGGAACAAAAAAAGAGAATTAGAGAGAGGCAGGTTAAATAAACTTTCTTCACTTTATATTAGTATTGATTATTGAATAAAATGTTTTAATACCATATGCCAGTTGCCCAACCTTAAGATTTTCATTGGGACTGTGTTGGTTGTTATCCGGGTTTACCATGGGAACAATAAAAGCCGGAACCTTTAATTCATTGATGAAGGGTGCAATGGGAACCGTGCCCCCCATAATTCGAATTTGTACAACATCCGTGTCAAAAGCGGTTTGTAGTGTCTCAACCAAAAATTTTCCATAGGGATTGTCTGAATTGGTTCTAAACGCATCGGTAACCCCACTCTCCATAACAGTAACAATTTTGTCATAGTTCAGTCTTTCTTCTTTAGAAGGTATATGGTCAATAACATGGTATCCTTGCTTAGAGATATGGGTTTTGACCAGGTTTTTCAATCGTGTGCCATCAGTTTCAGGTACCAATCGTAAATCCAGTTCTGCTGTTGCGCTTTCCGGTACAATGGTTCTTTTTTTGGCACCAATCCAACCAGATCCCAATCCTCTTATGTTTAAAGAAGGGTACTGCAAAGCTTCTTGATAAAATGCACCTACTTTTTCTGGAGATTTGAATTGAAGTTTTTCGGCAATAGCAGAATCATCATCTAGCACACTTTTTAAAACTTCTTGCACAGTATCATCCAAAGAAATACCATCATAGTATCCCTCAATAACCACACGCCCCTCAGAATCTTTCATGCTAGCCAATAGTTGAGAAAGTTGAAAACCTGGGTTTGGGGCATAATTACCATAATGACCACTATGTTGGGGTTTAATTGGGCCATAGGTTGTCAAGGTCATAGAAGTAATCCCACGGCAACCATAAACAACCGTTGGGTTGGCAGAAACATGTACTGGACCATCAGCAATCACCAAAAAATCAGCTTCCAATAATTCTCGATATTGTTTTACAGCCTGTGGAAGCGGTTTGCTGCCTTTTTCTTCTTCTCCATCCAAAATAACCTTGATGTTGAAAGGAATCTCTTGGTTATCTTTTTTAAGCAAATCAATTGCGGTCAAAAACATTACAATTGGACCCTTGTCATCAGAGGTGGAACGGCCAAACAATCTGTAGTTGTAATCTATATCTACGTCCAAAGTATCAAAAGGAATGGTCTCAAAACCATCATCAACAGGTTTTTTTAAAACAGTTTTGTAGGGATTGGGTTGATTCCATTTTGAAGGATCTACGGATTGGCCATCAAAATGCATATAAATGAGCATGGTAGGTTTATCATCAACCATGGGCAGTGCGGCAAAAAATAGCGGCAGGTTCTCCGTTTCCAATTCAGTGGTATTAAACCCTCGCTCTCCAAATTTCTTTTTCAGCCAAAGAATGTTATCATCAATAGCATCAGCATTCAAAGCATCATTGGGAATGGAAACAAAGTCTCTCAGTTCATTTATTGCATCGGAAACCTTGGATTTTAGAGCAGTTGAATCTTGGGAAAAAACTGAAAAACAGGTGGTTAAAGCAAAAATAAATATAAGTCTTTTGATTGTGAACATTGAATTGATTTTGAGTTCAATTTAGCGAATTCCCCTTACAAACCCTTCAATTTTTTCAACTCCATTTTGAGTCAAATGCTTTATAAAAGCAGAGCCAATAATAGCACCTTTCGTTTTCTGGGTGGCTTGCTTAAAGGTATCAGAATTGCTGATGCCAAAGCCAACAATTTGAGGGTTTTGTAGGTTCATACTCTTTATTCTATCAAAATAGGCCTCTGTTTCTTCTCCAAAACCTGCTTTTGCGCCTGTGGTACTGGCAGAACTTACCATATAGATGAAACCGTCAGAAGCTGCATCAATTTCACGAATACGAGCTTCACTTGTTTGGGGTGTTATCAAAAAAACATTGATGAGGCCATATTTTCTAAAAATAGCCTCGTAGTCTTTCTGAAAGACATCTAAGGGTAAATCGGGCAGAATAATCCCGTCAATGCCAATTTCTTGACATCGCTTACAAAAAGCTTCCACCCCGTATTGCAAAACAGGATTAAAATAACCCATCATGATCAGTGGAATGGACACGGTTTTTCTAATATCTCCAAGCTGCTCAAACAGCAATTCCGTATGCATACCATTTTTTAAAGCAGCTGTTGAACTTTCCTGTATGGTTGGTCCATCTGCCAATGGATCACTAAAAGGCAATCCTATCTCAATCATATCAACACCTTGCTTTTCAAGGTCTTGAATTATTCCGGCAGTGTCATTTAAGTTGGGATAACCAGCCGTAAAGTAAATGGAGAGGAGTTTTTTGTCCTCTTTTAGTTTTTGGTTGATTCTATTCATAGCTTGAAATAGTCAATATAGTTTTGTAAATCTTTATCGCCCCTTCCAGAAAGGTTAATGACCACAATATCTGATGGGTTGAATCTTTTATGTTCTAAAATGGCAAATGCATGTGATGATTCTATGGCGGGAATAATACCTTCCAGTTTGCTTAATGCCAATCCTGCCATCATGGCCTCGTCATCCGTAATCGAGATAAATTCTGCCCTCCCTGATTGGAACAAATGGGCATGCATTGGTCCAACACCCGGGTAGTCCAGTCCTGCCGAGATGGAATAGGGTTCTGTGATTTGACCATCATTGGTCTGCATTAACAGCGTTTTACTACCGTGAATAACCCCTACTTTTCCCAAAGCTGAGGTTGCTGCACTTTCACCCGTATCGATACCTTTTCCCGCAGCTTCTACCGCAATTATTCCAACGTCGGGTATATCCAAATAGTGATAAAAAGCTCCGGCAGCGTTACTGCCTCCACCTACACATGCAACTACGTAATCTGGATTTTCACGATTTTCTTTTTCCGACAATTGCGTTTTGATTTCTTCCGAAATCACGGATTGGAACCTGGCAACCATATCCGGATATGGATGAGGTCCAACCACGGAACCAATGATATAATGTGTATCCACTGGATTGTTGATCCAATCACGGATGGCCTCATTTGTGGCATCCTTTAAGGTTCTACTTCCGGATAATGCCGGGCGTACCTCTGCACCTAACATTTTCATTCGGGCAACATTTGGGGCTTGACGTGCAATATCGATTTCACCCATATAGACCACACATTCAATTCCGGCCAAAGCACAAACGGTTGCCGTTGCAACCCCATGTTGTCCAGCACCTGTCTCCGCAATAATTCTGTTTTTGCCCAGTTTTTTTGCCATAAGAATTTGCCCAATCGTATTATTGACCTTGTGGGCACCGGTATGGCATAAATCTTCTCGTTTTAGATAGATTTTAGTTTGATATTTTTCTGATAATCTTTCCGCAAAATAGAGTGGGGTTGGACGCCCAACATAGTCTTTAAGTAATTGATCGAACTCTTCTTTAAAGGAAGATTCTTCCATTATGCGGATGTAATTTTGACGGAGCTCTTCCGTATTTGGATAAAGCATTTCTGGAATGAAAGCGCCTCCAAATTCTCCGTAATATCCTTTTTCATTAACGTGATAACTCATTAGTTGTCAGTATTTGGTTCAAAGTTGCTGGTGAGCAACCTCTTAAATTCTTTTAACTCTTCACTGTTTTTTAACCCAGGTTGTATTTCAAATCGACTATTCACATCTATGGCATGGCATTTTTTTGATGCTGGACTTTTCAAAAATGCTTGAAGTTCGGAAGCCGTTTCCAATCCGATTCCACCACTCAGGAAAAATGGTTTTGTTGACGGGTAGTTATTCAACACAGACCAATCAAAAGTATATCCATTGCCACCAGGAAGCTTCCCTTTGGTGTCAAACAGATAAAAGTCACATACCTCCTCATAATCTTTCAAAATCGAAAAGTCAAAATTGTCCTTGATGGAAAATACTTTGATGATTTCCAATTTGTCATTCCGAAATGAGTCCTGCGATTGAGGAATCTCATGAGATTTCTCACTTTTGTTCGAAATGACATTGAATCTATTTTTTAATTCATTGCAAAATTCCGGACTTTCCTTTCCATGCAACTGCACCCCGTCTAGATTATACGTTTCAACTTTTTGAAGGACATCGTCAATCGAGGCATCTACAAAGACACCTATTTTTTTTATAGATTTTGGCAAATCCGGCATAGCACCATCAAAATAGCGTGTGGAAGGTTCCCAAAAAATAAAGCCCAAGTAATCTGGCAGCAATTGAGCAACCTCAATAGGGTTATGGTTCATTCCACAGACTTTTAGTTTCATATCGCTTGTTTTGTCATTTCGACCGAATGGGAGAAATCTAGATTTCTCACTTTGACTTCGACTGCGCTCAGTCTAACAGTTCGAAATGACATCATTGTTTTAATTCATTTATAAATTCAGTTGCATGCTTTCCGGGATTATCGGTTTTCATGAAATTCTCCCCAATAAGAAAACCTTGGTAGCCATATTGCTTTAAATCTTTAATCGCTTCAATAGAACTTATGCCACTTTCCGAGACTTTTACAAATTCATCTGGAATCAATTCTGATAGACTTTTACTGGTTTCCAAACTCACCTCAAAAGTTTTTAGGTTCCTGTTGTTTACGCCCAACATATCCAAACTTGGCATGATGGATTTACGCAGTTCCTCTTCATTATGTACTTCCAAAAGCACATCCAATTCCAAACTTTTAGCTGTTTCTGATAGATTTTTGATTTCATCCTTGTTCAAAATGGCAGCTATCAGAAGAATTACATCAGCTCCATGAGCCCTAGCTTCCAAAATTTGGTACTCGTCAATGATAAACTCTTTTCGCAACAGCGGCATTTTTACGGATGCTCTAGCCAGCAACAAATCATCCAAGGAACCTCCAAAATATTTGCCATCGGTTAAAACGGACATTCCGCAAACTCCCGCTTCTTCATATCCCTTGGCAACATCTTGAACATTCAAACTTTGATTGATGACTGATTTGGAGGGAGAACGCCGCTTGTGTTCTGCTATAATTCCTGAGTTGCTATTTCTTAATGAAGTGGCCAAAGAAACCGTATCTCGATTGTAAAGAACAGCCAGCTCCAACTGCGAAACTGGAATCAATGCCTTTTTTAAATCGACCTCTTTACGTTTATCGGCTACTATTTTATCTAAAATATTCATAGTATTATGTCATTTCGAATGAAGTGAGAAATCTAAAACTTCTCGGCTACACTCGATACGGTCTTAGTTTTTACTTAATTCCTGTAATTTCTTTAATGCTCCCAATCCTTTTTTGCTTAGGAGCGATTCTTTTGCTTTTTCAAAACCTTGTTTTGGTGTTGTGTCTTGAACGGTTGCAATGGCAATTCCAGCATTGGCACAAACCACATTATTCTGTGCTTCTGTACCCTTACCATTTAAAATATCCAGAAATATTTGGGCGGATTGCGCTACATCTTCTCCTCCAACAATCTCTTCTTGCAAAATGCTTTCTACTCCAAAATCTGCCGGAGTCAACATGCCTTCAGAATCTTTTGAGATGGTTTTTGTTGCACCCGTTAAAGAGATTTCGTCATAGCCATCCAAAGCATGAAGCACGGTGAAATTTTTATCCGTGTTTTGATAGAGGTATCCATACATTCTAGCGAGCTCCAAATTGAAAACACCTACCATTTGATTCTTTGGAAAGGCTGGATTTACCATAGGCCCCAACATATTGAAAAAAGTTTTCACAGCTAGTTCCCTGCGAATTGGAGCCACATTTTTCATGGCTGGGTGGAATAATGGGGCATGCAAGACACATATTCCTGCTTCATCAATGGATTTTTTAAGAAAATCTGCTTCATTACTGAACTTAATACCTAAAAACTCCATGACATTGCTGCTGCCGCATTTAGAAGAAACACCGTAATTGCCATGTTTGGTCACTTTTATGCCGGCTCCGGCAGTTACAAATGATGCCAATGTAGAAATGTTGAAGGTATCCTTACCATCACCTCCGGTACCACACAAATCAATTGGGTTGTATTCAGATAAATCTACGGCCAAACAAAGTTCTAAAAGCGCATCTCTAAAACCTTCCAGTTCTTCAATGGTGATGCTACGCATCATATAAACTGTCAGAAAAGCTGCAATCTGAGATGTATTGTAATCCCCTTTGGCAATGTTGACCAAGATTTGCTTGGCGTCTGCTTTTGCCAAGATTTCGTGGTTGATGAGTCTATTGAGAGTCTCTTTCATATTTATTGGATATGAGATATTAGTATTTAGATTTGAGCAAATTTTTTGATGAGAGTGTAAATCATTTTTTGAATTTCATCACTTAGGATTGAAACCTCATCAAGTTCATTCTTATGAATAAGCTCTAATCTTTTTGATATTTCTAGTTGTGTATTTAATTCATTCAAAGAACCATTGGCAATTCCAAGAAAATTTCTGAACTCTTTTTTAGAATTTCTTCCCGCTCCTTCTGTAATATTTGAAGCGATTGAAACAGCACTTCTTCTGATTTGGTTCGTCAGGCCATACTTCTCTTCATCAGGAAAACAAGAGGTCATTTTATAAACCAATTCTGTTAACGCTATTGATTTTTGCCACACAATAAGTTCTTTGTAATTATTCATTATCTAAAATCTATTGTCTAATATCTATACTCTATTTAACCAATTTTTTAGCATTTTTTTTCCTTCTGGTGTCAAAACAGATTCTGGATGAAACTGAACCGCCGTAACATCATACGTTTTATGTTTTAAGGACATTATCTGTCCGTTCTCATCTACTGAGGTTGCTTCTAAACTTTCTGGTAAATCCGGATGGACAACCCAAGAATGGTATCTTCCCACTTGAATCGTATCTGGCATACCTTCAAATATGACGTCTTTTTTTGTGATTGTAATATTCGTTGCAATTCCATGATACACCTGATCAAGATTTACCAGTTTTCCACCAAAAACCTCCCCAATGGCTTGTTGACCCAAACAGACCCCAAGAATCCGTTTTGTGGGCGCATAGGTTTTGATAATTTCTTTTAGTAATCCCGCTTCATCCGGAATTCCAGGACCGGGAGACAGGACAATTTCGTCAAAAGCTTCAACCTCCTTCAAGCTTAATTGATCATTACGCTTTACAGTGACATCACAATCCAAATCCTCCAGATAGTGCACTAAATTATATGTGAAACTATCGTAATTGTCAATCATTAAAATCTTTCTTCCCATGCTTAGATTGTTTCCGCTATTTCCAATGCTTTGGTCAAAGCACCTAGTTTGTTATAGGTTTCTTGTAATTCCATTTCGGGGTCAGATGCAGCCACAAGACCTGCTCCTGCTTGGTAATGTAATTCATGGTTTTTGCTCAAAAACGTTCTTATCATAATGGCATGGTTGAAATTGCCATGGAAATCCATAAATCCAATGGCTCCGCCATAATAAGCACGACTCGTCTTTTCATACTTTTCAATGAGTTGCATGGCCATGTGCTTGGGTGCACCACTCAAGGTGCCGGCCGGGAAGGTATCTGCAACAACTTTCATAGTGGAAATATCCTTCTTTTTTTGCCCGGTTACCTTGGATACCAAGTGAATTACATGGGAGAAGTATTGTACCTCTCTATAGGTTTCAACATTTACGGTATTTCCATTTCTGCTGAGGTCGTTTCGGGCCAGATCAACCAGCATTACATGTTCGCTGTTCTCCTTATCATCCTGGGCCAATTTTTTTGCCAATTCTGCATCTTGTTCATCATTTCCTGTTCTTTTGTATGTACCGGCAATGGGATGGATTTCTGCTTTTCCTTCTTTTACAATGAGTTGTGCTTCTGGTGAGCTTCCAAAAATCTTAAAATCCCCATAGTCAAAATAGAAGAGGTACGGTGATGGATTTATGGAGCGAAGCGCCCTGTACACATTAAACTCATCACCTTTAAAGGCTTGTGAGAATCTTCGGGATAGAACCAATTGAAACACATCTCCACGTTGACAGTGTTTTTTCGCCAATTCCACATGCGTTTTGTATTCTTCATCTTCCAAGTTGGATTTTGGTTCCCCTTCTTTTGAAAAATTATAGGATGCAAAGTTTCTTACATTGAACAATTGTGCTATCTCATCAACATTACTTTCACTTTCAAAACAATGGGCAAAGAGATATGCCTCATTTTTAAAATGGTTTATGGCAATGATGTTCTGATATACCGCATAATAGATATCTGGTATTTGAATGGAGTTTTCTTTGGGTGAAATTTCTACGTCTTCAAAATAGCGTACGGCATCATATGACATATATCCAAAAAGACCATTGTTTATAAATTTAAAACCATTGCTGGAAACCGAAAACTTCTTACTAAAATCATGGATGACCTCGGTTACATCTGTTGTGGGCGAAATTGGAAATTCCTCCGTTGAACCATCTGGATAGGTTTGGGTAATAACTTCATTTTGAACCTTTATGGAAGCAATGGGGTTGCAACAGATATAGGAAAAACTATTATCGTTGGCATGATAGTCACTACTTTCCAATAAGATACTGTTGGGAAACTTATCCCGTATCTTAAGATAAACACTGACCGGGGTAATGGTATCGGCCAAGATTTTCTTGTAGTGTGTGTCTAGTTTATAAGTCATTTCAAAATAGTGATAAATTAAAAAAGGCCTGTCGTGATGACAAGCCTCTATATGATTACAATGGGGGACTAGTTCACGACATTCGACGTAAAATATTCCACCACCAAGTTTTAACTGTTCCTAAATTCATTGCTTCAAAGATAAAAAGGAAATTGTAACAAACAAACTTTGATTTGTAAAATTAAAAATCCCGTTCACAAAACTTGAACGGGATTCCTAAACACTAACCTAGGTTTGATTATAGTTGTAAATCAACTACCAAATCAAATTCGTCATAGATTAACTTGTCCTTTGCGGTTCCTATTATACCCGACTTATAGGTTACATCATATTTCGTGCGATCCACTTTTAATGTTGCGGTTGCTTTGCTACCATCAATGGAAACATCAAAAGTTATTGGTTTTGTAATTCCCTTTATGGTAAGGTTCCCAGTTACCTCATAAGTGTTGTCCTCGCCAGCTCTAACTTTTGTAAAGGATAAACTCGCATTGGGGTTGGATGCCGTGGCAAAAAAGTCATCGGAATTTAAATGGCCGTCCAGTTTTTGCTTGTATTCTCCCTCTAAATCAGTTGTGTTGATTGTGGTCATGTCCACCACAAACTCACCTCCTGTAAGTTCTTCTCCATCAAATTCCAAACTACCTGATTTCAAGGCAATGGTACCGGTGTGTGAACCTCCTACCTTGTAGGCTTTCCATGTTACGGTGCTTTCATCAGTTTTTACTTCTTTTTTTTCGCCATCAATTGGATTGGCAGTAGCAGTTAGTCCAAAAACTGCTGTCAACGCTAAACTTAAAATTGTCTTTTTCATGATTGTGTTTAAATTTCTGTTTTTAATTAATTGTTATTGTATAAGTGTAAATAATTCTTCTTTAGATTTTCTGACCTTTGCATAATTTTGGGTTGCATCCTCATCAGAGCGATAACCAATTGTCAATACAACTGCTGTATTCAGGTTTTTTTCCGTAAGCCCAAGAATCTCGTTGTACGCTTCGTTTTCAATTCCCTCCATGGGACATGTATCGATTTTTAATTCCGCAGCTGCCTGCATCACATTACCCAAAGCAATATATGCTTGTCTCGCCGTCCATACAGATTTGGTCTCAGGTGAAAGTTCCAATAATTTGGATTTCATGAAATCCCCATAAGCTTTTAAACCATCTGCTGGAATATTTCTAGTGCTGCTGACATTTTGTAGATATTCATCCACCAATTCCTCTCCAAAATCAGTTGTATTTGCAAATACTATCACATGTGAAGCATCTGTAAGTTGGGATTGCCCCCATGAAACTGGCTTCAACTTTTCTTTTGTTTCCTGGTCGGAAATCACAAATATATGGTAGGGCTGCAGTCCATATGATGATGCACTTAATCGAGTTGCCTCTAACAACAACTCCAAATTTTCCTCCGATACTTTTTTGGTGTTGTCGAATTTCTTTGTGGCGTATCGCCAAGTTCTATTTTCTATGATGTTGTTCATTTTAAAATTTATCTAATAATTCATTTAATTTATCCAATTCGCTTTCAGAAAGGTCTTTTACAATTTTTTGTTCTGCTTCATATACTGCTTTGTCCATTTCAAGTAACGCTTCCATTCCGTTTTCGGTAATAAAGATTTCTACTTTTCTTCTATTGGATTCGCATACACATCTGCTTACATAACCTTTATTCAACAATTTATCTACCAATCTTGTCGTATTGCTCATTTTCGTCACCATACGCTCATTTAATGTGGAGAGATTGGCAGGTTTACCTTTTTGGCCCCTCAAAATTCTAAGCACGTTAAACTGCGGAAGAGAGACTTCATGAGGTTTTAAGGCAGAGGCTATAACTTCCTTAATTTTATTGCTGACCAATTCAATATGAATAATGGTCTTTGTTTCCAAGCTTAATTTTTTTGCCCTTTTAATTACCTCTTCGACATTCATGTCTAAACAATATTTGTATATACAAATGTATAATATATACTCTTCTAATTTTTTTATTTAAGAGATAAAATTTTGTTAAAAAGAGTTTTTGGACTTTTTTTATAGGTCTTGGTTAAACCTTATTGTATATTAAGTATCAAATATTTACAGGTATACACAATAAAGAAAAAATGGAGTTGCAAGAATTATTTCATTTATATAAAAGGGCAGGATTTGGAATCTCATTGAAAAAAGCCAAAGAAAAGTCATCCAAAAAAAGGGAAGATATCATAAAGGATTTGTTTCAATCTTCAAAGAAAACTACTCTATTAGAAGTGTCGGTAGATGAAATTAAAGACCTCGTAAAGAAGAGCTCCGGTAAAATTTCCAAGGAAACCCGAGATGAAATACGCAAACTGAGTCGACAGAAGCTACTTGATTTTAATAGAGAATGGATATACAGAATGGCGGATACCAATGAGCAGCTAAGAGAGCGGATGACCCTATTCTGGGCAAACCATTTTGTTGTTCGTGGTCGCAATATTGTTTACTACCAATCCTTTAATAATACACTCCGTAAGCATGCTTTGGGGAATTTTAGGGATTTTGTGGTGGCCGTTGCCAAAGGGGCCTCTATGCTCAATTATCTTAACAACCAGCAAAATCTAAAAAAGAAACCCAATGAGAATTTTGCCCGTGAGCTCATGGAACTCTTTACATTAGGTGAAGGGCAGTATTCCGAAAAAGATATAAAGGAAGCCGCAAGAGCTTTTACAGGGTGGAGGCATAACTTTAAAGGTGACTTTGCATTTAGGGAAAAGATTCATGACTTTGAAAGCAAAACTTTTATGGGCAAAACTGGGAATTTTGATGGAGAAGATATCGTAGATATTATTTTGGAACAGCCCCAATGCGCCTATTTTATTTCAAAAAAAATATACACCTATTTCGTAAGTCATGAAGTGAATGAAGACCATGTCGAAGAAATGGCGGACATCTTTCGAGTGAACTATGACATATCCGAAGTAATGCGCCACGTCTTTATGTCCAAGTGGTTTTATGATAAAAGTATAATGGGAACCAAAATAAAATCGCCTACTGATGTATTGGTGGGAATGATGCGGATTGTTCCGTATAAATTCAAAAAAACCAGGGAACTGGTCTATGTGCAAAAGCTTTTGGGACAAGATCTATTGAATCCACCCAATGTAGCTGGGTGGTCTGGAGGTAAAAAATGGATAGATTCCAATACAATGATGGTTCGTCTTAAGTTACCGTCCGTTTTGTTGAGCGATGGTATTATTTCTTTTGATGTAAAAGGAGAATTTGAGGATAGTCTAACAGAATTCAATAAAAAGAAAAATGTAGGTAGGAGACTGGATGTGGAAAGCGATTGGAACTTTTTTGAAAATGAGTATAAAAAATCATCCCATGCAGAACTGGCATCCGTTGTTCTAGGAGCTAATTTACAGGAAGAAGCCAAGTCTTTTATGGATAGCCTTGAAAAAGAGAGCAAAGCGGAATATTGTATACAGCTAATGTCAATACCAGAATTTCAACTGTGTTAAATTACACAACATGAAGAGAAGAACATTTATAAAAAGAAGTGGTTTGGCGAGCAGTGTGCTCTTTGTTCCAAACTTTTTGAAGGCCCATAACGAACTATGGCCCGTTACTCTTGGTAACAAGAAACTGGTTATTATTCAATTGTCTGGGGGTAACGACGGTTTAAACACCATTGTACCCTACACCAATGATGTATATTATAAAAATAGAGTCTCAATTGCCCAGAAAAAACAGGACTTACTTCTGGTAGATGGTGAAGTGGGATTTCATTCGGCATTGTCCAACTTTAAAAATCTTTTTGATGATGGATTTGTCACCATTATGAACAATGTGGGATATCCCAATCCAGTAAGATCACACTTTAGATCTACAGATATATGGCAGACCGCATCCGCTTCAAACGAAATTCTAAAAACAGGATGGGTGGGGCGATACCTTGATGGTGTCGCAAAAGACCCTGTTGGCGCAATAGAAGTGGACGATATGCTTTCGACCCTAATGAAAGGCAAAAAAATAAACGGGATAGCCACAAAAAATGCAAGATTGCTATACAATACTACCAAAGAACCCTACTTTGCAAAGGTTCTTGAAAACTCCAAGGACAAGCATTTGAGCGAACACAACCTTGGGTATCTCTATAAAACTGCCATAGACGCCAAGTCTTCGGCGGCCTATATTTTCGAAAAGACCAAAGTTTATAAGAGTTTATGGGAGTACCCCAAAAATTCTTTTGGAAAACAATTAAAAACGGTTTCTGAGTTTATAAATTCTGGTCTCAAAACACAGATTTATTATACGTCCCTTGGTGGATTCGATACGCATGCAAATCAAGTAAATTCGCAAAAGAAATTGTTGGGGACCTATTCCGATGCAATAGCTGCATTTGTAAACGATTTGAAAAATGCAGGCACCTTCAAGGATACTATTATCCTTACGTTCTCAGAATTTGGAAGGCGCGTAAAACAGAATGCAGCCAATGGTACCGATCATGGCGCTGCAAATGCAGTATTCTTAATGGGAGAAAACCTTAAAAATCCAGGAATGTTCAATAAACCCTCTTCACTTCTGGATTTAGATAGTAACGGAGATATTAAATATGAAATTGATTTCAGACAAATTTATACTTCGCTATTAAAAAAATGGTTGCATACAGATACCGAAGCTATCATCTCTGGCAATTTTGAACCCTTGGATTTAGTATAAAAAAAGTAATCCGTAGTAAAGAGCAATAAATTTTTGTTAAAAACAAAAATGAGTGTTTACACATTGATTATTTTTAGTACTTAAAATATATACCATGCCACGTTTTATCCTAATTGTTTCATTATCAATTTTTTTAATGGTGGGTTGTGGTTCAAAAGAAAAAAAAGCCACAGAAGAAGATACGGCGGTATTGGCAGAAAGTGCTATTGGTTCTGAAAGTCCTGAAGTAAGTTTTCCAGTATACAATTTTGAAGGTTTTGAATCCTTGCTTCACAAGGATGATGACAAAACCTATATTGTTAATTTTTGGGCAACCTGGTGCAAGCCGTGCATAGAAGAACTTCCTTATTTTGAACAAGTGGGCGCAGAACAAAAAGACAACAATGTTGAGGTTATTCTAGTGAGTTTGGATATGCCTTCCATGTGGAAGTCAAGATTGGAACCTTTTGTTGAGAAGAAAGGCCTAAAATCCAAAGTGGTTATTCTTGATGACCCTAAGCAGAATGATTGGATTCCTAAAGTTGCGGAAGAATGGGGTGGCGGAATTCCAGCAACCTTAATTTATAATAAAGATTCCCGAGGCTTTTACGAACAAGGATTTACTTACGAAGAATTAAATACAGAATTGAATAAATTTTTAAAATAAACAAGATGAAAACACTTAAAATTATTGGTTTGCTTGCATTGGTGCTCTCAATGGGTGCTTTTTCAGAAAAAACGGTCGTTGAGGATGCCGGATATGGCATAGGGGATATAGCTACGGATTTCTCTTTGAAAAATATTGATGGTTCCATGGTTTCGCTTTCAGATTATAAGGATGCCAAAGGTTTTTTGGTCATTTTTACCTGTAACACATGTCCATATGCAGTGGCTTATGAGGATAGGATTATTGGTCTTGATAAAAAATACAAGAAGCTAGGGGTTCCTGTAATCGCAATCAATCCGAACAATCCATCCGCAAAACCTGGAGACAGTTTTGAGGCTATGAAGAAAAGGGCATCTGAAAAGGGATTCACCTTCCCCTATTTATTGGATGAGGGACAGAAGGTTTATCCACAGTACGGTGCTACCCGAACTCCCCATATTTATTTATTGGAAAAGACCGCATCCGGGAATGTTGTAAAATACATAGGAGCAATTGATGATAACTACCAGGATGCATCTAAAGTTGAGGAAAAATTTGTTGAAAATGCAGTGGATGCAATGCTTGCTGGAAAAGAAATCAAATTAGCAACTACCAAGGCAATAGGTTGCACTATCAAAGTCTAATTAAAAGAATAAACTAATAAAAATCCGGGGTAATGCTCCGGATTTTTATTTTTGCAGAACTTAAACTTTTAAAAATGTCAGATTTATCACAAGAAGAATGGGAAAGTCAACTGGAAGGTGACACTAATGCTTTTATTTTGGATGTTCGTACTCCAGATGAAATAGAAGAAGGATATATTCCAGGAGCTACCAATATTGATATTTACTTGGGTCAAGAGTTTCTTAATGAAATTGAAAAGTTGGACAAGTCCAAGAATTACTACGTATACTGCAGATCAGGGAATAGAAGCGGGCAGGCCTGCGCCATTATGAACAGCGTGGGTATTGAAAATGCGTACAACCTTGAAGGGGGCTTTATGAACTGGGAAGGCGAAGTGGCCGAATAGGTTATGGGCGTAGAAGAAATCATCAATGAACTAAGCCGGAATCCAAAGGTTTTTAATGAAATGTTGGAGAATTTATCTTCAGATTTGATTATCTGGAAATCAAAACCAACGGATTGGTGCATTCTTGAAATTGTTTGCCATTTGGTTGACGAGGAAAAAGAAGATTTTAGGACAAGGGTAAAGCATAGTCTTGAGACCCCAGCCAAACCGTTGATTCCGATTCACCCACAGAACTGGCCTGCGGAAAGGGGTTATTTGGAGCAGGACTTTGGAGTTGCACTTAAACAATTTACAACAGAAAGAAATGATTCTATTCTATGGCTGAGAAAATTGATTAATCCTTTATGGGATAGTGCAATAGACCATCCCGAGTTGGGGAAGATTTCAGCACTCTCATTTCTTACCAATTGGCTAGCCCATGATTATCACCATATTCGTCAAATAAATGCTATAAAACACAGTTACTTAAAACATAATTCCAGTGATGGTCTAACCTATGCCGGAAAATGGTGATCATTTTCCTATTTTAGCTGAATGAGGGAAGACCTACTCCATTTTATTTGGAGGTGCGGCAAGCTTCAAGGAAAACCACTCACCACAACAACCTCCCAAAAAATAGTTATTAAAAGTCCAGGTGCGCTAAACCGTAAAGCGGGTCCAGATTTCTTTAATGCTTTGGTTGAGGTTGAGGGTCAGCTTTGGGCGGGCAATGTGGAAATGCACCTTAAATCTTCAGATTGGTACGTACATCATCATGAGATAGATGATAACTATACTAACGTAATACTGCATGTTGTCTGGGAAGATGACATAGAGGTATTTAGAAAAGACAACACCATAATTCCAACACTAGAATTAAAAGAGTATGTTTCGCCAGAACTCTTAAAAAAGTATAATGGATTATTTAAGCATGCCAAGTCAAGTTTTATAAATTGTGAAAAGGATTTTAAGTCCTTCGATTCTTTTTTGGTTGAAAATTGGCTACTTCGATTATATATTGAAAGGTTGGAACAGAAGTCTGGTCTCATCTTTGAATTGTTGAAAAAATCAAACAATGATTGGGAAGGTGTTCTTTTCACCATGTTGACGAAGAATTTTGGTTCAAAAGTAAATGGAGCGTTCTTTTTAGATAAAGCCTTGCAGTTAGATTTTTCAATAATCCGCAAAACTGCTTCCGACTTAACTCAATTGGAGAGTTTATTGTTTGGGTATTTTGGATTACTTGAAAGCGAAGAATGTAAAGATCAATACTACCTTCAACTTAGAAAAGAATATGGTTATCTAAGTAAAAAATTTGAATTGAAATCCACCAGAAACAAACCTGAGTTCTTTGGTCTTCGGCCTGCTAATTTCCCTACCATTAGGATATCCCAATTGGCTAATTTATACGCAAAAGAGCAGAATCTATTTACTAGTTTAATGGTTGTGACTGAGCTTGAAGACATTTATACAATTTTTGAAACAAAGACCAGTCCATATTGGGATGATCATTTTACCTTTGGAAAGATTTCCAAAAGAAGTAAAAAGAAGATGTCCAGGGCCTTTATGGATTTATTGATTATCAATACCATTGTTCCCATCAAATTTTGTTATGCCAAACATCTTGGACAAGATTGGAACGATGATATAATTTTGATGATAACGCAGATAAAAAAAGAGGCAAATTCTATTGTCAATGGTTTTGAAACACTTGGGTCTACAACTAAAAATGCTATGGAAAGCCAAGCCAAAATACAGTTGTATACTAATTATTGCTCAAAAAATAAATGTCTTCAATGTGCTTTGGGTACACATTTATTGAATAGAAATACATAATTTTAAATATGAGTTTGTTCTACAATACACTCTATTATTTTCAAAAAAGGGGATTCGAGGTCTGCGGGCGCATTGCCGAAAGGTTGGGGATACGTGCCAGGGTTGTACGTACAACCTTTATATATTTAACTTTTGCTACCCTGGGCTTTGGTTTTGCCCTATACCTTTTTATTGCATTTTGGTTAAAGATCAAAGATTTGGTCTACACCAAAAGAACTTCAGTATTTGACCTTTAATTATGATAAGACTTTTACGATCAAAAATAGTATGGGCAATAAGTTTAATGTTGTTGGTACTCTTATTTGGTGTAATAGGATATAAATTTATTTCAGGCTTTACATGGATTGAGGCCATCTATATGACCATTATTACGGTTACTACAGTTGGGTTTTCTGAAGTAAGACCACTGGACCCAAGTGCTAAAATTTTTACCGTATTTTTAATTGTTACAAGTGTTTTTATTTTTGGTTTCGCCTTATCGGTAATAACAGAATATTTATTAGGAAGAAATTCACTTCAAATACTAAAAAAGAAAAGAGTGAAAAACAAAATCAAAAGCTTAACAAATCATGTAGTGGTTTGTGGATATGGAAGAAATGGACAACAAGCTGCGGAAAAATTGAAGGCGTACAATAAATCGTTTGTAGTTATTGAAAAGAGCAAAGAAGTGATTGAACGCTACGAGGACGAGGTGCTTTTTGTTGAAGGCGATGTTAATGAAGATGAAGTTCTTATTGAGGCAGGTGTTGAAAAAGCACAATATTTGATAGCCGCTGTCCCAGATGATGCCGTAAATCTATTTATAGTCCTTTCTGCCAGGCAACTAAATAGCAAACTTTTTATAATTAGCCGGGCGTCTCAAATAACCAGCCAGAAAAAACTTGAATTTGCGGGTGCAAACAAAGTAATCATGCCTGATAAAATAGGTGGTGACTATATGGCCTCTTTGGTGGTAATGCCAGATTTGGTAACCTTTATTAATAAATTATCTGTTGAAGGTGAAAATACGACCAATTTGGAGGAAGTGGAGATAGAAGACTTTACGGATCAAATGGATTGTAATTCATTAAGGGATTTAGATTTAAGACAGAAAACGGGTTGTACCATAATAGGTTATATAGAGCCAGATGGAAATTATATAATTAATCCTGAAGCAGATTTGGTATTGCAACCTAAGGGAAAAGTGATTGTTTTGGGCAGACCTGAGCAGATTAAAAAACTTAACCAAATGTTCCAGATAGGTTAGATTTATAACTTTTAAATTTGATTGCGTTGAATTTTTTTAGGATATTGTCCGCTATACATCAAATTAAAACAACCAAATAACATATTATGAAGTATAGACTTCTTGCGATTTTCTCAATGTTGATTCCTATATTCTCTTTTTCCCAAGAAACTACTGAAGTAGGTTTAGATGAAAAAATTGATCAAGCTTTTGCTCCTGTTTCCGATTTTTTTAACACAGTAATTTTCTTTGAAATTTTCGGAACTCCCTTCGTTTTGATTTTGTTGGTAGGAAGTGCTTTGTTCTTTACAATTTATTTTGGTTTTCCCAATATTAGACATTTTGGAACTGCAATAAATGTTGTACGGGGTAAATATGATGAGCTTGAATCACCTGAGGGACATGGAGTGGAAAAAGCGGAAGTAAATATTGTTGATGGCGATTTGCCGGATACTATTAGAGACGAGAGTCAGGAAGGTGAGGTAAGCCACTTTCAAGCTTTGGCCACAGCGGTTTCCGGAACTGTTGGAAATGGAAATATTGCAGGTGTAGCCCTGGCCATTGCATTAGGTGGACCCGGCGCCACTTTTTGGATGATAATTTGTGGATTGATAGGGATGTCAACCAAGTTCGTGGAATGTACTTTAGGGGTGCAATATAGAGATGTAGGAGAAGATGGTACTGTTTATGGCGGACCAATGTACTATATAAGTAAAGGACTTAAGGAAAAAGGTTTTGCAACACTTGGCAAAATTGCGGCAGCATTATTTGCAATTTTCTGTATAGGAGGATCTTTTGGAGGTGGAAATGCGGCCCAGTCCAACCAAGCTACTATTGTTGTAAAAGAACTTTTTGGGTGGGAAAGCACCATGGCAGGTACCATTATTGGTTTGGTCTTGGCGATATTGGTAGGTATCATAATCATAGGTGGAATTAAGAGAATCGCATCTGTTACAGAAAAAGTTGTTCCGTTTATGGCAGTTCTGTACATTGTTGCCTGTCTCTATATTATATTTAGCAACTTTCCTTTGATTGATGATGCTTTTTCATTGATTATAACCGAAGCATTTAAGCCGACTGCAATTGGCGTTGGTAGTTTAATAGGTGTTTTGCTAGTTGGTTTTAGGCGTGCTGCGTTTTCTAACGAAGCAGGGGCAGGTTCGGCTTCCATTGCGCACTCTGCCGTTAAAACAAAATATTCCGCATCTGAAGGTTTAGTGGCCCTTTTAGAGCCATTTATTGATACTGTGGTTATTTGTACAATGACTGCGTTGGTAATTGTGATATTTAATTTTGGAGGTGTATTTGAATATGGTGGTGATGGCTCCGGAGTTGTACTGATTGATGGAATGGCGTATGAAGGTGCCGGAATTACTTCAAAGGCATTTGCAGAATATATTCCATATTCCAATGTCTTTTTGACCATAGCCGTAGTTCTATTTGCGGTATCAACTATGATTTCATGGTCCTATTATGGCCTTCAGTCCTGGAAATTTTTATTCGGACGTGGCAAGAGGGCTGACTTGGTCTATAAATTACTTTTCTTAACCTTCGTAATTATTGGTGCTGCGGCAAGTATGGGGTCAATATGGGCATTTTCCGATGCAATGATCTTTGCCATGATATTCCCTAATATGGTAGGGTTATTTTTCTTGTTCCCTGTGGTGAAGAAACAACTGAATAGATATCTAGAGGCAATTAAGGCTTCCAAATAAATAAAGTAATAAAATAATGAAATCCCATTTCAAGTTCAATAAACAAGAACGGAATGGGATTTTCTTTTTACTGCTTCTTATTGTCATCTTACAAGGCCTGTATTTTCTAATTAAGTCGCAACCCAATGATGGCTATGCAAAGTTAAGTGTCAATGCTCAGGAACAAAGCATGGTGGATAGTCTTAAAAATAATATCCTCCAAAAAGATTCCATAAAACTATATCCCTTTAATCCAAATTTTATATCCGATTACAAAGGTTATACATTGGGCATGTCTCCAATGGAATTGGAGCGGTTATTTGTCTTCAGAAAACAAGAAAATTTTGTGAATTCTATAGAAGAGTTTCAAGATGTAACCAAAGTTTCTGATTCACTTTTAAATGTCATTTCTCCCTATTTCAAATTTCCAGAATGGACCCAAAAGAAGAAAACGAGATTTACTAAGAGTATTTCGAACAACAAATCGGAAGAAAAAAAGGCAAAAGAAATCAGGGATTTAAATCTAGCAACAGCTGATGAGTTGAAGACTATAAATGGGATAGGGGATAAACTTTCCGTTCGCATCGTAAAGTTCAGGGATAGATTGGGAGGATTTTTAGTCAACGAACAATTGTACGATGTCTATGGGTTGGATTCCGAAGTGGTTGATAGAACGTTAAAAAAATTCAGCGTAGTCAATGTGCCAAAAATCAAAAAGATTAACGTTAATAAATCAACCGCTTCTGAAATATCAGAACTAGTCTATATTTCGCATTCGGTCGCTATCAAAATATTAGAATATAGGGAGTTAAAAGGAAGAATTAATTCCTTTGATGAGTTGACTTCTATCGAGGGTTTCCCGTCTAATAAACTAGATAGAATAGTCCTATATTTGTCACTTTAAAAAAATAGCCATGAACAGTATGTACTTCACTGAAGAACATCAACTTTTTAGGCATAGCCTAAAAGAATTTTTACAAAAAGAAGTGGTCCCACACATAGAAAAATGGGAAGAAACCGGTACTATAGATCGATTTATTTGGAAAAGATTTGGAGACATGGGCTACTTTGGACTGGCAACGCCAGAAACAGAGGAAGGCCTGGGACTTGATCTTTTTTATACGGTAATTTTACTTGAAGAATTACAAAAGATAAATTCAGGTGGTTTTGCTGCTGCTATTTGGGCGCATGTGTATTTGGCAATGACCCATTTAAATAAGAATGGCAATGAGGCTCAAAAGAAGGCATATCTAATTCCTAGCGTACTCGGTGATAAAATAGGGTGTTTGGGCGTTACTGAGCCTTTTGGCGGAAGTGATGTTGCAGGTATGAGAACCACGGCAACTCGAAAAGGCGATTCGTACATAATTAATGGTTCCAAAACCTTTATAACAAATGGGGTCTATGGAGACTATATCATTTTAGCTGCCAAAACTGACCCAACTGTTGGAAACAAGGGTATAAGTCTATTCATTGTAGACTTGGAAAGTTCTGGTGTTTCTGCTAATAAACTAAATAAATTGGGTTGGCGGGCTTCGGATACCGCAGAATTGGCGTTTGACAATGTTGAGGTTCCCGCTTCAAACTTGATGGGTGAAGAAGGAAAAGGATTTACTTTTATTATGGAAGCTTTCGCATTGGAACGTTTGGTCATGGGTATTAATGCCCATGCAAGGGCAGAATGGGCTTTGGATTATGCAATTCAATATATGTCGGAGAGAGCAGCTTTTGGCAAGTCCATAGATCAATATCAAGCCTTACGCCATCGTTTTGTAGACTTGCACGCCGATATGGATTTGTGCAAACAATATAACTATGCGGTGGTATCTAAAATGGAAAGGGGAGAGTATGTGGTTCGAGAAGCTACTATTTCAAAACTGAAGTCGACCAAGATGGCCGATGAAGTTATTTATAACTGTCTTCAATTTTTAGGAGGTTATGGTTATATGGAAGATTACCCAATGGCCCGTATGTTTCGGGATAGTAGGCTTGGTCCAATAGGAGGTGGGACTTCTGAAATCTTAAAGGAAATCATAGCCAAAATAGTAATTGATAAAAAAGATTACAGACCCCCTAGTAAGTAGGGAATTGAAAAGTGCAGAAAATATTTTAAAATAAATCTTTTCTGCACAGAATACATTTGTATATTTGCAGCCCCGTTCAGTACGGGATATCATTTAAAGAAAGGAGGTTGTAGCCAATGTTAATAATACCAGTAAAAGAAGGAGAAAACATCGATAGAGCTTTAAAGCGTTTCAAGCGTAAGTTTGATAAGACAGGCACTATGCGTCAGTTAAGAAAAAGACAGCAGTTTACCAAACCTTCCGTAAAACGAAGAGCTGAAATTCAAAAAGCTGAATATATACAAGGACTAAGAGACCAAGAAGAAATTTAAGGTTCTTACCATGATATTATAATCCCGTTCCAAATTTATTTGGAACGGGATTTTTTTGTTTATGATTCCGTATTATAGATTTCGGTAACTTTGAATAATGTCCGTAACTGCTTTCATTTCCTATTTAAGGTTGGAGAAAAATTATTCGCAGCATACAATGAATGCGTATGAAAAGGATATTATTGAGTTTTCCAATTTTTGTCTTAGCGATTATAATGAACCATCTATTGATCAGGTAGAGTATACACTGGTGCGAAGTTGGATAGTATGTTTGGTCAATAAAAAAGTATCAAACAGGACAATCAATAGAAAAATATCTTCCTTAAGGGCCTATTATAAATTTCTACAAAAGATAGGTCAAATCAGTGCTTCGCCATTGTCCAAGCATAAAGCCCTAAAGACCAGTAAGAAAATAGAGGTGCCATTTTCGGAAATGGAAATGCAGAAAATCATATCAGAAATTCCATTTAATGATGATTTTGAAGGAGTGAGAGATAGGCTCATTATAGAATTGCTGTATACTACAGGGATGCGAAGAGCTGAATTGGTCAATTTAGAATTAAATGATTTTGATAGCGGAAGAAGTACACTAAAAGTATTGGGAAAAAGAAATAAGGAACGGATTCTTCCACTCATACCCTCAACTACATCGCTACTACAAGAATATCTGAAGCTTCGGTCCAGACAGGAAAAAATCATAGATTCCTCGTACCTATTTTTGACCATGGGAGGTCTTAAAGTTTATGAAACGCTTGTATATCGCACCATAAATAAGTACTTTAGTTTGGTGTCCCCCAAGGTAAAAAAGAGTCCACATATATTGCGGCATACCTTTGCAACACATCTGCTCAACAGGGGGGCGGATTTAAATTCTGTTAAGGAATTATTGGGTCATTCAAGTTTGGCATCAACTCAAGTGTACACGCACAATAGTATAGCCGAGCTTAAGAAAGTACATCAAAAGGCCCACCCCAGGAACAAGGAATAACGAATTTCTTGTATTGTTTAACCTAGCTGCCAAGGGGTAGCATTAAAAACTAAATCTTATGAAAGTAAATGCGCAGTCGGTAAATTTTGTAGCTGATGGAAAACTCATGGAGTTTATCCAAAGACGAATGGATAAATTGGAATTGTTCTATGATAAGGTGATAAGTTCAGATGTCTATTTAAAAGTTGAAAATACCAGTGCGAAAGAAAATAAGATAGTTGAGATTAAACTATTGGTGCCCAGAGATCAGCTCATTGTAAAAAAGCAATGTAAATCTTTTGAAGAAGCAGTTGATTCTGCATGTAGTTCTTTAGAAAGAAAATTAGTAAAAAAGAAAGAAAAATTAAGGGCAAAAGCTTGATTAAAATTTTTGCAAAATTATTTTGATTAAATAAATAAATATATACATTTGCAGTCCGTTAGAAATAGCGGGCTTTTTTTATGTTGAAAAGGCAGTAAAATGCCGATGTAGCTCAGCTGGCTAGAGCAGCTGATTTGTAATCAGCAGGTCGTGGGTTCGAGTCCCTCCATCGGCTCGTAAGTTACTGAAAATAAGGCGGGGAGATACTCAAGCGGCCAACGAGGGCAGACTGTAAATCTGCTGACTATGTCTTCGCAGGTTCGAATCCTGCTCTCCCCACTAAAGCTACTTTTTTAAAAGTAGTTGTAGGATTAGGTTTTTTTGAAATGTTGAAAGTATTTGGGGTAAGACTCAAAAAAATGCGGGAGTAGCTCAGTTGGTAGAGCGTCAGCCTTCCAAGCTGAATGTCGCCGGTTCGAACCCGGTCTCCCGCTCTAAAGTCATCCTGTGAAAACAGGAATCTCTTCCAATTATGGGAGAACTATTTTAAAGTAGTTGATTCAACACTTTACGCCGGTGTAGCTCAGGGGTAGAGCGTTTCCTTGGTAAGGAAGAGGTCACGAGTTCAAATCTCGTCATTGGCTCAAAACGATTTGTACACTAATATAAACTAAGATTAAAATTATTTAAAATGGCAAAGGAAACTTTTGATCGTTCCAAACCGCACTTAAATATTGGTACTATTGGACACGTGGATCACGGTAAAACAACGTTGACCGCTGCTATTACTACTGTATTGGCAAATGCGGGCTTGTCAGAGCTTAGAAGCTTTGATTCTATTGATAATGCTCCCGAAGAAAAAGAAAGGGGTATTACAATTAACACATCTCACGTTGAGTATCAAACAGCAAACCGTCACTATGCGCACGTTGACTGTCCAGGTCACGCGGATTACGTAAAGAACATGGTTACTGGTGCTGCTCAAATGGACGGTGCTATATTGGTTGTTGCTGCAACTGATGGGCCTATGCCACAAACACGTGAGCACATCCTATTAGGACGTCAGGTTGGTATTCCAAGAATCGTTGTTTTCTTGAACAAAGTTGACATGGTTGATGATGAAGAGCTTTTGGAGCTTGTTGAAATGGAAGTAAGAGAATTACTTTCTTTCTATGAGTACGACGGTGACAATGGACCTGTGATTTCTGGTTCTGCCCTTGGAGCACTTAATGGTGAGCAAAAATGGGTTGATACCGTTATGGAATTAATGACAGCTGTTGATGAGTGGATCGAGCTTCCTAAAAGAGATGTTGATAAGGATTTCTTGATGCCTGTTGAAGATGTATTTACGATTACTGGTCGTGGTACTGTTGCTACTGGGCGTATTGAAACTGGTATCGCCAATACTGGTGATGCTGTTGATATCATTGGTATGGGTGCTGAGAAATTAGCTTCTACTATTACTGGTGTTGAAATGTTCCGTAAAATATTGGATAGAGGTGAAGCTGGAGATAACGTAGGTATCTTGTTGAGAGGTATTGAAAAATCTCAAATTAGCCGTGGAATGGTAATCTGTAAGCCAGGTTCTGTTAAGCCACATGCTAAGTTTGAAGCTGAGGTTTATATCCTTAAGAAAGAAGAAGGTGGTCGTCACACTCCTTTCCATAATAACTACCGTCCACAGTTCTATGTTAGAACTACAGATGTAACAGGTAACATTGCTCTTCCAAGTGGAGTTGAAATGGTTATGCCTGGAGATAACTTAACTATTACAGTAGAGTTGATTCAGCCAATTGCACTAAGTGTAGGTCTACGTTTTGCTATCCGTGAAGGTGGTAGAACAGTAGGTGCTGGTCAGGTTACTAAGATTTTAGATTAAAATTATTATATAATCATAGTTTACGTTAAAGGGGTGTCCGTCAAATGACGGATACCTTTCGACGTAAATAGAAGCGGGTGTAGTTCATCTCTGAAAGTTGAGATAGTAAGACGCCATAATTTACGGGCGTAGCTCAGTTGGTAGAGCACTGGTCTCCAAAACCAGGTGTCGGGAGTTCGAGCCTCTCCGCCCGTGCTGGAAAATACAAAATAGAATATGTTCACTTACATAAAGGAATCATTCGAGGAGTTAAAGAACAATGTTACCTGGTTAGATAGGGAGAAAGCTTCCAATCTAATGGTAGTGGTGGCAGTTTTTTCAATTTTGTTTGCATTGGCTACATGGGGAGTGGATTCACTTTTCAGTAAGTTGATTCGATTGTATTTTGATAACGTAATAGGATAGTTGGGTATGTCTGAGGTTCTGGATAAAAAATGGTATGTGGTAAGAGCGGTCAGTGGCCAAGAGAATAAAATCAAAGGATACATTGAAAGCGAAGTTGAACGTAACGGTTTTGCAGATTATCTGGAAGATGTGCTTGTTCCAACAGAAAAAGTAGTACAGATTCGGAACGGAAAGAAAATCAATAAAGAAAAGGTTTACTTTCCCGGATATATAATGATAAAGGCCAATTTGGGAGGAGAAATGATACATATCATACGCTCCATAACAAATGTAATTGGCTTCTTGGGTGAAACCAAGGGCGGTGACCCTGTTCCTTTAAGGAAATCAGAAGTCAACCGTATGCTAGGTAAAGTGGATGAACTTGCTGTTAACACTGACAATATTGCGATTCCTTTTGTACTTGGTGAAACAATTAAGGTTATTGATGGCCCATTTAATGGTTTCAATGGAACTGTTGAAAAAATCAATGAAGAAAAGCGTAAGCTTGAGGTCATGGTGAAAATTTTCGGAAGAAAGACACCGTTGGAATTGAGTTATATGCAAGTAGAAAAAGTATAATAGAGCTGTTACATATATAAAGTTGTGTTGCTTCCAATTAACACACTTTCATTTTAATTAAAATCAATGGCAAAAGAAGTAGATAAGGTAGTTAAATTACAAGTCAGGGGAGGTGCTGCGAATCCGTCGCCACCGGTTGGACCCGCCTTAGGTGCTGCTGGTGTTAACATCATGGAGTTCTGTAAGCAGTTTAATGCGCGTACACAGGACAAACCAGGTAAAGTATTACCTGTTGTTATCACCGTTTACAAAGACAAATCTTTCGAGTTTGTTGTAAAGACACCACCGGCGGCAGTTCAATTGTTGGAAGCAGCAAAGATTAAAAAAGGATCTGGCGAACCTAACAGGGTTAAATCAGGTAATGTTTCCTGGGATCAAGTAAAGCAAATCGCTGAAGACAAAATGGTCGATTTGAATGCTTTTACCGTAGAATCTGCAATGAGTATGGTTGCAGGTACGGCAAGATCTATGGGACTCAAAGTATCTGGAAAAAGACCTTTTTAAAATCTTAAAGCAATTTATAATGGCAAGATTGACTAAAAAGCAAAAAGAAGCTAATTCCAAAATAGATAGGAACAAACTATACTCTTTGGATGAAGCATCTGCTTTAGTAAAAGAAATAACCAATGTAAAGTTTGACGCTTCCATTGATTTAGCGGTTCGTTTGGGTGTGGATCCAAGGAAAGCAAATCAAATGGTACGTGGTGTTGTTACCCTTCCACATGGAACAGGTAAAGACGTAAAAGTTTTAGCATTGGTGACCCCAGATAAAGAAGCAGAAGCTAAAGAGGCTGGTGCTGATTTTGTAGGGTTAGATGAATATTTGGATAAAATAAAAGGAGGTTGGACAGATGTTGATGTTATCATCACCATGCCAAGCGTTATGGGTAAACTTGGTCCACTCGGTAGAGTTTTAGGACCTAGAGGTTTAATGCCCAATCCAAAAACGGGTACAGTAACAATGGATGTTGCAAAAGCAGTTTCAGAAGTTAAGGCCGGTAAAATTGATTTTAAAGTTGATAAGACTGGAATTGTACATGCTGCGGTAGCTAAAACATCTTTTTCGGCAGATAAAATTGCTGAGAATGCCAAAGAACTTTTAGATACTTTGGTAAAGCTTAAACCAGCAGCTGCAAAGGGTATTTATATGAAGAGTATCTATTTGTCAAGTACAATGAGTCCTAGTGTTCAATTAGATCCAAAAGCAGTTTCGTAACTGGTAGTTCAATATTTTAACTATGACAAGAGAAGAAAAAGCAACAGTAATAGAAGATTTGACTGCACAGTTGGCTGATAGCGCTAATATTTATTTAGCGGATATTTCAGGATTGGATGCCGTTGCCACTTCAAATTTAAGAAGGGCATGTTTTAAGGCTAATATTAAACTTGCAGTTGTGAAGAATACATTGCTTGCAAAAGCAATGGAAGCTTCAGATAAGGAGTTCGGGGAACTTCCTGATGTTTTAAAAGGAAATACATCTTTGATGTTGTCCGAAACCGGGAATGCTCCGGCAAAACTTATCAAAAATTTCAGAAAAAAATCAGATAAACCATTACTTAAAGGAGCTTTTATAGAAGAGGCTGTCTATGTAGGTGATGAAAACCTTGACTCACTTGTTAACATCAAGTCCAAAGAAGAGGTTATTGGGGATATTATCGGATTGTTACAATCACCAGCCAAGAATGTTATTTCTGGACTTAAATCTGGTGGCGGTAAATTGGCCGGTATTCTTAAAACATTATCTGAAAAATAATTCGCGCACAATAAACTAAGTATATTTTAAAAATTTGATTAAACGATAGAAAAATGGCAGATTTAAAAGATTTTGCAGAACAGTTGGTAAACCTTACAGTAAAAGAGGTAAATGAGTTGGCCGACATTTTAAAAGAAGAATACGGTATTGAGCCTGCTGCTGCTGCAGTAGCTGTTGCTGGTGGCGGTGCCGCTGGTGGTGGTGACGCTGAAGCTGCTGAGGAAAAGTCAGAATTTGATGTAATCCTTACAGCTGCCGGTGGTTCTAAATTGGCAGTAGTAAAACTAGTTAAGGAATTAACTGGTCTTGGATTAAAAGATGCCAAAGACATCGTTGACAGCGCACCAAAAGCTGTTAAGGAAGGTGTTGCCAAGGATGAGGCAGAAGGTATCAAGAAATCATTGGAAGAAGCAGGAGCAGAAGTTGAGCTTAAATAGTAGCTTTTACCATACAAATTTGGTTAAGGTCTTTCCGTAAAACGGTTAGACCTTAGCCTGTTTTTATAGCAGCGTGTGATGGCACACGTTACCCATTTGAGAATTCACTATCAAAATTTGTCCATAGATGTTCACAAACAATACTGAAAGAGTAAATTTTGCATCCGCTAAGAACATACCGGAATATCCGGATTTCTTGGACATTCAGATTAAATCTTTTCAAGACTTTTTTCAACTTGAAACGAAATCTGATGAAAGAGGAAATGAAGGTCTCTACAATACCTTCATGGAAAATTTTCCAATTACAGACACCAGAAACCAGTTTGTACTTGAGTTTTTGGATTACTTTATAGATCCACCGCGTTATTCCATACAAGAATGTATAGAACGGGGGCTTACCTATAGTGTACCTTTAAAGGCTAGATTGAAATTATTTTGCACAGATCCAGAGCATGAAGACTTTGAGACCATAGTACAAGATGTATACTTAGGTACCATTCCTTATATGACTCCTAGCGGGACCTTTGTTATCAATGGCGCCGAAAGAGTTGTGGTTTCACAGTTGCACAGATCTCCAGGGGTTTTCTTTGGACAATCTTTTCATGCAAACGGAACAAAACTGTATTCAGCAAGGGTAATACCTTTTAAAGGTTCTTGGATTGAATTCGCCACAGATATCAATGGCGTCATGTACGCATATATTGATAGAAAGAAAAAATTACCGGTTACCACGCTTTTCCGTGCAATCGGTTTTGAAAGAGATAAGGATATATTGGAAATCTTTGATCTTTCAGAAGAAGTAAAAGTATCCAAAGCCGGACTTAAAAAAGTATTGGGTCGAAAATTGGCTGCAAGGGTATTGAACACTTGGCATGAGGATTTTGTTGATGAAGATACTGGAGAGGTAGTTTCCATTGAGCGAAATGAAATCATATTGGATCGTGATACCGTTCTTGAAAAAGAGCATATTGACGAAATTATTGATGCCGATGTGAAGACCATTTTGCTTCACAAAGAAAATAATGCGCAATCGGATTATGCTATAATCCACAATACATTGCAAAAAGATCCTACCAACTCAGAAAAAGAAGCGGTAGAACATATCTATAGACAATTACGTAATGCCGAACCACCAGATGAGGAGACAGCTCGTGGTATTATAGATAAATTGTTCTTCTCGGATCAACGTTACAACTTAGGTGAAGTTGGTCGTTACAGAATGAACAAAAAATTACAGTTGGATATTGGAATGGACAAGCAAGTCTTGACCAAGGAAGATATCATCACTATTATCAAATATTTGATTGAGTTGATTAACTCAAAAGCAGAGATTGATGATATTGATCACTTGTCCAACCGTCGTGTAAGAACAGTAGGTGAGCAGTTATCATCTCAGTTTGGTGTTGGTTTGGCACGTATGGCACGTACCATTCGTGAACGTATGAACGTTCGGGATAATGAGGTGTTTACACCAATCGATTTGATTAATGCCAAGACATTGTCTTCCGTTATCAACTCGTTCTTTGGAACAAACCAGCTGTCTCAGTTTATGGATCAAACCAATCCATTGGCAGAGATTACACACAAAAGAAGATTATCAGCATTAGGGCCAGGAGGTTTATCAAGAGAAAGAGCAGGATTTGAAGTACGTGACGTTCACTACACGCACTATGGAAGATTATGCCCTATTGAAACGCCAGAAGGACCAAATATTGGTTTGATATCGTCACTTTCAGTATTTGCAAAAGTAAACCCAATGGGCTTCTTGGAAACGCCTTACCGAAAGGTTGAAAATGGTGTTGTTGATACCAAGGAGTTTAGGTACTTGAGCGCAGAGGAAGAAGAAGGAATGAAAATTTCCCAGGCAAACATCCCAATGGATGACAAAGGGAAAATTCAAGATGATAAAGTAATTGCTAGGGAAGAAGGAGATTTCCCAGTAGTAGACCCATCTGAGGTAAACTATACGGATGTTGCTCCAAATCAAATTGCTTCAATTTCGGCATCTTTGATTCCTTTCTTGGAACATGATGATGCGAACAGGGCATTGATGGGGTCAAACATGATGCGTCAGGCAGTTCCGTTATTAAAACCACAGTCTCCAATTGTTGGAACAGGTTTGGAAAGACAGGTGGCCAAAGATTCTAGAGTATTGATCAATGCGGAAGGAGATGGAGTTATAGAATATGTGGATGCTCAGAAAATAACCATAAAGTATACAAGAACTGAAGAGGAGCGATTGGTAAGCTTTGAAGAAGATTCTAAAACGTATAACCTCGTTAAGTTCAGAAAGACAAACCAAGGTACAAGCATCAACCTAAAACCAATCGTTAAAAAAGGCGATAAGGTTAAAAGGGGAGAAGTACTTTGTGAAGGATATGCCACAGAGAAAGGTGAATTGGCACTTGGTAGAAACTTAAAAGTGGCATTTATGCCATGGAAAGGATACAACTTTGAGGATGCAATTGTAATCTCAGAAAAAGTGGTTCGCGAAGATATCTTTACTTCCATTCACATTGATGAATATTCATTGGAAGTTAGAGATACCAAATTAGGTGCTGAAGAATTGACCAACGACATCCCTAACGTTTCAGAAGAAGCTACCAAAGATTTGGATGAACATGGTATGATACGGATTGGTGCCGAAGTGAAGCCTGGTGATATTTTAATTGGTAAGATTACACCAAAAGGTGAATCTGACCCTACACCGGAAGAAAAACTGTTACGTGCTATTTTTGGTGATAAAGCTGGAGACGTAAAAGATGCATCGCTTAAAGCATCACCATCATTAAGAGGTGTTGTTATTGATAAGAAGTTGTTCTCTCGTTCCATTAAGGATAAAAGAAAACGTTCTGAAGATAAAGAGGCCATCACTAGATTAGAGATGGATTATGAAGTTAAGTTTGAACAATTGAAAGATGTTCTTATTGAAAAACTCTTTGGATTGATCAATGGCAAAACTTCACAAGGTGTTATCAATGATTTAGGTGAAGAAGTACTTCCAAAAGGAAAGAAATACACCATCAAAATGTTGAATTCCGTTGATGATTTTGCCCACTTGGTAGGCGGAAGCTGGACTACGGATAATACAACCAATGCACATGTAGCTGATTTGTTGCACAACTACAAGATTAAATTGAATGACATTCAAGGAAATCTTAGAAGGGACAAATTTACTATCTCTGTTGGGGATGAGTTACCAGCAGGTATCATGAAGTTGGCCAAGGTCTATATTGCCAAAAAGCGTAAGCTTAAAGTTGGTGATAAAATGGCAGGACGTCACGGTAACAAAGGTATTGTTGCCCGTATCGTTCGTCAAGAAGACATGCCATTCTTGGAAGATGGAACACCGGTGGATATCGTATTGAATCCATTAGGGGTACCATCACGTATGAATATTGGTCAAATTTATGAAACTGTTCTTGGTTGGGCAGGTCTTAAACTGGGCAGAAAATACGGAACCCCAATTTTTGATGGAGCTACTCTTGACCAAATCAATGCACTTACAGATGAAGCTGGAGTACCAAGATTTGGACACACGTATCTATATGATGGAGGAACAGGAAAACGCTTTGATCAAGCAGCAACCGTTGGTGTTATCTACATGTTGAAATTAGGACACATGGTAGATGATAAAATGCACGCTAGATCTATTGGGCCATACTCATTGATCACACAACAACCATTGGGTGGTAAAGCCCAGTTTGGTGGTCAGCGTTTTGGTGAGATGGAGGTTTGGGCACTTGAGGCTTATGGAGCTTCAGCTACACTTCGGGAAATATTGACCGTTAAGTCGGATGATGTTATCGGAAGGGCCAAGACCTATGAATCCATAGTAAAAGGCGAAACCATGCCAGAACCTGGATTGCCAGAATCTTTCAATGTATTGATGCACGAACTTAAGGGATTAGGTTTGGATATTAGATTGGAAGAGTAGTACATAGTTAACACTATTGAAAAAAAGTTTTTTTAATTATATCATCTCCATAGTATTATGGCTAGAATAAAAGATAATAACGCACCAAAAAGGTTTGATAAAATTTCCATAGGATTGGCTTCACCGGAGTCTATCTTGGGTGAATCCCGTGGAGAGGTTTTAAAACCTGAAACTATTAACTATAGAACGCACAAACCTGAGCGTGATGGATTGTTCTGTGAGCGTATTTTTGGTCCTGTAAAGGATTATGAATGTGCCTGTGGAAAGTACAAGCGTATCCGTTACCGCGGTATTGTTTGTGACCGTTGTGGTGTTGAAGTAACGGAGAAAAAGGTGCGTAGAGACCGTGTTGGGCACATTAATTTGGTGGTTCCCGTAGCACATATCTGGTATTTCCGTTCACTTCCAAACAAAATAGGATACTTGTTGGGATTACCTTCCAAGAAGTTGGATATGATTATCTATTACGAAAGATATGTTGTAATTCAACCAGGTATTGCAAAAGGTCCAGAAGGTGAGGAAATCAATAAAATGGATTTCTTGACCGAGGAAGAGTATTTGAACATTTTGGAATCCATTCCAGCAGAAAACCAATATTTGGAAGATACAGACCCTAATAAGTTTGTAGCTAAGATGGGTGCTGAATGTTTAATTGACTTGTTGTCGAGAATTGATTTGGAAGAACTTTCCTATCAATTGAGGCACAAAGCCAATACGGAAACTTCTAAACAACGTAAGACAGAGGCCTTAAAAAGACTTCAAGTTGTTGAAGCTTTGCGTGAATCTCAAGAAAATAGGGAAAACAGACCTGAGTGGATGATCATGAAGGTGGTTCCTGTTATTCCGCCAGAATTACGTCCATTGGTTCCATTGGATGGGGGTCGTTTTGCCACTTCAGATTTAAATGATTTATACCGAAGAGTTATTATCCGTAACAATCGTTTAAAGCGATTGATGGAAATAAAAGCTCCAGAAGTAATCTTGAGAAATGAGAAACGTATGCTTCAAGAAGCAGTAGATTCTCTTTTCGATAATACAAGAAAAGCTTCAGCGGTCAAAACAGAATCAAACAGACCATTGAAATCCCTTTCAGATTCATTGAAAGGTAAGCAAGGTCGTTTCCGTCAAAACCTTTTGGGTAAACGTGTTGATTATTCAGCTCGTTCGGTAATCGTCGTTGGTCCAGAGATGAACCTTTACGAATGCGGTCTTCCAAAAGATATGGCAGCAGAATTGTACAAACCTTTTGTTATCAGAAAATTGATAGAAAGAGGTATTGTAAAAACTGTAAAGTCAGCCAAGAAAATTATAGATAAAAAGGAACCTGTAGTTTGGGATATCCTTGAAAATGTCCTTAAAGGACATCCAGTATTATTGAACCGTGCCCCTACATTGCACAGATTGGGTATACAGGCGTTCCAGCCAAAACTTATTGAAGGTAAGGCGATTCGTTTGCATCCATTGGCATGTACGGCATTTAATGCGGATTTTGATGGTGATCAGATGGCAGTTCACTTGCCATTGGGCCCAGAGGCTATTTTGGAGGCTCAATTATTAATGTTGGCATCCCAAAATATCCTGAATCCTGCAAATGGTTCTCCAATTACCGTTCCTTCCCAGGATATGGTCTTGGGTCTGTATTATATGACCAAAGAAAGAAAATCGACCAAAGAAGTGCCTATTCAAGGTGAAGGTTTGACATTCTACTCTGCTGAAGAAGTGGAAATAGCCTTTAACGAAGGAAAGGTTGATTTGAATGCTGGAATCAAGGTAAGAGCCAAAGATTTCAATGAAGAGGGAGAGCTTGTTAATCAAATTATTGCCACAACAGTTGGTCGTGTATTGTTTAACAGCGTTGTGCCTGAGCAAGCAGGATTCATTAATGAAGTATTGAACAAAAAGTCGCTAAGAAATATCATTGGAGATATTCTTGCTGTTACAGATGTACCAGCCACAGCGGCCTTCTTGGATAAGATAAAATCCATGGGGTATGACTTTGCCTTTAAAGGAGGATTGTCCTTCAGTTTAGGTGATATTATCATTCCACCAGAGAAGCATGAGATGATTAATGAAGCCAATGGGCAAGTTGATGGTATTATGGCCAACTATAACATGGGTCTTATCACCAATAATGAAAGGTATAACCAAGTTATTGATGTTTGGACATCAACAAATGCAATGTTGACGGAATTGGCCATGAAGCGAATTCGAGAAGACCAACAAGGGTTCAATTCAGTATATATGATGTTGGATTCTGGTGCAAGGGGTTCTAAAGAGCAGATTCGTCAGTTGACCGGTATGCGTGGTTTGATGGCTAAGCCTAAAAAATCAACAGCAGGTGGTGGAGAGATTATTGAAAACCCGATTCTTTCCAACTTTAAGGAAGGATTATCCATTTTGGAATACTTTATTTCTACGCACGGTGCACGTAAAGGTCTTGCAGATACCGCTTTGAAAACGGCAGATGCTGGATACTTAACAAGACGTTTGGTGGATGTTTCACAAGATGTAATCATCAATATTGAAGATTGTGGTACATTAAGAGGAATTGAGGTAAAAGCCTTAAAGAAGAACGAAGAAATAGTTGAAACTCTTGGAGAACGTATTCTTGGAAGAGTATCTCTACATGATGTATACAATCCATTGGATGAAGAGTTGTTGTTAACTGCTGGTCAAGTAATTACCGAAGCCGATGTAAAAAAGGTGGAAGTAGCTCCAATTGAAAGTATTGAAGTGCGTTCTGCATTGACTTGTGAAGCACCCAAAGGAATTTGCGGTAAATGTTACGGTAGGAACCTTGCAACCAATAAAATGGTACAACGAGGTGAAGCTGTTGGTGTTGTTGCTGCACAATCTATCGGTGAACCTGGTACACAGTTAACATTGCGTACATTCCACGTGGGAGGTATTGCAGGAAACATTTCTGAGGACAACAAGTTAGAGGTTAAGTTTGATGGTATTGCGGAAATTGAAGACCTAAGAACAGTTGTTGGAGAAAATAGTGATGGTGAAAAAGCCAATATTGTTATCTCAAGAACTTCTGAAATTAAGGTTGTTGATGCTACCACAGGTATTACCTTAAGTACAAATAATATTCCTTACGGTTCGCAATTGTTCGTTAAGAACGGAGATAAAATCAAGAAAGGAACTGTTATTTGTCAGTGGGATCCTTATAATGGAGTAATTGTTTCTGAATTCCCTGGACAGATTGCATATGAAAATATTGAGCAAGGAATTACGTATCAAGTTGAGATAGATGAACAAACAGGTTTCCAGGAAAAAGTAATTTCTGAATCTAGAAATAAGAAACTGATTCCTACCCTTTTAATCAAAGATGGTAAGGGAGAGACTTTACGTTCGTACAACTTACCAGTTGGTTCACATATTATGGTGGACGATGGTGATAAAATCAAGGAAGGTAAGATCTTGGTCAAGATTCCACGTAAATCTGCTAAAGCAGGGGATATTACTGGTGGTCTTCCAAGAGTTACTGAGCTTTTCGAAGCGCGTAACCCATCTAACCCAGCTGTTGTTTCTGAAATTGATGGTGTAGTTTCATTTGGTAAGATCAAGCGTGGTAACCGCGAGATTATTATCGAATCTAAATTGGGAGAGATCAAGAAATACTTGGTTAAACTTTCAAATCAGATTTTGGTGCAGGAGAACGATTATGTTCGTGCTGGTATGCCATTGTCGGATGGATCTATTACTCCGGAAGATATCTTGGCGATTAAAGGACCATCAGCAGTACAACAGTATTTGGTGAACGAAGTACAAGAAGTTTACCGATTGCAAGGTGTGAAGATTAATGACAAACACTTTGAGGTTGTGGTAAGACAGATGATGCGTAAAGTACGAATAGAAGATTCTGGGGATACAACATTCTTGGAGAATCAATTGGTACATAAAGACGACTTTATCCGTGAGAATGATGAAATCTTTGGACAGAAGGTTGTTGAAGAAGCTGGAGATTCTGAGAACCTTAAGGCTGGACAGATTATTTCTGCCCGTGCATTAAGAGATGAAAACTCTGTTCTTCGAAGAGCTGATAAGGCCCTTGTAACTGCAAGAGATGCTGTAGCTGCTACAGCTACTCCAATCTTACAAGGTATTACACGTGCCTCGTTGCAGACCAAATCATTTATCTCAGCTGCATCGTTCCAGGAGACTACCAAAGTATTGAACGAAGCTGCGGTAAGCGGTAAAGTAGATACCTTGGAAGGATTAAAGGAAAATGTTATTGTTGGACATAAGATTCCTGCCGGTACAGGTATGAGAGATTACAATAGTATCATTGTTGGCTCAAAAGAAGAGTACGATGAAATTATGGCTCGAAAAGAGGAATTTAAATTCTAATATATAAACCCTGGCAATAGTCAGGGTTTTCTTTTTATAATAATAGTATGGCTGAAAAAGATAAGAACCAAAAGCAAATAAATATAGAATTGGATGAAAAAACCGCTGAGGGAATTTATTCCAACTTAGCGATTATCAATCATTCGGTATCCGAATTTGTGGTTGATTTTATAAGCATGATGCCTGGAGCTCCTAAGGCAAAAGTGAAGAGTAGAATAGTCCTAACGCCTCAGCATGCCAAGAAGTTTTTAAAGGCATTGAATGATAATGTTACACGATTTGAGAAAGCACATGGTACTATTAAGGATTACGAGCAACCTCCAATCCCTTTAAATTTTGGACCTACAGGAGAAGCATAACAAATAAAAAACCGACAATGAGTGTCGGTTTTTTTATTTCATCTCCATTTGTGAACCAACTGGAAGATAATCGCAAATGCAGATTTCAGGAGGGACATTTGAAAATGCCCATTTTACCTTATTATATTTGAAAAATAAAAGTATATCGTCTAAAATCACAACTAATATTTTCACTACTAGTATCAACCTTTTGAAATAGGATTTACATGAAAGACAATAACAAACTAAAAGGGAAAAAAATTCTCATCACAGCGGGTGCCCAAGGAATAGGGGAATCAATCACCAGGCATTTTATTGATAGCGGAGCCTATGTGGGCATTCACTATTTTTCTAGTGCCGATACCGCAAATCAATTGATGGATTATGCAACTAGTAAAGGACAAAAAGCAACTACCGTAAGTGGTGACTTAACAAAAGAAGCGGACGCCTATGCAATAGTCGAAAAAACTGTGGAAGCGCTTGGTGGTTTGGATATACTAATCAACAACGCAGGTTCTCTTGTTGCACGTAAGTTGCTGAGCGAAATGGAGGCAGAGTTCTGGCAAAAGGTAATGGATATTAACCTTACCTCTATGATGTTTGTGACAAGGGCAGCATCGCCTCATCTAGCAAAAAATGACAACAGTAGTATTGTTAATTTGGCATCACTTGCCGGGCGTAAAGGAGGTCACCCGGGTTCTCTCGCGTATTCTACCAGTAAGGGAGCTATACTAACCTTAACGAGGGCACTCTCCGCTGAATTGGGACCTCAAGGGATACGAGTCAACGCCGTTGCCCCAGGTCTTATTCTTGGAACTTCGTTTCATAATACACATACAACAAAGGAATCGGCTGCTGCAACAACCGCTGGTATTCCAATCCAAAGAGCTGGTAATGCAGATGACGTAGCACGAGCGGTTTTATATCTGGCCTCTGAATACGATGGGTTCATCACTGGCGCTACGCTTGATATCAATGGGGGAGTCTATAATATGTAGTTTCTTTATAAGTTGTATCTGATTGAATACAAAATTTCATGTAATTAGTAGTTGAAACAATACAAACAAAGCGGGCAACAGATGATTGAGGCAAAACAAAATTTAAAAAGGGATTTATTAGACATAAATTCCCAATCCTAAAATGATACTTATATTACCAATTATTGCTCTTGCTCTCTGGATTTTAAGTATTTTTTTGGTTAAAAGTTGGAGACATTTTTGGCTTTATTTAATTACTAATTTTTTAATAGTATTGATTTACACAATTAATACACTTTATGGAAAATTGGAGTTTATTGGGCATGATGAATATGGTTTAGGGAGGTTAATGCTTTTATTTGTTTTTCCCATAGCACATGCAGTTATAGGTTTTATTTTTGCTCTTGTGATTAATAGATTTATAAGCGCCAGTAAATAGGCAAATTAATTAGAGGTTTAGATAACAGATCTGTAAAAGAATACTAAAAATGGAAAATCATTATGTTTTATATCAGAAAGGACTAACAAATAGTACGGAAGTATTTATTTATAATGGTAAGGTGTGTATCAGAAATAATAGCTCTGGTGGTGAACATTTATTATATATTTCAGTCAGTAGCGAAGACAGTTTACTAACAATACTAGAACCTAAGAATTTTCTAAAAAGAATATTCCTTAAAAAGTATCAAAACAATATACCTGAAAAAGAGCGAAAAGGAAAAATCGTAAAACTTTTGGCCCAAAAGTTTTCTTATGGTGATACGGACCCTGATAAAGATATTCGCTCTTTTTTAAAGAAATATAAAATTAAGTCTGAAGGTCAATATTGGCCAGATTCAGACAGATTTTAATTTTGGTTAGATACCAAGTAAAACCTGAGTATAATACACTCAGATTCAAAAACTGTAATTATTTAGCTTAGCCACCCCTTTTGAACACCTTTTTTGGCAAAGAAAACAAGATAGATGCCAAAAACAATAACTATAATGGGCATAATCACAGAATTAGTGCCCATGACTTCCAAGGCATTGCTCAAAAAAATGGTATGAATATTTATGAGAATAGCACCCAAAACAGACACAAGCAATAAGGGTCTAGCCCATTTCTTACGAAGTAACAATGCAATTGATCCAATGGTACCTGTAAAAACTGCTATTGCAAATGCTGCGGTTGCCCAAGCTGGTCTGCCTTCATAAAGTTCTCTCATTTCTTGGCTCATTTGTTCCAATTGTTCTATACTGGTGAAGGCATCAGCCAAATAAGCGCTTACTCCCATTAGGTTCCATAGTAAAGCAATAACGCTTACCACCCAGAACCAAACCGGTGGTTTGTTTAAAGAATCGGTTGTCATAAAAAAGGTATTTATTGGTTATACGCCAATAAAGTACAAAAAAAGTAAGAATATACAAACGGATAAAGTTGGATGCAAACCCACAACCTTTTAACTGTTAAGTAATTAGTCGAATTCTGAAGTAAAATGCAGCTTCACTGTGGGATACTTTTGTTGCGTCATCTGTAGGGAAAATTGTGAATCGGCCAAGAAGACAAGTTGCCCTTGTTTATCAGTTGCCAAAAACTTTTGTTTCACTCGCTTGAATTCTTTGAATTCATTATTGGAAGCATCTTCAGCTTCAACCCAACAAGCCTTATGTACTGGAAAATTTTCATACGTACACTTGGCTCCATATTCATGTTCCAATCGGTACTGAATAACTTCATATTGCAGCGCCCCAACAGTACCAATTACTTTACGGCCGTTCAGTTCCAATGTAAATAGTTGGGCAACACCTTCGTCCATCAATTGGTCAATTCCCTTAAAGAGTTGTTTAGCTTTCATTGGATCCGCATTGTTGATGTATCTAAAGTGTTCCGGAGAAAAACTTGGAATACCCTTATAGTTTAGCTTTTCACCGCTTGTTAAAGTATCTCCAATTTTAAAATTACCAGTGTCATGCAAACCAACAATGTCACCAGGGTATGAGATATCCACAATTTCTTTCTTTTCCGCGAAAAAAGCATTGGGACTTGAAAATTTCAGTTTTTTATCGTGCCTTACATGCAAATAAGGTTTGTTTCGTTCAAAAGTACCTGAGACAATTTTGATGAAAGCCAATCGATCTCGGTGTTTTGGGTCCATATTGGCATGAATTTTAAATACAAAACCGGAAAAATCCGGTTCATTGGCATCTACCATTCTTTCCTCCGCATTTTTAGGTCTTGGAGTTGGTGCAATATCAACAAAACAATCTAACAGTTCCCGAACACCAAAATTATTTAAAGCAGAACCAAAAAACACAGGTTGCTGTTCTCCTTTTAAGTAGGAATCTTTGTCAAATTCAGGATAAACCCCATTTACCAATTCTAAGTTATCTCTAAGTTCTTGGGCAGCAGATTCTCCGATTATGTTGTCAAGTTCAGGATTTTCAATATCGGTAAATGCTATGGTTTCTTCAATATTTTGCTTGCTATTACCGCTAAAGAGATTGATGTTTTTTTCATAAATATTATAGATTCCCTTAAAGTCATAGCCCATCCCAATGGGAAAACTGAGAGGAGTCACGGACAGACCAAGTTTTTGTTCAACTTCATCCAGAAGATCGAAGGCGTCTTTACCTTCCCGGTCCAGTTTGTTTATAAAGACTATCATGGGGATATTTCGCATTCTACAGACTTCAACCAATTTCTCTGTCTGCTCTTCCACACCTTTTGCAACATCAATAACCACAATAACGCTGTCAACTGCTGTTAAGGTTCTAAAAGTATCTTCAGCAAAATCTTTATGCCCAGGGGTGTCCAGAATATTTATTTTCTTGTCATTATAAATAAATGCCAACACAGATGTAGCCACCGAGATTCCCCTCTGGCGTTCAATTTCCATAAAATCACTGGTAGCGGTTTTTTTGATTTTATTGTTCTTTACGGCTCCAGCTTCTTGTATTGCACCGCCGAAAAGCAACAGTTTTTCCGTTAAAGTGGTTTTTCCCGCATCAGGGTGGGAAATAATCCCAAAAGTCCTACGTCTTGCTATCTCATTTTCAAAATCCATCTGCAAAAATTTGGGCAAAAATAGGGTAATTATCCCTTTTCCAATTGATTTATAACATCATAAGTAATTGTTGATAGAATTAATGGAAAAAAAGTAGGATAATCACCCTAAAAAATAAAAAAGTAAAGTAATTTTCGCCTGCTTTAGATTTTGTTTTTTTACCATACGGTAATCTTTTTTCCAAACTCTAACGTATTATTATAGGTGGTAAATTATAATGAAGAATACGCTTTTTATCGATTAAAATAGGTGAGAAGTCTTAAATGCATTAATTATGCGCTTGAGATTATTTGGAGCGTAGAGAACACAAATAACCACTAATATTAAATAAGAAAAGCCCCATTTTCTTACACTTACGGAAACTGCATGCCATGGTGATTAGTTGACCAAAACTATCATTTATGGAAAAAAATACTTTCTTAAATTTTAAGAAAAAGGTTTCATACAGTCTTTTTTTACTAGTAGGATTCACCGTTTTCACCAGTATTACTGCTTTTGAGAATAGCCCCGTTGCAGATGGAACTGCAACCATTTTTTTAACTGACAAGGATACCGATGGAGATGGGGTTCTAAATAGCCAAGATATTGATGATGATGGAGATGGGATCATTGATGCGAATGAAGATGAAAACCTTGATGGCGATAATAACCCAGAAACCAATTTCACAGACAGCGATGGTGACGGGGTTCCTAATTATTTGGATTTGGATTCAGATAATGATGGAATTTTAGATAATATAGAAGCGCAAACGGTTACAGACTATCTAGAACCATCCTTGGTAGATGATGATAAAAATGGATTGGACGATAGCTATGAAACTACACCCGGTTCGGGAGAAGGTCTTTCACCAATTGATACAGACAATGACAATGTTCCAGATTATTTGGATTTGGATTCGGATAATGATGGAATTTTGGATAAAAACGAATCCAGCGTTTTAAGCACCGATTTTGATTGTGAGACAGTTCCTAATCTGGAATTTGACTCTGTTCCCACTTTAGAATCTGGTGATGCTTTGATGGAGGGTGCTGTTTATAGATTTTCAAATGTAACATCTGAATTGGATGCGCTTGTAACTTTGGAAGAAGTTGTAAACGGAGAAATTAAGTTCTTAGATCAAAATGAAACTGATCCTGAATTTTTTAAACCAGAGATTTTCTTTACTACAACAGATGATATTAGGAGACCTTTTGTTGATTTTAGAATAACTATTGTTAATTCAGGAACCAATACACCTGTTGTCCTAAATGAATTAATCGCAAATTTCATAGATGTTGATGGTGGCAACGTTTATCAAGAATTCAACCGGTTTGATACCCCTACTAGTTTTACCGTCGATGAGAATACAGATGTACTGGTAAACAATACACCAGGTGGTCTCCTTATTAATGGGGGTACTACGGAATTCCCTGGAATATCCAACGAAAACCCATCAGTAAATGTTGCTGTGGAATTCGTGAATATTTCAACTTTCGTTTTTAGATTTGGAATACAACCTTCAAATAACAATAATTTTACAACACGAGTAGCAAGACAAGCTGGAATTCAATTTACATGTCTGGATAATTTTATTAATCCACAAACAACTAATTTCAGTGTTGATGTAGATTCAGATACTGATGGCATACCAAATCGATTGGATATTGATAGTGATAATGATGGGATTCCAGACAATGTAGAAGCACAACCAACTGCCGATTATGTTCCCCCCACTGGAGAGGATGATGACAATGATGGTCTTGACAATGCTTACGAAGGAAGTGGTGATGAGGGTCTTACCCCTGAGAACACTGACGGTGCGGATGAGCTTCCGGATTATCTTGACGACGACAGCGACAACGACCTGGTTCTGGACAACAACGAGGGGAACGACTTCAACTTTGATGGTATTCCCGATCAGACGTACACTGGGGTTGATACGGACAATGACGGACTTGACGATGGCTACGAGGGCAGTGATGTCAACGATGGCTATGACGTTAACGACGAGATCGACGATCCTGCGAACGACCTGCCGGATACCGATGGCACCGAGGATGTGAACTATCGCGACTTTGACGATGACGGTGATGGCATCGACACCCCTGACGAGGATGTTGATGAAGACGGTGACCCCACCAATGACGATACGGACGATGACGGGACCCCGGACTATCTGGACCCTACCGATGACAGGGAGGACACGGACGATGACGGCGTACCTGACAGTGTTGACCTTGATGATGACAATGATGGGATCCTGGATACCACCGAGGACCCCAATAACGACAATGACAACGATCCGCTCACAGATCCATTGGACAGTGACGGCGATGGCCGCCCCGACCATTTGGACATCGATAGTGACGACGATGGTATTCCCGACAATGTTGAGGCCCAGCCCACCAATGGCTATGTTGCGCCGAACGATGACGATGAGGCTACCTATGCTGCCAATGATGGGGTGAACTCGGCCTACCTTGGCGGTTTGACCCCTGAGAACACTGACGGTGCGGATGAGCTTCCGGATTATCTTGACGACGACAGCGACAACGACCTGGTTCTGGACAACAACGAGGGGAACGACTTCAACTTTGATGGTATTCCCGATCAGACGTACACTGGGGTTGATACGGACAATGACGGACTTGACGATGGCTACGAGGGCAGTGATGTCAACGATGGCTATGACGTTAACGACGAGATCGACGATCCTGCGAACGACCTGCCGGATACCGATGGCACCGAGGATGTGAACTATCGCGACTTTGACGATGACGGTGATGGCATCGACACCCCTGACGAGGATGTTGATGAAGACGGTGACCCCACCAATGACGATACGGACGATGACGGGACCCCGGACTATCTGGACCCTACCGATGACAGGGAGGACACGGACGATGACGGCGTACCTGACAGTGTTGACCTTGATGATGACAATGATGGGATCCTGGATACCACCGAGGACCCCAATAACGACAATGACAACGATCCGCTCACAGATCCATTGGACAGTGACGGCGATGGCCGCCCCGACCATTTGGACATCGATAGTGACGACGATGGTATTCCCGACAATGTTGAGGCCCAGCCCACCAATGGCTATGTTGCGCCGAACGATGACGATGAGGCTACCTATGCTGCCAATGATGGGGTGAACTCGGCCTACCTTGGCGGTTTGACCCCTGAGAACACTGACGGTGCGGATGAGCTTCCGGATTATCTTGACGACGACAGCGACAACGACCTGGTTCTGGACAACAACGAGGGGAACGACTTCAACTTTGATGGTATTCCCGATCAGACGTACACTGGGGTTGATACGGACAATGACGGACTTGACGATGGCTACGAGGGCAGTGATGTCAACGATGGCTATGACGTTAACGACGAGATCGACGATCCTGCGAACGACCTACCGGACACCGATGGCACCGAGGATGTGAACTACCGTGACTTTGACGATGACGGCGATGGCATCGACACCCCTGACGAGGATGTCGATGAAGACGGTGACCCCACCAATGACGATACGGACGATGACGGGACCCCGGACTACCTGGACCCTGATATTCCAAGCGTAATCGACGCTGTGAATGATGCCTATACTTCTGATGGTTCTGATGGAGTAATTCCCGATAGCAATGTGCTTTCAAACGACACTTTGAATGGAGAACCTGTGACCTTGACGGATGTTATATTGACATCGACCAGCACGGACGAACTGAGCATCAACGAAGATGGAAGTGTCAGCGTAGCCCCTGGAACACCAGAAGGGACCTACACCATTGAATACACCATCTGTGAAATTGCTGATGTCAACAACTGCGACACAGGTACAGTTACCATAGAAGTGGATCCTAGCATGGGGAATGTAATCGATGCCATAGATGATGCCTACACTTCTGAAGGTTCTGATGGGGTAATTCCCGATAGCAATGTGCTTTCAAATGATACTTTGAATGGAGAACCTGTGACCTTGACGGATGTTATATTGACATCGACCAGCACGGACGAACTGAGCATTAACGAAGATGGAAGTGTCAGTGTGGTCCCTGGAACACCAGAAGGTACTTACACTATTGAATATACCATTTGTGAAATTGCTGATGTTAACAACTGCGATACAGGTACGGTTACCGTAGAAGTGGGACCAGGGATGGAGAATATAATCGACGCGATGGATGATGCCTATACTTCAGATAGTTCTGGCGGAATTATTCCCAATAGTAATGTGCTTTTAAACGATACCCTTAACGGTGAAACAGTTGCATTGTCTGATGTAATTTTGACTTCGACTCCAACCAACGTACTGACGGTTAATCAGGACGGAAGCATCAATGTGGCTCCTGGAACGTCTGATGGCATTTACACTATTGACTATACCATTTGTGAGTCGGCTAACCCTGACAACTGTGATACGGCTACAGTTTCGGTATCTATAGAAAACATTTCAGTTAATCAAATGCTAACGCCTAATGGAGATCTTAAAAATGATTTTCTATTTATTAGAGGTGTTGATAAAATAACATCAAGTACACTTAGAATTTTTAATCGTTGGGGAGTTGCCGTATATGAGGGGAAAGACTACAATAATGTAAATAATGTTTTTGATGGACGTTCGCGTGGTAGATCAACTTTAAGTGTGAACGATTACCTTCCAGCCGGTGTATATTTTTATATATTTGACTACCAAACCGAAAAAGGAAGTTTTACAGACTCAGAATACATATACATAAGTAGATAACATATTTAAATAGAATGATTAAAAAGAATTTTTTAATTCCGTTTTTATTTATTGGAATGGTAGTTCAGGGTCTTGTAGCGCAGCAAGATGCCCAGTATACTCAGTATATGTTCAATACACTAAGCGTTAACCCAGCTTACGCTGGATCTAGAGGGCAATTAAGTTTTGCCGGGCTGTACCGTTCCCAATGGGTCGGACTGGATGGAGCTCCGGAGACCTTTACAGTAAATCTTCATTCTCCTATTCGAAATAGTAGATTGGGTTATGGTATTTCACTGGTAAATGATAATATTGGTGATGGCGTGGTACAAGAAACGTATTTGGATGCAGTACTGTCATATACAATAGATGTTTCGTTGGATGCGAAACTTTCTTTTGGATTAAAAGCAGGAGGTAATATGCTAAATCTAGATTTCAATGGCCTTCGCAATTTCGACCAAGAAGTAGTTAATCAAGATAATATTGATAATCAATTTTCACCCAATTTTGGTTTGGGAATATACTATCATACAGATAAGTTCTATGCAGGGGTTTCTGCTCCCAATATTTTAGAAACCGAATACTTTGACAATGGTTCAAGTGACCCTGAGTCGGTGAATTTTTTGGCTACGGAGCGGATTAATTTTTATTTAATTACAGGTTATGTTTTTGATTTAAATGCAGACCTTAAATTTAAACCAGCACTTTTGACCAAAGCAGTGGGTGGAGCTCCTTTGCAAGTTGACTTATCTGCCAATTTTCTGTATGCGGACAAATTCAGTTTTGGAGCGGCATATAGATTTGACGCGGCGATAAGTGCTTTAGCAGGATTTCAGGTTACCGATCAGATTATGCTGGGTCTTGCTTATGACCGAGAAACAACAGAATTGGGAGGAACCCAATTTAATGACGGCTCCTTTGAAGTGTTTTTAAGGTTGGAGTTGATAAAAGCGTTTCAAAAAACAGTATCGCCTAGATTCTTTTAATATAGTAAGATGCTAAAAAGAATACTCATATTTATACTCGTGTTTTTAGGTTATTTAACCAATATCGCCGCACAGGATAAGGTTAATGAAAAACAACAAGCGAAGGTTAAAGTTAAGGCGGATGAACAATATGACGAATATTCCTTTAGTCCGGCAATAGATATTTATAAAAAAGTTCTTGATAAAGGCTATGTTTCCGAAGATTTGTTAAAACGATTGGGAAATTCATACTATTTCAATGCCAAGTATCAAGAAGCTGCCAACGTATATAAAAGACTTGCAGAGACCTATCCCGATGAAACGGAGCCAGACTATATATTCAGATATGCACAAAGTTTAAAAAGCTTGGGTGAATATGAAGAATCGGCCAAAATAATGGCAAGGTTCAAAGAAATTACCTCGGTAGAAGACGAAAACAATTTATATGATGCCGATTATTTAACTAAAATAGAGGAGAATTCTGGTCGGTACGAAGTCAAACCGTTTGAGTTCAATAGTAAATATTCAGATTTTGCAGCTTCGTTCTATGAACAAGGTCTTATTTTTTCTTCTGACAGGGATACCGGGAATTTAGCGAGGTATAGGCATACCTGGAACTCAAGGGATTTTTTGGATTTATATAAGGTAAATGCAGATAGTGTTTCTAACAATACAGTTGTTAAATTGGATGGAGATGTAAATACAAGACTCCATGAATCCACTTCCGTTGTCACCAAAGATGGATTGACCATGTATTTTACAAGAAACAATTTCTTGGATGGAAAAAAGTACAAGGATCAAAATGGAGTTATTCGCTTGAAGGTTTATAGAGCTGAATTAGTTGAAAACGAGTGGACCAATATTGTTGAACTGCCCTTCAACAATGATTCATACTCAGTTGCACATCCAGTGCTGAGTCCAGATGAGAAAAAGCTCTACTTTGTTTCCGATATGCCAGGAACACATGGGGCATCGGATATATTCATGACGGAAATAATAGGAGACGGAACATACGGTCCTATTATCAATTTAGGAAAAAATATAAACACATCGGCTAGGGAGACATTTCCTTTTATTACCAAAGATGGAGTACTCTATTTTTCTTCTGATGGGCATCAAGGTCTTGGTGGGCTAGATATTTTTGCAACTAAAATTGCTTTTGGCAACTTTCAAGAACCTGTCGTAAATGTGGGCAGACCGGTTAACGGACAATATGATGATTTTACATTTATCATAGATGACGAAAATAAAGAGGGCTATTTTTCATCCAACAGAGAAGGTGGTTTAGGTGAAGATGATATTTACACATTTGTAGAGACAGAACCTTTGGTTTTAGATTGTTTGCAAGATGTTACTGGTACGGTAAGAGATCGTATTTCCAATGAAGTGTTAGTAGGAGCTACCGTTAAAATTATTGATGAAGAAAACAACGAGGTTTCCTCCACAATAACGGATGATAAAGGTAATTATGTTTTAGGTTTGGATTGCGCGAAAGGGAATTTTGTAAGGGCATCCCGTGATGGTTATGTGCCAGCTGAGGAATATTTGAACAAGTCTTATGGAAAGCCAAGAATTGTTGATTTTTACTTGGAACGTGATGTCGTCACTGGTGGTTTTGGAGACGATTTGGCCAAATTACTTCAATTGAGCACAATTTACTTCGACTTGAACAAATTTAATATTAGGCCAGATGCGGAGATTGAAATTCAGAAGGTCATCGTTGCAATGGAGAAATATCCAAGCTTGAAGATAAAAGTCAATTCCCATACAGATAGTAGGGGTAATGATGCTTACAACCTATGGCTATCCCAAAAAAGAGCCGAATCCACAGTTGCTTATATGATTTCAAAGGGAATTAGTGCAGACCGCTTAGAAGGTGAAGGTTATGGAGAGACCCGACTGGTTAACGAATGCGAAAACGGTATTTCCTGCTCCAAAGAAAAGCATCAACTAAATAGACGATCTGAGTTTATCATTTTTGATTGATTTACTTCAAGTTGAAAAATTATTCTTCACTGTTTTAAAATGCTTTTTAGTTTTCCCTTCGGAGAGGTTTGGGTTTAAAGGCTTTATCGACAAAATGTGTTTTTAGTATTCTTATAGATATCTGGAAATACATACACCAGTATTTACTGTCTTCACTAGTGGAATATTGGTATAGACAACATTTTTTGGGCATACAAGGGCTTCCCATCTATTTTTACGGGATTAGTAAACAGTTTTGTTTATAAATATCCATACGTGACCCCTTTTCTTAGAAATAGTTTATTCTTGATAGCCATTTTTTTTGCCACAGCTGCCTTTGGCCAAGAAACGTTTTTGGATGATTTCAACATAGAATCTTACACGGAAAACGATGGAACGCGGAACTTTTTATCCGGTTGGGATGAGACTGGGGATGATGATGATGCGGCCAACGGTACGATTGAAGTGATTCTTTCCAGGGGGGAATTGGAACTCAGAAATATAGATAACGATTATATTACCAGGGACTTGGATTTATCTGGGGCAATAGCAGTTACCTTGACCCTTAGCTATAACAGAACCAATGGAAATGAGCCTTTATTGGTGCAACTTTACGATGGTTCATCATACAATACAATAGCTACGTTAAACGGTACGGGTACACTTTCATATGACTTGGCAGTAAACGAAATTTCGGCTTCATCTTCAATACGTTTTAGGGGTGATGGCACAAATTGGGGAGGTAGTGAGAGAATCTATATTGATGACGTACTTTTTACTGCAACATATGGGCCGGATTCAGATAGCGATGGCATATACGATATGTTTGATGCTGATGATGACAATGACGGTATTTTGGATGCTGTTGAAGCTCCGAATACCAATACAGTTTTATGGGTGGATGACGATGGAGTACCCACAACCTCGGAACAAAATGCAATTGATAAATTAAACCTTTTGGGTTATACTGTGACCGTTGTTGCGGACAATGTTGGAGGTAATGCCAATAACTATGCAGTTGTATTTATCTATGAAGATGCCAGCAGTGGAACCGCACTTGGAAACATAAGTAACCTAACAACTACAAGCAATGGAGTTGTTACCAGTGAGAATGCACTACATGATGATATACTTGGAGCTTCTACCGGGGGCAATAGTGTAACAAACATTGTAAACATAACCAACAATACGCACCCTATAACATCTGGTCTGTCGTTGGGGAATTATGATATTGGAGACGCATCATACCATGCAAATGGAATAACTTCGGGTACAATTTTGGGAAACCATCCCAATGGCTCTGTATCACTTGCCGCTTGGGAAAATGGTGATGCAATGGAAGTAGGCACAGCACCTGGGCGAAGAGTTATAGTACCCCATTCAAATCAAGGAGGGTCTGGCTTTAATTTAGCTGGTGAAGACCTTTTGGTAAATGCCATTATTTGGGGAGCTGGTATAGATAGTGATAAGGATGGAGTAGAAGACCGTTTGGATTTAGATAGCGATAATGATGGTATTTACGATGTAATTGAAGCTGGTCATGAACAAGCACAAACATCAGGTCGTCTAACAGGAGCTGTTGGTGCAGACGGTGTGCCAGATAGTGTGCAGGCCAGTGGACAAGAAGATAGTGGAACGGTAAACTATACCGTTGCCGATTCAGACACAGATGGTACTAACGATTATTTAGAACTTGATAGTGATAACGATGGATGTAACGATGTGGTTGAGGCCGGATTCACCGAAAACGGTAGTATCACCGGAGAACTTGATGGTTCAGGATATGATACAACAACCGGTGTGGTAACCGGCAATGCTGATGGTTATACAACACCGAATGATGCAGATACCAACAGCACTTTCGATTATACAGAAGCAGGTACTGTACCAACAATTTCAACACAACCACAGGACCAAACTGTAAATCCAGGTGATGATGCCATATTTTCAGTTGTGGCTGTAGGTACGTCGCTTTCATATCAATGGCAAAGAAGTACCAACGGAGGTACAAGTTTTAGCGATATTTCAGGAGCCACTTCTTCGTCTTATACGGCAATCAATGTATTATCATCTCAAGATGGGTACTTATATCAAGTAATTATAACGGATGATACATATATATGTACCACGATTACTTCAGTTCAGGCTGAGTTGATTGTTAATCCAGATGCGGATGGCGATGGTATTGTTGATTCATTGGATAATTGCCCAACTGAAGCTAATCCCTTACAAGAAGACAATGATGGTGATGGCATTGGGGATATTTGTGATTTAGACGATGATAATGATGGTGTTTTGGACAGTGATGAGTGTCTGGGAGTGGTATGTTTGGAACCAATTGTGAATGAAGGTCTTGAAAGTCCAACAATTCCCTCCAGTACTTATCGAATTTTGGATGCTGATGATATACCAGGTTGGGAAACTACCTCTACGGACAATAAAATTGAAATATGGTCTACAGGTTTTTATGGTGTTCCATCTTTTGAAGGAAATCAGTTTGCAGAATTAAATGCCACGCAAAATTCGGCCTTATATCAAATATTGTGTTTAACCCCAGGTTCAGTAGTACAATGGTCTGTAAGACATAGAGGGCGTGGTGGTACAGATGTGGCTGAAGTGAAAATTGGTGCAGATTTGGCTTCAGCAACTGTAGAAACTACCATGACCAGTCCAAATACAGCCTGGGTTTATTATACAGGAAGTTATACAGTACCAGCAGGTCAAAGTAATACCTATTTTATATTTGAGGCGGTATCTACAGGTTCAGGAAGTATCTCTAGTGGTAATTTTATAGACGATGTGCAGATTTCAGTAACATCGACCCCAACATGCCAAGATTCAGATACCGACGGCGTCTTTGATAATTTTGATGTGGATGCGGACAATGATGGTATTTATGATATTGTTGAAAATAATAATGGAAGTCTGGATGCCAATAATGATGGAGTAATAGATAGCAGTAATGGTTCAGTGGGCGATAACGGTGTTTATGATGTAATAGAAACCTCGGTGGATAGTGGAATCTTAGACCCTGCGTATGCTCCCACAGATACCGATACCGATGGTGTGCCAGATTACGTAGAATTTGATAGTGACAATGACGGTTGTAACGATGTTCTTGAGGCGGGCTTTACAGAGAGCGGTACAAAACCAGGAGAACTCCAAGGAACCGGATATAATTCAGATGGTTCAGTAAGTGGAAATTCTGACGGTTATACGACTCCAAATGATATAGATAGCAATAGTACCTTTGATTTTCAGGAAGCAACTACTCCACCAGCAATTACAGTTCAACCTGTTGATGCAACTACATGTCCAGGATGTGGAACAACATTTGGGGTTACAGTTACAGACGCAAATACTTATCAGTGGCAGCGTTTTAATGGCGCATCTTGGGAAAATATAATGGACACAGGAATCTATAGTGGATCAACCACAAGTACGTTAACAGTAACCAACCCTACCACAGCAAATGATGGGGAGCAATATCGGGTATTGGTATCGAACACCGTATATATATGTAGTTCTGCAACCTCAAGCACGGTAGTGCTGTCTATTCGCGTAGCAAGTGTAATCACAAATAGAAGAATTACGTACAGGGTTAAGAAAAATTGATATAAATATGCAAGAAACATGCTTTTTTGCCCATTGAACAACTCTTTTTCAATTCTTTACAACATTTTTTAGATAACGGTTTACCACAATTCTATCTTTATTGAGATTTTGATAGTATTGAAAATACACCTATCAATTTCACAATTAACATCTTTAGATGAAAAACCTCTATATCAAAAGTCTAATACTTTTTATCCTTTTTTTAGGAACAGTTACCGTATCTGGGCAAACTACAATTTGGTTTGAGGATTTTGAAAGTCCAACAGCCGTTCAAGATGTCTCGGGAACAGCAACAGGACCAGAAGCAACAACATGGACCGTTTCAGGTGAGACCCATAATAACGTTATTAGACGGTTAGATGTGGAAAACTTGAGCGGTGATCAGGTAATGCATGGTAGAAATACAGATGAAATTGAAACTTGGTCCACAGGGTCAATAGATATATCTGGATACACCAATGTTCAGTTTAGCTTGGACGCTGGATTCAACGAAGTGGAAAACGGCGGTGGTCCTGCGGGTACTACATTCGATAGGTTTTCAGGTTCGTATAGAATTGATGGTGGGAGCTGGATAGATTATCAATCTTCTACCTTAAATGGAGTGTCATCGTCATATTCGATTACTGGACTGTCCGGCTCAACATTGGAGATTCGGGCACAATTTGCTACAAATGCAAATAGCGACAATGAATATTATTTTATAGATGATGTTTTGGTGGAAGGTACTGCTGTAGCAACTACATGTACAACAGAGTCCACATCTCCTAACATTTCAATACCTGATAACAATGCCACTGGAGTCTCGAGAACGGTCAACTTTTCTACAACCAGTTCTGTAACCGATGTAAATGTCACAGTAGATATAACACATCCATGGGATTCAGATCTAACCATTACTTTAAGTAGTCCAACAGGAACATCGGTGGAATTGTCATCGGGTAATGGAGGTAGTGGTGATGACTATACAAGTACAGTTTTTGACGATTCAGGAGGAACAGATATTACCTCAGGATCAGCTCCATTTACAGGGACTTTTAGGCCAGAAGGTAATTTGAGTGATTTTATTGGAGAAAATCCAAGCGGGAATTGGACCTTGACTGTTGCTGATAATGCAGGTTCCGATGTGGGTACATTGAATAGCTTCTCGGTTGAGGTATGTACATTGGCCCCTACAGATCCAGATTTGGCCGTTACCAAAACCGTTGACGATAGCACACCAAATGAAGGGTCTAATATAGTTTACACACTTTCTGTAACAAACAATGGTCCTGTAGATGCCACAAATGTTAGCATAACGGATATTTTACCTGCTGGTGTGTCTTTTGTAGGCGATGACGGTTCTTACAATTCAGGGACTGGCGTTTGGACAATTGGTAGTTTAACCAATGGATCAACAGCAACACTGAATATTACAGCTAGTGTGAATGGTGGTACAAGTGGTTCCACAATAACAAATACAATAACTGCTGTGAGTGCAGACCAAACAGATAGTAACGCTACAGCCGATGACTTAAGCGAATCCATAGTACCAACCGTAGATCAACCTCCTGTACTTACAGTGACCGGAGATCAGGCATACTGTCCCGGTACTTCACAAGCAATAGTGGAGACCATTAGCATTACCGATGCAGATGATACAACAACTGATGCTATTTATATCCAAATTTCTTCAGGATATATAAATGGTGAAGATTTATTGACCCTTACCGGAACACATCCAAATATTACGGCTACATGGGATGCAACGGAAGGAGAACTTACACTTCAGGGCCCGACAACATACGCAGAATTTGAAACCGCTATTTTAGCCGTGGAATATTCAAGCAGTGCTGCAAGTCCAACGGGAACTAGACAATTTTCAATTACTCCTGGTAGTGCAAATTTTTTACCCCCCACAGGTCACTATTATGAATTTATTTCCAGTCCCAATATCACATGGACAGCGGCAAGAGATGCTGCTGCTTTAAGAACATATTTTGGCTTACAAGGATATTTAGCGACCCTAACTTCCCAAGCGGAAGCAGATTTTTCAGGTTCACAAGCTTTAGGAGTAGGCTGGATTGGTGGTAGTGATGCTGCAACGGAAGGAGATTGGAGATGGGTTACGGGGCCAGAAGGCCTTGCCAATGCAGGTACAGGAACTCCTTTTTGGTCTGGAACTGCAGGAGGTACAACTACTGCCCCCGATTTTTTTGCTTTTTGGAATTCAGGAGAACCCAATCAATCAGGAAATGAAGACTATGCACATATTACAGACGTTTCAGTAACTTCATCACCAGGGTCTTGGAATGATTTACCAAATACAACTGCTACCTCTGGAGCATATCAAGCACAGGGATATGTAGTGGAATATGGAGGTACCACGGGAGATCCTGTCTTAAGCATTACAGGAGTTACCACTATTACCATTGATAATGTGGATCCAACAGCAAGCAATCCATCTCCGGTTACTGTGAATTGTTCTGCGGACATTCCAACGGTAGATATTACGGATGTTACCGATGAAGCAGACAATTGTACTGCAAGTCCTACGGTCACCCATATAAGCGATGTTAGTGATGGAGGAACCAATCCAGAAATAATTACAAGAACGTACAGAGTAACAGATGACGCAGGTAACTTTATAGATGTGACTCAAACAATCACTATAAGTCCAATTACAATAGATATTCAACCCACTGACCAAACCGTAGGCTTGGGAAGCAATGGTACGTTTGCTTCAAGTACAAGCAATACAGATACCTACCAATGGCAAGTGAGTACCAATGGTGGAGGAAGTTTTTCAAATGTATCCAATGGATCGGAATATTCTGGGACAACTACAGAAACATTGACTGTACTGGCCCCAGGTTTGACCAAAGATGGATATGTCTACAGAATTATTGTATCTAATTCAACAGGAACTTGTTCCTCCATAACTTCTTCTGAAGTGACATTAACAATTGCAATTGATAGTGATTCGGACGGTATTTCAGACATTACAGATTTAGATGATGATAATGATGGTATTTTGGATACTGTTGAATCTCCAAAAACAGTATTATGGGTAACCAATGGCACTCCGGGTTCCGAAGAACAGAATACAATAGATAAGTTAACAGCATTGGGCTACACAGTTACTGTGGTTGATGATGGAGTGGGTGGAGATGCCAACAATTATGGAGTAACTTTTCTTTACGAAGACGTAATTAGTAGTACGGCCTTAGCCAATGTGTCCAATTTAACAACTACCACGAATGGTGTCATAACAAGTGAACCAGCTTTACATGATGATATATTGGGAGCATCCGCCGGAGGAAATGGATCTTCAACTGAAGTAAATATTACAAATAATATACATCCAATAACTTCTGGTCTATCATTGGGAAATTACAATATAGGTGATGCCCAATATTATGGAAATGGACTGACTACAGGGACAGTTTTAGGTCAAGATCCTAGCAGTGGAGAAGCATCAATTGTAATATGGGAAGAAGGTGATGCAATGGAAACTGGAACTGCACCAGGAAAAAGGGCAATAGTGCCCCATGCAAATGGAAATGGAGGATTTAACTCTGCAGGAGAAGATTTATTGGTTAATGCAATAATTTGGACAGCAGCTATTGATACAGATAATGACGGAGTTTATGATGATTTGGATTTGGATAGTGATAATGACGGAATTTACGATGCCGTTGAAGCGGGTCATGATCAAGCCCATTCAAGTGGTCGTCTAACGGGAACGGTAGGCACAGATGGAGTTCCAGACAGTGTTCAGGCCAGTGGGCAAGAAAACAGTGGAACAGTAAATTATACGATTTCGGATTCAGATTCAGATGGAAATAATGATTATTTGGAATCCGATAGTGATAACGATGGCTGTAACGATTCTGATGAGGCATATGCAGATACAAATGCAGATTCTGATGATAATGGCACATATGGTTCAGGAATACCTTCTATCAATACAGATGGATCTGTTCAAACCGCTTCATATGTAACGCCTGTGGACGGAAATTCCAATACAACTTTTGACTTCAGGGAAGCTGCTACGCCACCAGCTATTACGGTTCAACCTACTGACACAACTACCTGCCCAGGATGTTCAACAACATTCGGTGTAACAGCTACAAATACAGATACCTATCAATGGCAACGTTTTAATGGGTCATCATGGGAAAATGTAACCAATACTGGAATTTATAGTGGAGCAACTACAAGTTCGCTAACGCTTACCAATCCAACAAGCGCAGAAAATGGAGAACAGTATAGAGTATTGGTTTTAAACTCGGCTTACATATGTAGTTTTGAGACTTCAAATACTGCGGTTTTAACCATAAGGGTTTCTTCTGTAATCACTAACCGAAGAATCACGTATAGAGTCAAGAAAAACTAAAGCAAAATCAATTATTACTGTAATTTTTTTGCTAAGTCTTGGAATCACATATCTTAATTTATCTAAATATCCTTCACACATATTAAAATTAATAGAGTGTTTTTGAATCTAATTCACAGTGAAAAAAATGTTTTTTAACAAGTAAAATTTCACAATAATTTAGGTTTTAACAGGCATCATTATAGAATTCTATAATGATGATAACCTTTGAAAATACTGCTTTTATCGACCAATAACCTTAAGAAAATCTTAATAGTTAAGGTCGATGACTTCAATTTTTAACAGCTATACATTCGGTTTTAAGGAGTACACAACAAATATTTCTTTCCCCTATAGGTAAAAGTAATTTTGTAAAGTGTAGAAGTATCCAAAATGCAGTATTGATGGATATGGGCACAAAACAAACAAAACAGATTACAAAACAGATTACAAAAAAGATTACAAAAAAGATAGTACATACGATGTCAATTAACAATAACCCCATGAAAAAGAGCATCATAATAATAGCTTTCCTTTTCTTTACAGGATTTGCTTTCTCACAGACTACGGTAACCTTGCAAGATCAATGCAATTGTGAAGTTCTAAGTGGAACCACAGTTACAACACCTGGAGTAGCAACACCGGCAGGAGCTGACGCCGGAGATATTTATGTAAACACCAATACAGGTACCATCTATTTTTGGGATGGTGATTCTTGGGAACTAACTTCATCAGATGACCAGCAACTAACAGGTTTTGCTTTTGATGGAATTACAAATGAATTGACATTGACTTTGGAAAATGGGGGAAGTGTAAATGTTGATTTAAGTAGCTTGAGTGATACCCTTACGGATACAAATACCACTGTAGCTTCTTTTGGTATTGATGGAACAAATACGAATCTGGTAATTACAGATTCAGATACAAATACATTTTCAATTGCTTTAGCAGATATTGCAGCTTTGGTTAATACCGACGACCAGACCCTATCCGAAGTGCTTACGGAAGGCAACGATGCCAATGGATTGGTACTTACCGGCCTAGGCACCCCGACAGCCGGGAGTGACGCTGCCACGAAGGCCTATGTCGACGGTCTTGCGGATGATGATATCAGTGCTGTTGCCTTTGACGGCACGAACCTGAGTGTAACGGAGAGCGGCACGACGTTATCCGCTGACATCTCTGCCCTTGACGATTCTGCGGGGGTTACGGCTAACGCTGGCAACATAGCGACCAACACGACCGACATAGCAACGAATGCTGGTGGCATAACCACGAACGCTGGCAACATCGCCACGAACGCCACTGACATCGCGAACCATATCGCGGCGGACGACGATACGGACGATACGAACGAGCTACAGGACATAGAGGAAGTGCTTACGGAAGGCAACGATGCCAATGGATTGGTACTTACCGGCCTAGGCACCCCGACAGCCGGGAGTGACGCTGCCACGAAGGCCTATGTCGACGGTCTTGCGGATGATGATATCAGTGCTGTTGCCTTTGACGGCACGAACCTGAGTGTAACGGAGAGCGGCACGACGTTATCCGCTGACATCTCTGCCCTTGACGATTCTGCGGGGGTTACGGCTAACGCTGGCAACATAGCGACCAACACGACCGACATAGCAACGAATGCTGGTGGCATAACCACGAACGCTGGCAACATCGCCACGAACGCCACTGACATCGCGAACCATATCGCGGCGGACGACGATACGGACGATACGAACGAGCTACAGGACATAGAGGAAGTGCTTACGGAAGGCAACGATGCCAATGGATTGGTACTTACCGGCCTAGGCACCCCGACAGCCGGGAATGACGCTGCCACGAAGGCCTATGTCGACGGTCTTGCGGATGATGATATCAGTGCTGTTGCCTTTGACGGCACGAACCTGAGTGTAACGGAGAGCGGCACGACGTTATCCGCTGACATCTCTGCCCTTGACGATTCTGCGGGGGTTACGGCTAACGCTGGCAACATAGCGACCAACACGACCGACATAGCAACGAATGCTGGTGGCATAACCACGAACGCTGGCAACATCGCCACGAACGCCACTGACATCGCGAACCATATCGCGGCGGACGACGATACGGACGATACGAACGAGCTACAGGACATAGAGGAAGTGCTTACGGAAGGCAACGATGCCAATGGATTGGTACTTACCGGCCTAGGCACCCCGACAGCCGGGAGTGACGCTGCCACGAAGGCCTATGTCGACGGTCTTGCGGATGATGATATCAGTGCTGTTGCCTTTGACGGCACGAACCTGAGTGTAACGGAGAGCGGCACGACGTTATCCGCTGACATCTCTGCCCTTGACGATTCTGCGGGGGTTACGGCTAACGCTGGCAACATAGCGACCAACACGACCGACATAGCAACGAATGCTGGTGGCATAACCACGAACGCTGGCAACATCGCCACGAACGCCACTGACATCGCGAACCATATCGCGGCGGACGACGATACGGACGATACGAATGAATATAATACGGGTAGTGGTATTACTGCTGGTAGTGTTCAAATTACGGATGGTGGGGGAACAGAGTCGGTAAACCTTATAAGTGCCGATGCAAACAATGACATTGCAGCGGGAACAGATGGCGCCCTTTATTTAAATGTTGCCTCGGTAACGATTTCAGAAACCAACACCATATTAGGTTTTAATGGCGCGACGAATGAATTGAGCTACACTAATGAGTTGGGTAACAATCCAGCTGTTGACATCTCTGCCCTTGACGATTCTGCGGGGGTTACGGCTAACGCTGGCAACATAGCGACCAACACGACCGACATAGCAACGAATGCTGGTGGCATAACCACGAACGCTGGCAACATCGCCACGAACGCCACTGACATCGCGAACCATATCGCGGCGGACGACGATACGGACGATACGAACGAGCTACAGGACATAGAGGAAGTGCTTACGGAAGGCAACGATGCCAATGGATTGGTACTTACCGGCCTAGGCACCCCGACAGCCGGGAGTGACGCTGCCACGAAGGCCTATGTCGACGGTCTTGCGGATGATGATATCAGTGCTGTTGCCTTTGACGGCACGAACCTGAGTGTAACGGAGAGCGGCACGACGTTATCCGCTGACATCTCTGCCCTTGACGATTCTGCGGGGGTTACGGCTAACGCTGGCAACATAGCGACCAACACGACCGACATAGCAACGAATGCTGGTGGCATAACCACGAACGCTGGCAACATCGCCACGAACGCCACTGACATCGCGAACCATATCGCGGCGGACGACGATACGGACGATACGAACGAGCTACAGGACATAGAGGAAGTGCTTACGGAAGGCAACGATGCCAATGGATTGGTACTTACCGGCCTAGGCACCCCGACAGCCGGGAGTGACGCTGCCACGAAGGCCTATGTCGACGGTCTTGCGGATGATGATATCAGTGCTGTTGCCTTTGACGGCACGAACCTGAGTGTAACGGAGAGCGGCACGACGTTATCCGCTGACATCTCTGCCCTTGACGATTCTGCGGGGGTTACGGCTAACGCTGGCAACATAGCGACCAACACGACCGACATAGCAACGAATGCTGGTGGCATAACCACGAACGCTGGCAACATCGCCACGAACGCCACTGACATCGCGAACCATATCGCGGCGGACGACGATACGGACGATACGAACGAGCTACAGGACATAGAGGAAGTGCTTACGGAAGGCAACGATGCCAATGGATTGGTACTTACCGGCCTAGGCACCCCGACAGCCGGGAATGACGCTGCCACGAAGGCCTATGTCGACGGTCTTGCGGATGATGATATCAGTGCTGTTGCCTTTGACGGCACGAACCTGAGTGTAACGGAGAGCGGCACGACGTTATCCGCTGACATCTCTGCCCTTGACGATTCTGCGGGGGTTACGGCTAACGCTGGCAACATAGCGACCAACACGACCGACATAGCAACGAATGCTGGTGGCATAACCACGAACGCTGGCAACATCGCCACGAACGCCACTGACATCGCGAACCATATCGCGGCGGACGACGATACGGACGATACGAATGAATATAATACGGGTAGTGGTATTACTGCTGGTAGTGTTCAAATTACGGATGGTGGGGGAACAGAGTCGGTAAACCTTATAAGTGCCGATGCAAACAATGACATTGCAGCGGGAACAGATGGCGCCCTTTATTTAAATGTTGCCTCGGTAACGATTTCAGAAACCAACACCATATTAGGTTTTAATGGCGCGACGAATGAATTGAGCTACACTAATGAGTTGGGTAACAATCCAGCTGTTGACATCTCTGCCCTTGACGATTCTGCGGGGGTTACGGCTAACGCTGGCAACATAGCGACCAACACGACCGACATAGCAACGAATGCTGGTGGCATAACCACGAACGCTGGCAACATCGCCACGAACGCCACTGACATCGCGAACCATATCGCGGCGGACGACGATACGGACGATACGAACGAGCTACAGGACATAGAGGAAGTGCTTACGGAAGGCAACGATGCCAATGGATTGGTACTTACCGGCCTAGGCACCCCGACAGCCGGGAGTGACGCTGCCACGAAGGCCTATGTCGACGGTCTTGCGGATGATGATATCAGTGCTGTTGCCTTTGACGGCACGAACCTGAGTGTAACGGAGAGCGGCACGACGTTATCCGCTGACATCTCTGCCCTTGACGATTCTGCGGGGGTTACGGCTAACGCTGGCAACATAGCGACCAACACGACCGACATAGCAACGAATGCTGGTGGCATAACCACGAACGCTGGCAACATCGCCACGAACGCCACTGACATCGCGAACCATATCGCGGCGGACGACGATACGGACGATACGAATGAATATAATACGGGTAGTGGTATTACTGCTGGTAGTGTTCAAATTACGGATGGTGGGGGAACAGAGTCGGTAAACCTTATAAGTGCCGATGCAAACAATGACATTGCAGCGGGAACAGATGGCGCCCTTTATTTAAATGTTGCCTCGGTAACGATTTCAGAAACCAACACCATATTAGGTTTTAATGGCGCGACGAATGAATTGAGCTACACTAATGAGTTGGGTAACAATCCAGCTGTTGACATCTCTGCCCTTGACGATTCTGCGGGGGTTACGGCTAACGCTGGCAACATAGCGACCAACACGACCGACATAGCAACGAATGCTGGTGGCATAACCACGAACGCTGGCAACATCGCCACGAACGCCACTGACATCGCGAACCATATCGCGGCGGACGACGATACGGACGATACGAACGAGCTACAGGACATAGAGGAAGTGCTTACGGAAGGCAACGATGCCAATGGATTGGTACTTACCGGCCTAGGCACCCCGACAGCCGGGAGTGACGCTGCCACGAAGGCCTATGTCGACGGTCTTGCGGATGATGATATCAGTGCTGTTGCCTTTGACGGCACGAACCTGAGTGTAACGGAGAGCGGCACGACGTTATCCGCTGACATCTCTGCCCTTGACGATTCTGCGGGGGTTACGGCTAACGCTGGCAACATAGCGACCAACACGACCGACATAGCAACGAATGCTGGTGGCATAACCACGAACGCTGGCAACATCGCCACGAACGCCACTGACATCGCGAACCATATCGCGGCGGACGACGATACGGACGATACGAACGAGCTACAGGACATAGAGGAAGTGCTTACGGAAGGCAACGATGCCAATGGATTGGTACTTACCGGCCTAGGCACCCCGACAGCCGGGAGTGACGCTGCCACGAAGGCCTATGTCGACGGTCTTGCGGATGATGATATCAGTGCTGTTGCCTTTGACGGCACGAACCTGAGTGTAACGGAGAGCGGCACGACGTTATCCGCTGACATCTCTGCCCTTGACGATTCTGCGGGGGTTACGGCTAACGCTGGCAACATAGCGACCAACACGACCGACATAGCAACGAATGCTGGTGGCATAACCACGAACGCTGGCAACATCGCCACGAACGCCACTGACATCGCGAACCATATCGCGGCGGACGACGATACGGACGATACGAACGAGCTACAGGACATAGAGGAAGTGCTTACGGAAGGCAACGATGCCAATGGATTGGTACTTACCGGCCTAGGCACCCCGACAGCCGGGAATGACGCTGCCACGAAGGCCTATGTCGACGGTCTTGCGGATGATGATATCAGTGCTGTTGCCTTTGACGGCACGAACCTGAGTGTAACGGAGAGCGGCACGACGTTATCCGCTGACATCTCTGCCCTTGACGATTCTGCGGGGGTTACGGCTAACGCTGGCAACATAGCGACCAACACGACCGACATAGCAACGAATGCTGGTGGCATAACCACGAACGCTGGCAACATCGCCACGAACGCCACTGACATCGCGAACCATATCGCGGCGGACGACGATACGGACGATACGAACGAGCTACAGGACATAGAGGAAGTGCTTACGGAAGGCAACGATGCCAATGGATTGGTACTTACCGGCCTAGGCACCCCGACAGCCGGGAGTGACGCTGCCACGAAGGCCTATGTCGACGGTCTTGCGGATGATGATATCAGTGCTGTTGCCTTTGACGGCACGAACCTGAGTGTAACGGAGAGCGGCACGACGTTATCCGCTGACATCTCTGCCCTTGACGATTCTGCGGGGGTTACGGCTAACGCTGGCAACATAGCGACCAACACGACCGACATAGCAACGAATGCTGGTGGCATAACCACGAACGCTGGCAACATCGCCACGAACGCCACTGACATCGCGAACCATATCGCGGCGGACGACGATACGGACGATACGAACGAGCTACAGGACATAGAGGAAGTGCTTACGGAAGGCAACGATGCCAATGGATTGGTACTTACCGGCCTAGGCACCCCGACAGCCGGGAGTGACGCTGCCACGAAGGCCTATGTCGACGGTCTTGCGGATGATGATATCAGTGCTGTTGCCTTTGACGGCACGAACCTGAGTGTAACGGAGAGCGGCACGACGTTATCCGCTGACATCTCTGCCCTTGACGATTCTGCGGGGGTTACGGCTAACGCTGGCAACATAGCGACCAACACGACCGACATAGCAACGAATGCTGGTGGCATAACCACGAACGCTGGCAACATCGCCACGAACGCCACTGACATCGCGAACCATATCGCGGCGGACGACGATACGGACGATACGAACGAGCTACAGGACATAGAGGAAGTGCTTACGGAAGGCAACGATGCCAATGGATTGGTACTTACCGGCCTAGGCACCCCGACAGCCGGGAGTGACGCTGCCACGAAGGCCTATGTCGACGGTCTTGCGGATGATGATATCAGTGCTGTTGCCTTTGACGGCACGAACCTGAGTGTAACGGAGAGCGGCACGACGTTATCCGCTGACATCTCTGCCCTTGACGATTCTGCGGGGGTTACGGCTAACGCTGGCAACATAGCGACCAACACGACCGACATAGCAACGAATGCTGGTGGCATAACCACGAACGCTGGCAACATCGCCACGAACGCCACTGACATCGCGAACCATATCGCGGCGGACGACGATACGGACGATACGAACGAGCTACAGGACATAGAGGAAGTGCTTACGGAAGGCAACGATGCCAATGGATTGGTACTTACCGGCCTAGGCACCCCGACAGCCGGGAGTGACGCTGCCACGAAGGCCTATGTCGACGGTCTTGCGGATGATGATATCAGTGCTGTTGCCTTTGACGGCACGAACCTGAGTGTAACGGAGAGCGGCACGACGTTATCCGCTGACATCTCTGCCCTTGACGATTCTGCGGGGGTTACGGCTAACGCTGGCAACATAGCGACCAACACGACCGACATAGCAACGAATGCTGGTGGCATAACCACGAACGCTGGCAACATCGCCACGAACGCCACTGACATCGCGAACCATATCGCGGCGGACGACGATACGGACGATACGAACGAGCTACAGGACATAGAGGAAGTGCTTACGGAAGGCAACGATGCCAATGGATTGGTACTTACCGGCCTAGGCACCCCGACAGCCGGGAGTGACGCTGCCACGAAGGCCTATGTCGACGGTCTTGCGGATGATGATATCAGTGCTGTTGCCTTTGACGGCACGAACCTGAGTGTAACGGAGAGCGGCACGACGTTATCCGCTGACATCTCTGCCCTTGACGATTCTGCGGGGGTTACGGCTAACGCTGGCAACATAGCGACCAACACGACCGACATAGCAACGAATGCTGGTGGCATAACCACGAACGCTGGCAACATCGCCACGAACGCCACTGACATCGCGAACCATATCGCGGCGGACGACGATACGGACGATACGAACGAGATTGAATTGCCAACTGGAGGAACAAGCGGTCAGGTGTTGAGCACTAATGGAAGTGGAACATATTCATGGGTGGATGACACCAATGATGATGATCAAACCGCTGGAGAGGTTGATTTGAATACACCTGTAGATGTAGATGGTGGCTTAACAGATCCAGATGGAGCAGGACCAGAACCACCAAGAGCAAATGAAGAAACAGTTGAAGAAGCAATTCAAGCTATGGCACCAATAACTTCCAAAGCGGCACGGATTTTTTACCCACCATCTATAGCCATTGATGCTTCCACTACAGGGACACAAGTAATTGATTTGTATGCCCAGTATATCGCTCAGTATGGAACTCCAATGGTACGCAGTGATGATGGAGGACCAGATGAAGCACCTGCAGCTATACCTACATATGCTGATGATGAATTATATTATTATATAACCTATGCAGATCCTGCGGTATTCGATACAACATCAACCAGTGGACCTACAGAAATGACGATAACAGCTGATGGAGAATTGAGGATAACTGTTATTGCCCCACCAGCAGATTATAATTCATTGATCAACGTAGTATTTGTTGTAAAATAATAATGAAGACTAAATAAGAAATTTGAAATCAAACATTTTACATAAGTCTTTATTCATTGGATTATTCGTCTTTATTTTTGGGACGAGCTTTCTAAATGCACAATTCTTACTTCAAGCACCTAATAGTGGCGATGAGAGTAATTACCAATGGTACGAGGCTTCAGATTTAGGAACTGTTTTAAGTACAGCTTCCTTCTATGAAGCCACGCAGCCAGGAGTGTATTTTGCAACTTATGATGGAACCCTTTGTGGTTCCAATGCAACGGGATACTTTATCTTGACTGATTGCGTTGCTCCTGATAATGAAGTGACTTTAGATATTACAGCAAGTATTCCAACTGGGGCAACCGTGAGTTGGAGTCCTACAGTTACAGGAGATCAAACCCAACCTACTGTAACTAGCACGCCAACAGTGATGCGCTATACAGCAACAATTTCAAAAGCAGGAAATACTAGTGAACTACCGCGCTTTACTGTAGTTTGTATGAGTCAAGCTGGAATTTTGGTTGATGATTTGATAACTGTAAATGAAGATGAATCCATAGTAGTTCCCATTTTTGATAATGACTCAGATTTACCAACTGATGGTACATTAACAACAACAGACCCTGCGAATGGTTCCATTGCAATAGATAACAATGGAACGGCCAATGATCCAACAGACGATATAGTTACTTATACACCAGATGCGGATTATAATGGCGCAGACACATTTGATTATACGGTTTGCAACGCCTTTGGTGCATGCAGTACAGCAACGGTAACGGTCGATGTCTTGCCAATAGTTGATGCCCTGGACGATTCTGTAGCCACAGATCAAGATATTACCGTGGATATTGATATGCTTGCTAACGACAATGATTTACCAACTACTGGAACAATTACTACCACGAGTCCAGCAAATGGAACTATATTCCTTAATGATAATGGAACTGCAGGCGACCCTTCTGATGACTTTATTACCTACACACCAACTGCAGGTTTCCTAGGTTCGGACAGCTTGGATTATACCATTTGTGATGGAGTTGGAAATTGTAGTACAGCCACCATTACTATCATGGTTAATGTTCCTATGATTGATTTGGATGCAGATGATGATGGAATTGTTGATGCTTTTGAAGATTTAAACTCCGATTTGGATGATGATCCTACAACAAATCCAACAGATACAGATGGGGATACCATACCGGATTATTTGGATATTGATAGTGACAATGATGGAATTCCAGATAATGTTGAGGCTCAAGAAACAATAGGCTATATAGCACCAAGTCTTGTTGATGCAAATGACAATGGATTGGATGATGTATATGAAAATGGTGGCAATATTGGATTGATTCCGGTGGACACGGATAATGATTTAATTCCAGATTATGTTGATGAGGACAGTGATGATGATAATGTTCCGGATATAATTGAAGGTAATGATGCAGACCAAGATGGTATAGCTGATGTTACTATTACTGGATCGGACAAAGACAATGATGGCCTTGATGATGCTTTTGAAGGAAGTACCGTAATCGATTTGGACGTTAATGATGAAATAAACGATCCTACAATAGATCTAATGGATACCGATACTGATGGTGTTCCAGATTATAGGGATACCGATGATGACGATGATGGTATTGAAACCATAGATGAAGATTTGGATGAAGATGGAAATTACGCCAATGACGATTCAGACGGTGACAATATTCCTAATTATTTAGATCCTGATTTGGGGCCTACCCAAGTTGATGAAATAGATGTAATCAATGTGATTACTCCAAATGGAGATGGCATTCACGATGTGCTTACAATTAGAAATTTAGAAGATTATCCAAACAATACAGTAAAAATTTATAACAGGTGGGGTGTGCTGGTCTACGCAACCAATGCATACAACACAACAGGAAATGTCTTTGATGGCACTTCCGAAGGAAGAGTAACAGTAGATAAGGATAACAAGCTTCCAGTAGGTACGTATTTCTATATTATAGATTATGAAGACCCCAATGGAAACGTGAAACAACTTTCAGGTTACTTATATATCAACAGATAAAATAAATTGGTACTGTGGATAAAATGCGAATAAACAAAAAAATTAAAACCCTGGTTTTTGCAATGGTTTTTGCTTTTAGTGCATCAATTTATGCACAGCAGGATGCCCAGTACACCCAGTACATGTATAATACAGTCAGTGTTAATCCGGCATATGCGGGTTCTAGAGGTCATTTAAGTATTGCAGCTTTGTACCGCAACCAATGGTTGGGACTGGATGGCGCACCAGAGACACAAACCCTTAATCTTCATACTCCATTGGGATATAGAGGGGTTGGCTTGGGTGTATCCATAGTCAATGATAAAATTGGACCAACTTCTGAAACCTATTTTGATGTAGATATTTCATACACAATTCAAACTTCATTGGATGCCAAATTAAGTTTTGGACTAAAAGCCAGTGCACACATGCTGGATATCCGATTTTCAGAGTTGGATGAATTTGAGATTGATCCTCAGCTTCAAGCCCAAGGAGATATCCAAAATCAGTTTTCACCAAATATTGGAGCAGGAGTATACTATCATACAGAACGTTTTTATGCTGGACTTTCGGTGCCGCGTTTATTGGAAACTACCCATTTCGATGAATCTTCAATTTCGACTGCAACGGAACAGATTAATTGGTATGCCATCACCGGATATGTATGGGATTTAAACCCATTCTTAAAATTTAAGCCAACACTTTTGGCCAAAATGGTTCAAGGAGCACCTTTGCAGGCAGATATATCAGCAAATTTTATGCTTAATGAAAAGTTTGTGGGTGGTATTGCCTATAGATGGGATGCAGCATTTAGTGGTCTCATAGGTTTTAGAATTTCAGATGAAGTATTCATTGGAATCGCTTATGACCGTGAGATTACGGACTTAGGAGCCACAACCTTCAACGATGGGTCTTTTGAAGTGATATTTCGCTATGACTTTATCAAAAACCTTGGTAATTTAAAATCTCCCCGTTTCTTTTAAGTGCATTTTTAATAACATTTTAGACCTTCTATTTATTTATTTCCTGACAAACGTCATATTTTTACCCTATGAAAGAGGAAAATGTGATATTGGTCAACGAGGCTGATGAGCCTATTGGATTAATGCCTAAAATGGAAGCCCATGAGAAAGCTGTTCTTCACAGAGCTTTTTCGGTTTTTATTATGAACGATAGTGGGCAGACCATGCTGCAACAACGCGCAAAAGACAAATATCATTCACCACTACTTTGGACAAATACATGCTGCAGCCACCAAAGGGACGGCGAAAGTAATATAGAAGCTGGAAAACGTCGTTTATCAGAAGAAATGGGTTTTGAAACTGAACTAAAAGAATTGTTTTCATTTATATACAAAGCCCCTTTTGACAATGGATTAACGGAACATGAACTAGATCATGTTATGATGGGGAAGTATAATCTACTCCCCAAAATTAATCCAGACGAAGTAGCGGATTGGAAATGGATGCATCCTTCAGAAATCAAAAAAGATATAGCCGAGAACCCTGATAATTACACAGCTTGGTTCAAGATTATTTTTGAACGCTTTTACAACCATATTATGGATAATACTGATAAGCTATGAAAGTGAAGGTTAGTAGAAAGGCAAATTTTAATGCTGCCCATAGGCTTTATAGGTCAGATTGGAGCTTTGAGAAAAATGACGAAGTCTTTGGAAAATGCAACAATCCCAATTATCATGGACATAATTACGATTTGATTGTTAGTGTAAAGGGTGAAATAGACCAAGAAACTGGTTATGTAATGGATATGAAAGTGCTAAAGGATTTGATAAAAGAACATGTTGAAGAAGCTTTGGACCATAAAAATCTTAATGAGGATGTTCCTGATTTCAAGAATCTTAATCCAACTGCTGAAAATATTGCTGTGGTCATTTGGAACAAACTTAGACCCCATATAAAAAAAACAAATGAACTGGAAGTGCTTCTTTATGAAACTCCACGTAATTTTGTAACCTATTCTGGATAAATTCTCAATCAATAATTTAAGTTTTCTATTTAATTTGATATAAGTAATGAATGAACTATACCCTTTGAAGTTTGATCCCATTATGCATTATAGACTTTGGGGCGGAACCAAACTGAAAGATTTATTTGGCAAGCCCAGTACAACTGATACTGCGGCCGAAAGTTGGGAACTGTCTGCTGTAAAAGACAACGTTTCCATAGTCTCGAATGGTAGTTTGGCCGGTACATCACTCCAGCAATTGCTAAATGATAATGCCAAAGCTCTTCTTGGGGTTAGTGTTGTAGAAAGGTTTGGGGAAGAGTTTCCCATTCTAATCAAGTTCATAGATGCCAAAAAAGATTTATCCATTCAATTGCATCCCAATGATGAACTTGCCAAATCACGCCATAATTCCTTTGGAAAAACTGAAATGTGGTATATTATGGACACTGATCCTGGTGCCAATCTTATTATTGGTTTCAATAAGGATGTAACCAAAGAAGAGTATACAGAAAGTCTGGAAAATGACACTCTACTCGACTTGTTGAATTATGTACCTGTAACCGAGGGCGATACTTTTTTTATCAATACTGGAAAAATCCATGCCATTGGTGCCGGAGTAGTGCTGGCGGAAATACAGCAAACTTCAGATCTTACCTATCGAATTTTTGATTTCAATAGAAAGGATGCTCATGGCAATCTTAGGGAATTGCATACGGATTTAGCTCTTGATGCCATAGATTACGAACAAAAAGACGACTTTAAGGTAAATTACCCAACAACAAAGGATACGGCAAATACGATGGTGGATTGTCCTTACTTTAAGACCAATTTTATGGATTTAACTGGTGATTTAGAGCAAAACGTTACAAATAGAGATTCATTCACAATTTATATGTGTGTGAATGGAGCTGCAGAAATATCAAATGATTGGGGCAGTACATCAATCAAAAAAGGAGAAACGGTTTTATTGGCAGCATCAAGCACTTTGATCAACATAATTACTGAGGGTGCCAAACTTTTAGAAGTTACCATTTAATAGTACATTTGAAAAAATAACTGTATGGCAAGTATTCGCGATTTAAAGAAAGATGTCAATTTTGTTTTAGGAGATATCATAGAAGCCGTTTACCTATGGGAGGCAGGCTCCAATAACAAGGATTCCGAAGAAGGTTCTGTCATTATTGATAAAGCCATTGCGGTTTTTGACGAGCTTATGTCCATGATTCATGAAAAAGAAGTTACGGATAGCAAAGCACATTTTAAAAAGATTCGGGTAGAACTGGAAAAAAAAGCTACCGGACTTGTTGAAGAGTTGAACAAACTTGGCGATTAGTCAGTTTTCTGCTTATCCAAAAACTCCTTAAATATCATTCCATATTTTGAGGACGCTACTTCTGGCGTAAGCGAATTGTAAACCGAATCCAGATATTTTGGATTTGCTTCTTTTGCCTCTGTAATCATAAGATATGGAGTTACATAAGAATCGCTATTTATCAATCCAAAGTTTAAGGTATACCGATATCTGTTCACTACATTTTGATCACTAAGTTTTTGTAAGGAATCCATAGCAATGGAATCTTCTTGAAACTCGGGCAAAGCACCTTGTTGAATCAATGAAAGTGTTTTAATATTGAAATTGGACATCATCTCAGTGAACTCAATCATTTTCTCATGAGATTTTGAACCAGAAATTTCGGAGTCGGTGTCAAAAGTATTCCATGCCGTATTGATGAAGATTTCACCTGGTTCTCCAAAAAATGTGATACGATCATTAATATCATTATTATCCTCTTTTTTTAGATATAGGTAGAATACTTCAGGACTTTCAAGTTCATGTGAAAAGGTGAACGCTCCATCACCCTTAATGTTCAAGGAATCCAAAACAATTAAAGTTGAATCAGGAAAGTGTTGTAGATATAAAGTCCCCTTTTTTAAACCCTTTATATTTCCAGAAACGGTCATGGTATTTTCTGTCTTTTTTTCACAGGACAAAATGGCGAACCCAACCACGACTATAAACAGAATTTTTTTCATTGGAGAAATTTAAGCAGGGCAAATATGCATAAACTTATTTAATAATTAAACTTTTGAAGCCACTTCCATAAGCAGGGCACATAAATACGCTCCACCCGTACCCACCACATAGCCAAACACTGCCAAAAGGATACCAACCGATGTTAATGAGGGATGGAATTCCGCTGCAACCACGGGTGCCGAAGCTGCTCCTCCCACATTTGCCTGACTTCCCACGGCAAGAAAAAAGTAAGGTGCTTTAATCAATTTGGCGACCAAAATCAAAAGTCCGGCATGTATTGTTATCCATATAAGTCCAACCACAATCAGACCGGGATTTTCCAAAACACGACCTAAATCCATTTTCATTCCAATGGTTGCCACCAAAATATATATGAACATGCCGCCAATTTTACTGGCGCCAGCCCCTTCATAATTTTTGGCCTTGGTAAAAGATAGCCCAATACCGATAGCTGTGGCAAACACCACCATCCAAAGGAATTTAGAACCCAAGGACGAAAGTATTTTTTCTTTATTTCTGATAACTTCAAAACTGTTTTCCAAAAATTCAGCAAAGTGGTGCCCTAAAAAATGTGCAATACCTACTCCAGCAAAAGCATAAAGAAGCATCATCATGAAATCATGCAGAGAAGTTACCCTAGCAATTTTAGCTGTATGGGCTGACACTTTTTCCTTCAATTCTTCGATGGAGGAGGTATCCGCCTTTAGCCAACGATCAATTTTTTTGGTCTTGCCTATTCCCAACAAAAGGATTGCCATCCAAAGATTGGCCATTACAATATCGACCAAAACCATTTTCGAGAATTCTTTTGGGTTGTATTGAAAGACTTCTAACATTGCCGCTTGGTTGGCCCCCCCGCCTATCCAACTGCCGGCAATTGTGGAAAGTCCTCGCCAGACAGCGTCAAACCCATTTCCACCAACAGTTTCGGGAGAAAAAATAGAAACGATCAAAATAGCTAAAGGTCCACCAATAATAATACCTGCAGTTCCCGTTAAAAACATGATCAAGGCTTTGGATCCCAAATTAACTATGGCCTTAAGATCTATGCTCAAGGTCATTAAAATAAGGGCCGCAGGTAAAAGATATCTACTTGCTACATAATAGGTCTGCGATTGTTCTTCACTGACTATTCCCGTGCTTGCCAAAATTGCTGGTAATAAATAGCACATAAGTACGGTAGGCACTATACCATAGAATTTTTTCCAAAAACCTTTTTTTATAGACGATGTATAGAAAACAAAACCTAAACAGAGGCATAGAAGTCCAAAGATGACGGTATCTTCAGTAAATGGTAGTTGGTTCATAAAGCTTTATTATGGTATTTTCAAATATAGGAAAATCAAAGATGGTCTTTGATGAATTGGGCAACACCATTTTCTTTGTTGGTTAGGGTCACTTTATTGGCAATTGTTTTTACTTCCTCACGTGCATTTGAAACTGCAACTCCAAGACCTACGTTCTTAAGCATTTCCAAATCGTTGTAATTGTCCCCAAAAGCGATAACATCAGTTAGGGATTCATTTGATTTCAATAAAAGTTTGATGGCAGAAAGTTTGGAAACGGTTTTAGGGGCTGCTTCAATAAGCGTATCATTGGAGCGATAAAAATTCATTGCTGCTGAAAACTCCTCGGGTAATTCTAAAGCTAAATTATCCAGACTTTCCTTTGTTCCCATGAGCATTATTTTATGTGGACCAATATTTGCCTCCTTCCATCTTTCCAAAGTTTGTGCAGTTGGTTCAAAAGTAGGGTCGGCTTTTGTGTTGAAAATCTCCTTTTCTACACGTTCCGATGTCTCGCTCACACACCATTCATCTTTATAATACAGCCCTAGTTTGATTTTATGGGATTTACAGATAGTGTTCAACTTAATTGTGCTGGTTATGGAAATTAATGTAGAACTTATTTCTTTCCCACCCTGAATCACCAAGGCACCATTGTAACAGATAATAGGGTTTTCTTGTATGTCCATTCTGTTTTGCAAATAGGTCATGGACTTTGGCATTCTTGCGGATACTAGAATGATTCTTAGCTGATTTTTTATGCGTTTTATTTCTGAAACAGTGAAATCTGAAACATCATTTTTTGTGGATAATAAGGTACCATCCAAATCTGAACAAAGTATTTTATAATTCATCCTAAATATTCAACCAGTATGTAAATTTTAGGTTTATAGACCTACTTCTGGGCATAAAGGAATTTACAAAATAGTTATCATTATAAACAATGAACAAATCTGAAAGTGGAGCAAAGCGCCATTGCAACCGCGAATTGAAACCTAAATTATCTCGTTGATTGCTATATTGTACCAAGGTTGACCAGAAAATAGACTTATTAAAAGTGATATTGATTCTAGGGCTTACCAACCATATATCTGCACTAGGATATGGGTCTGGAAGGTTAATGCTATCATAATTCAAACCAAGCGATAGGAACACTTTGGGCTGCAGTCTTAAACTCATGTCCCCTTCAAATGAAAACCGTGAGCCATTATAGAAATCACCATAACCAGGTTCAAAACCATATGAAAAGACTTTCCTGCGGTCACTTTGAAATTCTACTTCAAAATTGGTGTAATAATACCCTTGGTCTGCTGGAAGTTCAAGAGCTCCATCCGTGTCTGTGGGGTCAAAAGAGTCGGTTAAAAAAGTGTATCGGTTAAACATTTTTATTTCAAATCGCTCCTGTGATTTCCACTGTGCCGCCCAACTTGAAAAAAATCTATAATCTGTATTTTTGTAATCCATCGTGGGCATCCAAATCACCTCTGGGTACAATTGAAACCCATGGAAATTTAGTTTCCCTTTTGCAGGCCAAAAATTGAACTCGGCAAAGGGTCTGGCTGCCACTATATCTTTTCTACGGACAAAGCCTAAATCTGCTCTATAGTCGTTGCCCACAAAATTGCCCCGTAAACCAAGGTTCATTTTTCTGGAATTGTATTGGAGGTCAACTCCACCTGTACTGTTATCATCACCAATTTCATGTGCAAAGGATTGATGATAAAAAAACTTTCCTACCCAGGTATTGTCTGAAGATGCCAAATTATAATCTAGACCGACCACCCGATTATATCTTTCAGTTTCTTCCAAAAAGTCATAGTCCTTAAAAGTTTCGCGGTTTACAAATATGAAGCTAAGGTTAGATCTTGAAAAAAGCTTTTTCTGCAATGCAAAAACAGTATTGTTATTGCTGGGAATCTCATTTTCCAAATCTTCCTCGGTCTGTATGTTCAACAGGCCCAAACGCCAATTTTCATTTAGTTTACCACTTAAACGGATTCCACCAATAATCCCATTTTCTATGGTTTCTTCATCCAAATCCTCTGCTATACCAATTCTTCTGGAGAAAAAAGGATTGGAATCCCTACTACTTCCAAATGTTCCAAATAGGTCATTATTATCAACAAAAAATTGTCTTCTTTCTGGAAGTGAAACTTCGAATCTGGTTAGGTTCGTGAAAAAATTATCCACTTCTACATTGGAAAAATCAGGATTTAAAGTTACATCCAAGTTCATCCCGTTTCCAATTGAAATTTTGGCATCGCCCCCAAAATTAATGTCATTTGTACTTTCACTGTTTTCATAATCTTTGAGCGACAACGCATTTACATAGGGTATTATCGCTATAGGGGTTCTAGATTTGCCCAGTGGTTTTTCAAAAACCATATCGCCCATAAAGGCAAGGTTAAAAATGATTTGGTTTTGAGGGACTTTCATCCATGTACTTGTTTCATTGGATTGTGTATCAAATCGATAACTATTCAACCTCCACTTGGTCTCTCCTTCCTTAAATTTAAATGATGTTAATGGAATTGCCCATTCGGTGATATAGTAGCCATCATAAATTTTTGATTCTCCCCGCCATTTAACATCCCACGATGTGGTAAAGTCCTCAATTTGGAAACCACCGCCTGATATTAGTGCTTCTCGCCGTACCCCATATGGATTTGAGCCAAACAAAAATGCATTGGTACCATCGTTGAAGGTGTCGAACATTAAACTTATATTGTCATTGCCACCAGCTCTGTAATCTCTTTCTAAAGAAGGAATCACATAATCAGCCCCTTCGGTTGAAAGTTTTATGCCCACATACAATGTGGTTTCGCTATATAAAAATTTCATGTCCGTTTGCTGTCTGGCCAAAATAGAGTCTGAAGGAAAGTACTGTTGAAAATCATGCGCGCTTTCCGCTGTCTGCCAAACGGATTCATCTAGAACTCCATCTATTTTAATGGGTTGGTCAATAAATTTTACAGTGAATTTTTTGTTGTCTGTTTGTGCGAAGAATAGAAAGGGTAGGAGTATTGTAATGAATACAAAACGAAATTTGGACATAGGATAGTTTGAGTTAGCTGCCCAAATTTAATAGGAAGCATAGTTAAAAAAATCCCAAAATTTCTCCAAACCTCTCTCTTTTATTGGATTAACAATAAAAAATGGAATGGATTGTCTTAAATGATATTAGCCTTCATTTTTTTTGAGCTTTTGGAACATTAGCGCAAGGGGTACAGCGGCAATATAAAATAGGATTTAGTGATTTCTGGATGGTGCCAATGTATTGGGCAGGGAAGTTTACTTCACATAGAGTATCCTAAAAAACGCGGGAATTTAATCATTGTCCAAGTTCTTTTTTTTTGGTTCCCGCTTTGCATCCTTTAAACTTTTCATAAGTATCCACTCTATTTGCCCATTGGTACTGCGAAATTCATCAGTAGCCCATTTTTCTATGGCCTTGAGCATATCTTCGTTGAGTCTAAGGGCAAATGCCTTTTTTTTACTCATTTTTAAGTCTTGAAGTACCTATTAATTATATTTTGAGCCTCATCGGATTTTTGCGTACCTACTAAAATATTTTCCCCATTTTTCAATACAACCTGTATTCCCATAGTACCCTTTGTGGTGTATGCCTTACTATTTTTTGAAGGAACAATTTTTATGCCCCACCCTCCATATTCGCTAATGGGACTGTATTCTCTTATATAGCATTCTTGAACATTGTACCAAGAGATTTTCTTAAAGTTTAAATGAAAGGGGATAAACCTGTAGTGTATACCGTTTTCGTCAATTTTTGTCCGTAGACTGAACAAATAAATTAATGCAAAAGCAAAAATAAGTGAGCCAGATACCACGGCCTGACCATAAAAATCATCTGGTTTTACCTTATCCACAGCTTTCCCCAGCACATACCAACGATAGAAAAAAAATACTAAAATACCAAGGACACTAAAGTTTATAAGCTGCATCCACCACTGATTGAATCGTTGTATTTCTGTGAACAATGTCATATTAATGATTAAGTGTTCCTGTATTTACAATTGGGGAAGCATCTTTATCCGAGCATAGCACTACCATTAGGTTGCTTACCATAGCAGCTTTGCGTTCTTCATCAAGATCAACAATTTCTTTTCTACTTAATTCTTCCAATGCCATTTCCACCATGCTTACCGCACCTTCAACAATTTTGTGTCGGGCAGCAACTATCGCTGTTGCTTGTTGCCGTTTTAGCATAGCGTTGGCAATTTCTTGAGCATAAGCAAGATAGCCGATTCTTGCTTCCAAAACTTCAATTCCGGCCATACCCAATCTTTCCTGTACTTCCTTTTCTAATGCTTCACTTACCTCGTTTAGACTGGAACGTAGCGTAATGTCTTCCTCAATACCTTCATCCGCAAAATTATCATAGGGGTACATACTTGCCAATTTTCTAACCGCTGCATCGGTTTGGACCCGCACAAAATTTTTGTAGTCATCAACATCAAAAGCCGCTTTATAGGTGTTAGTAACTCTCCAAACCAAGATTGTACTGATCATTACAGGGTTCCCCAGCTTGTCGTTTACTTTTAGCCGCTCACTATCAAAATTACTGGCCCGCAATGAGATTTTTCGTTTGGAATATAAAGGGTTTACCCAATAGAGACCGTTCTTTTTTACAGTGCCCACGTATTTCCCAAACAGCAAAAGAACCCGTGAGCTATTAGGGTTTACCAAAACCAAACCAAAGGCCATTACCAAACCAATAAAAATGGCGATAGTTGGCCATGCAGATTCTCCTAATATAATAGTGGCAATTCCTCCAAAAAATAAAGCTAAGGAGATAAAGAGCATGAAATAGCCATTTAAAGGAGTGATTATTTTCTCGTTCGTCATAATAATTGATTTAGTGATATTAAAATGATATCATAAATATATTATATTAAAATAATATTTCCAAATATGATCTTAGATTCCATTAAAATGCTTGTATTAATATATAAGTAATCAATTGCAGTTTTCTATTTTTGGAAAAAACATCAATAATGAAGAATCTCACCCTCCTTTTTTTGTTAATTCCAATAGTTGGATTTAGTAATTACTGGGGAAAAACAGGACATAGGGTCACCGGGCATATTGCCGAAAACCATTTAACAGGAAAAGCCAAACGGGCTTTGAATGATTTGTTGGATGGGCATAGCTTGGCATTTGTATCCACATTTGCAGATGAAATAAAGGCGGATCGCAGCTTTTCCAAGTTTTCCGCTTGGCATTATGTCAATTATCCACTGAATATGCGTTATGAAGATTCTGAAAAAAGTAAGTGGGGAGATTTAATTGTAGCCATAGAAAAATGTACTTCCATTGTCAAGAATGAAAATAGTCCTCGAGAAGATCGGGTATTTTATTTGAAAATGCTGGTTCATTTAATTGGGGACCTGCACCAGCCCATGCATGCGAGTAGGGCAGAGGACAAAGGAGGGAATGATATTCAATTGCAATGGTTTGGAGAAGGAACCAATCTTCATAGGGTTTGGGATAAAAATTTAATTGAATCCTATGGTATGACCTATACCGAACTTGCCACAGAGCTTGATATTGTTTCTAGAAAAGAACGAAAAAAAATACAGGAAGGGACCATCTACGATTGGGTTCAAGAATCCCACGAAATATGCGGAGAGATTTATGGTTCGGCAAAAGTTGGTGATAAGCTTGGTTACCAATACGGATACAAATACAATGATGTATTGTTTCAACAGTTGCAGCGTGGAGGGCTGAGGTTGGCCAAGATATTGAACGACCTTTTTGATTAAAAAATCTATTTAATTGCCCGAAAGGTCAGATTAATGCGTTCTCCAATTTTTTTGGCGGTTTTAGGAATTTGATGTTGCCAATGATGCTGTGTTTCTCCTTTCATGACCAAAAGACTGCCATGTTCCAATACTATTTTGTGCTTCAACGTTTTGTCTGAAATGTTTCTTAGATGAAAAAAACGTTCGGTCCCCAGACTAATTGAAGCAATTGGCGGATTTTCACCCAATTCCTTTTCATCATCTGAATGCCATCCATTGCTATCTTTCCCATCCCGGTAATAATTTAAAAGACAGGTTGAAAATTCTATCTGGATTTCTTTTTCAACCAATGTTTTTATTTGATGCAATTCTTGGGTATATGGATTTGGCCGCATGGTAATATTGGAATAGGTGTATGTTTTCCCATTATTTCCATAAAGGGCCGTTAATCGGGGTTGGGCATATGTTTTTCCAAAGACTGTAATTTCATCCTGTTGCCATGAAATGGTTTGTTTCAATAGATTGAAATATGTGGTGGCTTTTTCCGAAGAGAAGAAATTTGGGTAGTAAACAATATCGCTTTGAGGTAAATCCAGAATCATTTTTTCTGAAAATAACCCCATTCTATTTTAATACTGTTTTTAACTGATTTCTGTAATCCGAAGGATTTTGTCCCGTAAAAGCTTTGAAGGATTTATTAAAATGTGAAAAATTGTTGAATCCACAGTCATAACATACCTGTGTAATACTTATGGGTTGTTCTGCCAAAAGCTTGGAAGCGTGCACTAATCTATATTCATTTACAAATTGAACAAAGGTCTTGTTGGTAATTTTTTTAAAGTAACGGCAGAAGGATGGAACCGTCATGCTAACCATATCCGCAATCTGATCCAAGCTAATGTCTTCCTTAAAATTGGCCTTTACATGGTTAAAAACAATATTGATACGGTCGTTGTCCTTAACTTCGGTCTCCATTGAAAAACCTTCGGCATTCAATACATTTATTTCCTGTGATGTGGCCAACTGGTTAAGGATGTTTAGAATGGAAAGTAATCTTTGAAAATCGGTCTGGTATTCCAATATTTCCATTTTTTCACCAACCTTCATTTTGGTCTTTCCAGAGAAAGCTATTCCACCTTTGGAAATCTCGAGCAATTTCTGAATGTTCTTCATTTCTGGAATGTTGAAGAAATCATTCCCCAAGAAGTCAAGCTTCATTTGAACTATTGTTTCGCTCTTGTTTCCAGTAAGCTTGTCCGTAAAACCACAATGGGGTAGGTTGGAACCTATAAGAATAAGGTCTCCATTTCTATAATAGGAAACGTGACTGCCAATTTGCCTTTTTCCAGAACCGCCATTAACATAAACAAGTTCCAATTCTGGGTGGTAATGCCAACCGTTATTCTTGTTTTCTTGACTTTCACTAAACTTTTGATAAGTAAATGAATGTCCAAAATTTGGTGCAATTGCCTCAAAAGCAGGTTTTTGATTCATTGTTGCCATTTTCTATTAGTTATGTAAAGGTATACTGGGTTTTTAGATAGCATCTATGCAAAATTAACTAAAATATGTTCTATTTTAACCTTAATACTATATTAACATTGCCTGTGTGGTAATATTGCATAGAAACTGGAAAAAATTGTGGTGTTCCAAGGAATAATCCCATAGTACATTTGTCTTGTAATCTTAAAAACGAGTGTTATGAAATCAGTTTTAAATTATGTTACAGTAGCGGCATTCCTATTAGTATCTACAGTAGGGTTTGCAAATGGATCAGAAGGAACTTTTGGTAAAAGAGGTATTGCTAAAAGTGAGGTTGAGAAGAAGTTGATTGAGGTTAAGTTGGATCCTGTTTTTATTAAGAGAGGTGAAAAGATGTTCATGAATCTGTTGAATCTTTCCCAAGGGAGGGTGATTCTTAAAGTATATGATAGCCAAGATAGACTTATTTACAATGAATCAATTGAAGGTGAAATGGTTGTTGAAAAAGCGTTCAACTTTGAAAAAGCTTTTGAAGATGAGTACACCATCGTTGTAGTTGATAAGTTGGGAACTTATGAAAAGACTATCAGTGTAAAATAAAACGATTTGTTTAGTTAATTTCAGTGCAAGGGGGCCCATTTATATGGGCCTTTCTTATTGTAAGTGCTTTTTTAAACGATTCCTTTTATACTCGGGCAATGCCTCATTGGCGACTGCTAGCCTAATCAAATCCATATCCTTGGATCTTGAAAAAAGTAGTTTATAAAATTGTTGCACGGTCAATGTGTTTTCTGATTCCTGGACCAGTTCTAAATTGTCCCCAACTTTAACTTCTCCAACTTCCAATATTTTTATATACGCACCTGGAAATCCATGGTCAATGAATTGCTTTAATATTTCCTGTGTACCGAACCGAATTCCTAATTTATAACAGGGTTCTCGAGGTTGGGTAATTTGAACAAGGGCAGTACCTATCCTGTAAACGTTACCTATCCGTATTTTTGACTCGTCTAACCCTTCTACGGTTAGGTTTTCCCCAAACATTCCCCAATCCCATTTTAAATCAGGGTATTTTTCTTTCCAAAAGGGATACTGATTGGCAGAAAAAAGATAACACGCCTTATGTTCTCCACCATGGTGTTTACGGTCAATTATGGTATCCTTGAACACATCATTCTTTTCCAGGACTATAGAGGTTCTAACAGGATATTTGAAAATCCCGGTTTGTTCTTTTTTGCCGTTCCACAAAATTGAGGTGGCTTTGCCAAGGTTGGTGGAGATAACTTTCATATCTAAAAATAAAAAACCATCATAATTAAATGATGGTTTAAAATGCTTTTAACTAAAAATTTTATTCCTCCCGGTCCAATTTTTTGGTAAGGAAAAACCCTATCAATAAGCCTGTACCTGCCATTAGAAATATAGAACCTGGCATTGCAATATCATCATCAACATTGAAATTGCTCCAAAGAATACCGCCAATAATAACGCCAGCTCCTATTCCCATTAACAAAAGCGCTAGATTTAATATAAGGATTTTCCAAAAAGGAGCTGCTTTTTCACGTTTTCCTTTTACAAAAATACTGGCGTCTGCACCTTTTTCTATCAAAGCCATACGCTCTTTGTTTCTTGTGGAGAAATACAGGTAACAAATACCGAATATGACCAGAAACAAACTAATAAATACTAAAACCTCCATAAGTTGATTACTTTTTAATTGATTTCAAATTCTTTTCACTTATTAAGACGACGTTTTTTGTTTGTAGGTTACATTTATGTTGATTTTTATTAAAATATATGTAACCAAGCAAGATTTTTTCACGTCATATACCTTAAATGAGCCTAAACCAAGACCAACACTATATAGACAAAGTCCTAAATGGAAATGTTGGGTCTTTTGCCGTTTTGATCGACCGCTATAAACATATGGTGTATACCTTGGCAATGAAAATACTTAATACTAAAGAGGAAGCTGAGGAGGTTTCCCAAGACGTTTTTGTTAAAGCGTATCAGATGTTGCCCAGTTTTAAAGGGGATTCCAAATTTTCTACATGGCTGTATAGAATAGCGTATAACCGTAGCTTGGATTACCTAAAAAAACGGGGAAGAAGATTGACGACCAGTTCAATTGATACCGACAAGGACTATTATTTGGATAGTATGGATAATATTTTGGACCAAATGCAAAGGGAAGAACATAATGTAATTATTAAAAATGCGTTGGGCGAATTATCCGAAGTGGATACCGTTATTATAACATTACATTATTTTGAAGAGTTATCTTTAAAAGAAATTTCCAAAGTTGTAGGTCTAAAGGTAAATGCTGTTAAAGTACGTTTGTTTAGAAGTAGAAAACAGTTGGCGCAAATTTTACAGCATAAACTAGAACCTGAAATTATTGAAGGTTATGGAAGAAAATAGAGACAAGGAGTTAGACGTCTTTCTTAAAAAGAACATTAAGGGAATAAGATTGGAGGAGCCTTCTTCCAATTTTACAACGGATGTATTTTCTAAAATAGAGACCTTGCAAACCAAGGATGCTTATGTGCATAAACCATTAATTTCCAAATGGGGTTGGGGCCTTATTGGTCTTTTGGTTGTGGGAATAACCTTCTTTCTTTTTGATTCCGGGTCTTTACAGGAAAGTTGGTTCAAGTATTCAAAACTGGAATTTTTCACCAAGCTTTCTATTTTTGATAGTTTGAATTTTATTTCGAATACTATGGTATATGGGCTTATAGCACTGGTTATCTTTATCTATGTTCAAATTTTTATTTTAAAGCGTCATTTTTCAAGTACATATCAAATAAAATAAAAAACCGCTTCTTTAAAGGAAGCGGTCTTCAAAATATAATTCCAATCAAAGGATTATTTTATCATTTCGTAACTGCGCGAAATAAAATTGGTGAGTTCCTCTCCTTTTAACAATCCTTTGGATAGTCTTGCCAAATCAAGTGATTGATTGATCAATCGTTCTCGTTTTTTGGAAGTTTTAGTGTTCAAAATTTCGCCCACCAATTCGTGATTGGTGTTTACAATAAGATTATACATTTCTGGCATATTGCCCATGCCAAACATTCCACCGCCCCCAGTTTGCTGCATTTCCTTCATTCTACGCATAAACTCGGGTTCCGTTATTATAAACGGTGATGCAGTACTGTCCATGGCTTCCATTTGAATAGTGTACCCCTTATCAGCTACAACCGTTTCAATTTCACCTTTTAAAGTCTCCTTCTCTTCATCTGATAACTTGGAGATGGCAGTCTCCTCTTTTTTAATAAGGTTATCCACGTGATCGGCATCAACCCTGGCAAAAGAAAGTTTTTCCTTAGAAGTCTCCAGCTTTTGCATTAGATGTGAAATAATTGGAGAATCCATTAATAAGACTTCATAGCCCTTGGCCTTGGCAGCTTCAATATAGCTGTGTTGTGCGTCTTTGTCCGAAGCATAAAGCACTACCAGTTTTTCATCCTTATCGGTCTGGTTGTCCTTTATTTTAGCCTCCAATTCCTCATAGGTGAAGAACTTTCCATCAACAGTTGGGTAAAGTGCAAACTTATCTGCTTTTTCGAAGAATTTTTCTTCAGAAAGCATTCCATATTCAATTACTACCTTAATATCGTTCCACTTTTGTTCAAAGTCTTCACGGTTGCTTTTGAAAAGAGAACTCAATTTGTCCGCGACTTTTCTGGTGATATAGGAAGATATTTTCTTCACGGCCCCATCAGCTTGCAGATAAGATCTAGAAACATTCAATGGAATGTCTGGAGAATCTATGACTCCACGAAGCATGGTTAAAAACTCAGGTACAATTCCCTCTACATTATCAGTTACAAAAACCTGATTTTGATACAATTGGATTCTATCTTTTTGTATGTTGAGGTCGTTGGACAGTTTTGGGAAGTATAAGATTCCGGTGAGGTTAAAAGGATAGTCAACATTCAAGTGAATATTGAATAAAGGCTCTTCAAATTGCATGGGATACAATTCCCTGTAGAATCCTTTGTAGTCTTCATCTTTTAAATCTGCTGGTTGCTTCGTCCATGCTGGAGTTGGGTTGTTGACGATGTTATCCACTTCTTGTGTAGGTGCTTCATCTTCTTCTTTGGCACCTTCTGGTTTGGGAAGCGTTTCGGTTTTAGTCCCAAACTTAATGGGAATGGGCATGAACTTGTTATATTTCGTCAACAGCTCACTAATTTTAGAATCTTCTAAAAATTCAATAGAGTCCTCAGCTACATGCAGAATAATCTCCGTACCCCTGTCTTTTTTCTTTGCTTCTTTTAAGGTGAATTTCGGTGATCCATCACAACTCCAATGAACAGCTGGTTCATCTTTAAAACTTTTTGAGATGATTTCTACCTTGTCAGCTACCATGAAAGCGGAATAGAACCCAAGTCCAAAATGACCTATAATACCGGCATCTTTGCCAGCATCTTTATACTTGTCCAAAAACTCCTCGGCACCGGAAAAGGCAACCTCATTGATATACTTTTTGACTTCATCCTCTGTCATTCCAACACCTTGGTCCGTAATATGGATTCGTTTTTTATCCTTGTCAACTTTTACTTCAATCAGCGGATTGCCATATTCAACTTTGGCTTCACCAATAGAGGTAAGGTGTTTAAGTTTTAATGTTGCATCTGTAGCATTGGAAATTAGCTCTCTCAAGAAAATCTCGTGATCACTATAAAGGAACTTTTTAATTAAGGGAAATATGTTTTCTACTGAAACATTTATTTTACCTGTAGCCATTGTTTAATAATTTTCTTTTAGTTTTTTATGTATGACAAAAAAAGTACCATAACCTCAAATATGACAAACTGACATTGAAACCCATTTCTTGGAAATATATAACTTTAACATTTTTTTGTTTATTCTTTCTAAGTAATTGATAAACAAAATTGATATATTTGTATCGTTATGAAAATATTGCTGTGAAAAAGTAAATGTCATAACAAGTTTGTTTATTTATTGGTTAGGTTGTTGAAAACGCACTTTCGCCCGAAAGTGCGTTTTCCTTTAAACTTCTTAAGACTCTTAATCAATTTGTTATGTAAATTAGATTTCTTATTAAACAAAATATACTATGGCAAACACACCTAATTCTAAAGTAACCGAAGAAAAAATCATTAATTGGTTCATGAATACTGTCTTGGAACATGAGGCAATACCGAAATCAATTTTTAAATTCTGTAAAGAGAACAAAATCAAAGAAGAAGATTTTTACAATTATTTTGGATCTTTTGAAGGATTGCAGCATGCTATCTGGGAAAAATTTTATGGAAATACCATCTCTATCATGCAAAAGAATGAGGCATATGATGGTATGACAAATGAAGAAAAAATGCTGACCTTTTTCTTCACATTTTTTGAATCGTTGACACTGAATAGAAGTTATGTGCTTTTTGTACTCAAGGAGAGCAAAAATACCATGGATAAGATGGGTCAATTAAAAGGTTTGCGGAAAAACATTAAAGAATTTGCTTCCGAGCTTATTGAGGAACGGAATAGTGAGAAAAATTTAAAAATTCTCAATCAAAGCCCACAGCTATTTTCTGAAGGTGCATGGGTGCAATTCTTATTCCTTTTAAAATTTTGGATGGATGACAATTCCGCTGGTTTTGAAAAAACCGATATAGCCATTGAAAAATCCGTAACCACTATATTCCAAGTTTTTGAAAACACTCCTTTGGAGAAAATCATCGATTTTGGAAAATTCCTCTACAAAGAAAAATTTGCCTAACTATTTATGAAAACATTAGACAGCATTCCCACGGGAAAGATTGAAAGAGCCGGAAAACTGGTAAAGACAGGGGTTAAGATTGGTGGGAATTATGTAAAGTATTATGGAAAAAAATTGGTCAATTCCCAAACTGCCAAGGATGAGTTGGATCAAGATAATGCGGAAGATATTTATGATGGTCTAAAAAGCCTGAAAGGAAGCGCACTCAAGGTGGCCCAAATGCTCAGCATGGAAAAAAACTTGTTGCCAAGTGCCTATGTGGAAAAGTTTTCACTATCGCAATTCTCCGTGCCACCCCTTTCCGCTCCATTGGTACGGAAAACATTCAAAAAATATTTGAACAAATATCCAGAAGATATTTTTGACTCTTTTGACAAAGACTCCATTAATGCCGCAAGTATTGGACAGGTACATAAAGCAAAAAAAGGAGATAAGGATCTAGCGGTAAAAATTCAATATCCAGGAGTTGCAGATAGTATTAGCAGCGATTTGGCTATTGTAAAGCCCATAGCTATCAGAATGTTTAACCTAAAAGGGAAAGATTCAGAAAAATACTTTAAAGAGGTTGAAAACAAATTGGTAGAGGAAACCGATTATATTCTGGAGTTGGCACAGAGTGAAGAAATTACCCAGGCATGTGCAGTGATTCCTAATATGGAGTTCCCCAAATACTATAAAGCCCTTTCAAGTGAGCGTATCCTTACCATGGACTGGATGAAGGGAAAACACCTTAGTGAGTTTACCCAAATTGATTTTGATCAGCATCTTGGAAACAAGTTGGGTCAGGCGCTTTGGGATTTCTACATGTTTCAAATTCATAACCTGCGCAAAGTACATGCAGATCCACACCCCGGTAATTTTTTGGTAAGTACCAATGAAACGCTTATTGCAATAGATTTTGGTTGTATTAAGGAAATTCCTGATGAATTCTACATTCCTTATTTTGAGTTGGCAAAAGAAGATAACATTAATAATGATGTTGTTTTTATGGAAAAATTATACGAGCTGGAAATTTTGACCAAAACAGACTCAAACAAAGAGTTGGAGTTCTTTAAAGTACTTTTTAAAGAAATGCTTACCATATTCACTTCACCATTTAAAGAAGAGGAATTTGATTTTGGGGCAGACGAATTCTGGATTAAAATTGCAGAATTGAGTGAGCGCTATTCCAAAGACGAGCAGATAAGAAAAATGAATGGAAATAGAGGATCCAAACACTTTCTATATATGAACCGTACTTTTTTCGGACTTTATAATCTGCTTCACGATCTCAAAGCCAAGGTAAAAGTGAACGACTTTAGAAAGTATATGGACTAATTTTTTTGATATATTCCTCGTTCTTTGAATATATTTTTTACTTTTCCATGAAATAGCCTTTGCTTTTTTAATAATCAACAAGACAGAATAGTATGTATAACTCAAGAATATCGGGATTGGGATTTTATGTGCCTGAAAATGTGGTCACCAATGATGATTTATCAAAAATGATGGAGACCAATGACGAATGGATTCAGGAGCGTACGGGAATCAAGGAGCGAAGACATGTTGTTAAGGGAACTGATACTACTACCTCTATGGGCGTAAAGGCAGCTAAGGTTGCCATTGATCGCGCAGGTATTGATAAAGACGAAATTGACTTTATTGTTTTTGCCACCCTAAGTCCAGATTATTATTTTCCAGGACCTGGTGTTTTGGTGCAACGTGATCTGGGAATTAAAACCGTTGGTGCATTAGATGTTAGAAACCAATGCTCTGGATTTGTGTACGGGATTTCTGTTGCCGACCAATACATTAAGAGCGGTATGTACAAAAAAATTTTGGTCATAGGCTCTGAGCTGCATTCCCATGGTTTGGACATGACTACAAGGGGTAGGGGAGTCTCAGTAATTTTTGGTGATGGAGCTGGTGCAGCAATTTTAACAAGGGAAGAAGATACTTCAAAAGGAATTTTGTCCACTCACTTACATTCAGAAGGTCAGCATGCAGAGGAGCTTTCTCTGATTGCGCCAGGAATGGGAAAACGGTGGGTTACAGATATTATTGAGGAAAAAGACCCAGACGACACTTCGTATTTTCCGTATATGAACGGACAATTTGTTTTTAAAAATGCTGTAGTTCGATTTAGCGAAGTAATCATGGAGGGTTTGCAGGCCAACGATTTAACACCGGAAGATATTGATATGTTGATACCGCACCAGGCAAACTTGCGGATTGCACAATTCATCCAAAAGAAGTTTGGTCTCTCTAATGACCAAGTGTTTAATAACATAATGAAATATGGAAACACTACAGCTGCTTCTATTCCTATTGCGTTAACGGAAGCGTGGGAAGCTGGGAAGGTCAATAAAGGGGATTTGGTGGTTCTCGCCGCTTTTGGAAGTGGCTTTACATGGGGCAGCGCCATAATAAAATGGTAAAAAAACAAAACCCCTGTTCCATTTGGAACAGGGGTTTTTATTGATAGACCTTGACAACTTAACCAACCAACATGCCATCAAGGAACATCAAATTTTGTTTAGAGAAGACCTCCGCTAGATTGTTTGGTATTACTGTCTCTTCGTTTTCGTTGTTTAGCTCTATTTTTTCCACTTCCAAACCTGTAGGAAAGACCAGCATACAGATTATTGCTCTCCCAGTTAAAACCACCAACTTGTGGATAAGGTCGCTCTCCGTCAAAAGCAAATCGCATAGTTTTGAAGATGTCATTGTAGTTTAGGCTAATTGTACCTTTTCCTTGAGCAAAACTATACCTAGCACCCAGATTGACAAAATACATAGGTTCCATCGTAAATTGGAGGTTTCGGTTATCACCTCGGTAAAAACCGAACAACTGTAAAGTCAATTTTTTGTTTAGGTTAAAACTATTGTTCATCCGTAAATTCCAAGCGGTATTGTCTACCTCTACATCTTCAACAACAATATCGTCTTCGGTTGGGTTTGGATTGTCAGTACCCAAACTTTCAGTAATACCACGTTGGGTTTGTGAATAAAAATCAAAACTACCATTTATGCTCCACCATTTTACGGGTTTGTAATTGGCAGATAATTCAAAACCATAAGCGGAGGTATCATCAAAATTATCAAACGTCAAAATCAGTTTATTGAAATCCAATCGGTCCACATAAACCGCCCTGTTTATTTCATCTGAGATAGACCTATAGAATACGCCAGTGGTTATGCTACCTCCTTTAACTCGTTTTGTATAATTGACTTCATATGAGTTTGTAAACTGTGGCACCAAACTTGGGTTTCCAAAAGATGAAATAAGGGGAGTGGCCCATTCGCGTATGGGATTAACTTGTTGTAGCCCTGGTCTGTCCACACGTCTGCTATAACTGACCTGAAATTGGTCTTTTTCATTTGGATTATAAGTTAGAAATGCTGAAGGATACACTTGGGTATATTTATCCGTGAATGATCTAACCCTATTGGTATCCGCCTTAACTTCAACATCCTCAATTCTTGCTCCTACTTGGTATGACCATTTGTCTCGTGTTTGACCAAAGGTCACATAAGCAGAATAGATGTCCATTGAATAATCAAAATCTGTACTTGGCGTTGGAACCAGATTCCCTCCTTCATTAAATGATAGACCTGTTGAAGAATAATCCACATTGGTTTCAAAGATTCTTGATTCAAGACCGATTTCCAACTTTGAAATACTGTCCAGTGGATTCACATAATCTAAATTGGCAATGGTTTGGGTACGTTCCGTATCTACAAAATCCATATAATCAGGGAACAATGAAGCTCCGGTAGATCTAAAATCAGCATCTTGATCATTGTTAAATACGTTATGATCCACTTCCAATTCTATATTATGACCTTCTTTTTTGAAATCCAGTTTGTAATCAAAATTATATTGCTCACTTTGGTTTTCACTAACATCCGCAAAAAACTGTGTTAGATTTCTAGAGAGATCATCATTATAGGTTACTGCCGTAATTCCCTCACCCTTACCATCAAAAATGTTTTGATTGGTAAAAAATGAGATGGTGTTTTTATCGTTCAAATAAAAATCTACCCCAACTTTGTATAGGTGTGACTTATTGTTATTGAAAAAGTCAAATTCCTGAAGCGAGTTTTCATCAATTCTTAAAATGGTACCATCATTTACATATTTACCAATGTTGTTTCCATAGTTCCCATAAAAATTGAACTTTCCATTTCTATAATTCAAATCGATGGAACTATTGAATTTTGCTTCAATTGCTTGGGTAAGACCCGTTGTAATACTACCATTGAACCCAATATTTGCGTTTTTGTGTAATATTATATTGATAAGACCACTCATCCCCTCAGGATTATATTTAGCGGATGGGTTGGTAATCAACTCAATGGATTTTATAGATGTTGATGGTATTTGTTGAAGTAATTGGGCTACTGGAACATTGGATAATTTTCCATCCACCATCACCCTAACGTTTGAATTTCCCCGTAAAGAAATATCCCCGGTCTGTGAATCCACATTAACAGATGGTATGTTGTTCATAATGTCCGATGCAGTAGCTCCCGCGGTAGTAAGGTCTTTTCCAACGTTTATTACCTTGCGGTCCACACGTTGTTCAATGGTTGTACGCTCTGCAACTACTTCAACCTCTGAAAGTTCTTCGGTGTCTTCCAGTAAAGCAATGGTTCCAACATTTACTTTTTGGTTTTTTTTAGTAATGACCAATTTTTGTGAATGCGTTTTATACCCAATAAACTGTACTTCCAAAATGAACGAACCTTCGGGAAGTTTTTCAATTTGAAAATTCCCATCTTCAGTCGTAATCCCACCTGTAATGGTCTGTGTTCCATCTTCAGATTTAACTACAATGGCGGCATAGGCGACAGGTTGCTTATTTTGATCGTCCACTACGGTACCTGAAATAGAGCCAATGGGCGGTTCAGTGTTTGTTGAAGCGAAACTAAAACTTGTGGAAAAAAAAGTAAAATAAAGAAGCGCAAAAAGTGAGATTGCTCTTTTCATGAGTTAGATTGTTTTTTGATTGATTGAATTGTGCTTACAAGACGATAAAATTCTATTGATGTTACATTCAAAAGAAGCTTTAACATTTTTTAACAAAACGGTAAGGTGATATAATTTGTAAGCTGAAATGATTTTTGGGACAAAAGAGAATGAAAAAAGAAACCCTGACTCCCGATATAAACCGAAACGCCAGGGTTTTGTACATTGATAAGCTATACTAAACACTAACCATTAACTATAAAAAATACAGTCTTACCAATGATTATCTTTACTCATACAATAGACGAGTTTTTTTTGGAATAGTTACAATCTTTGATTTAGTTTAACATTTAAATTAACAAATGGTTAAGACACTTGTTTTGGGAGCATCTTTAAACCCAAATAGATATAGCAACATTGCAATTCATAGGTTGATTGAAAACAAGACCAAAACGGCTGCGTTCGGAATAAGGAAGGGGGTAGTTTCTGGAGTGCAAGTTAAGGACAACTTTACCGATTTTCAAAATATTGATACGATTACTTTATACTTGAACCCCAGCAGACAAGTAGAATATTATCAAAATATAATTGACCTAAACCCCAGAAGGGTGATTTTTAATCCCGGAACTGAAAACCCTGAGTTCTATAAATTATTGGAAGAAGCAGGAACTGAAGTTGAGATTGCCTGCACTCTAGTTTTGTTGGCTACGGGGCAATACTAGGTGTTTTCTCACGAATCAGCCACAGCCCAAAGAAAGTTAATAACCCATTTAAGGGAAGTAATTCATAGCCCAGAATATATCCTCCCAAATAGGTTGATGGAATATTTGCAACAATGACAATAATTATCACGCTAAGGATAGTAACCACTAAAACATATTTATCTTTTAATCTATGTTTTGTAAAAATTCCAAAAGCAAATAATCCCAGCAATGGACCATAAGTATATCCTGCAACGGTTAAAAGGTTATCAATTACATTTCTGCTCAAAATGTATTTAAAGGAAATAATGACTAAAACAAGCATGACGCTCATTGCAATATGAGTTCGCTTTCGCACTTTCTTTTGCTCTTCTTCATCTCGTTTTTCTACATTCAAAAAATCAACACAAAAAGAAGTGGTTAGTGAGGTCAATGCACTATCGGCACTACTGTAAGCCGCGGCAATGAGTCCCAACATAAAGGTAATGGCCAAGGAAATGCTTAAACCACCATTCAATGCTATTTCGGGAAACAATAAATCAGATTTTGGAGAACCATCCATTAAAGGAATCGATATTCCATTTTGTCCGGCATAAATGAACAGTAGGGCTCCGAGCAACATAAATAAGAATGTTACCCCAACCAAAACCAGACTAAATGAAACCATATTCTTCTGCGCATCTTTTAAGGATTTACAGGTAAGGTTTTTTTGCATCATATCTTGATCTAGTCCTGTCATACAAATGGTAATGAATATTCCGCCAATAAAAGATTTTACAAAGTGGTTTCGTTCCAGAAAACTGTCCAAAACAAGAAATGAATTATATTCTTTTAATTCTTCTGAGGCTAAAAACTCTCCAAAGCTCCAGCCCAATTCTTGGTTTATCAAAATAATGGATAAAACAACGGCCAAAATCATGAACAACGTTTGTAAGGTATCCGTCCAAACTATAGTTTTAATTCCACCCCTATTGGTATAGATCCAAATCAATGCTATTGAAATAACAACAGTTAGTTCAAAACGAATCCCCAAATCATCAAAAACAAATTGTTGCAATACTATGGCTACCAAATAAAGCCTAAAAGCAGCACCTAAAACCCTAGAAATAAAGAAGAAAAAAGCTCCAGTTTTATGGCTTACAGAGCCAAAACGGTCTAACAAATATTCGTATATGGAGGTCAGGTTGTGTTTGTAATACAGAGGTAGCAAAACATAGGCAACAACAAAATAGCCAACTAAAAAACCTAGAACTACTTGCATATAGCTAAACTCCGAAGCTTCTACCCATCCAGGAACCGAAATAAAGGTTACCCCTGATAATGAGGCCCCAACCATTCCAAAAGCAACCAAGTACCACGGAGATTGTTTGCCTGCCTTAAAAAAATCTGAGTTTGAGTCGTTTTTGCCTGTGAAGTATGAAATCAACATCAACACCAAAAAATAGGCGCCAATGAGCAAAAGAATCTGTGTTGCGGACATGAATGAAATTTGATTTGCAAAGTACAAAAGTAAATTGGTAACTGTAAAATCGTAATTTTGTTGGATAATTGGAGATATGGAATTTTCGTCAAAGCTTTTGGAGGATGCAGTGTATGAAATGTCGCAATTACCTGGAATTGGTAAACGAACTGCATTAAGATTGGTATTGCACCTTCTTAAACAGCCGGAACAGCGTACGGAACTATTGTCCAATGCACTGTCCCAATTAAGGAATTCAGTTAATTTCTGCTCTAGTTGCCATAATATTTCGGACACCGAACTTTGTGAAATTTGTTCCAACTCCAAGCGAGATGAAACCTTGGTGTGTGTTGTTGAGGATATTAGAGATGTTATGGCTATTGAAAATACATCACAGTATAATGGACTCTATCATGTGCTGGGTGGAAAAATATCCCCCATGGAAGGTGTTGGGCCGCAGGATTTAAACATTGTTTCGTTGATAAAACGGGTAAAAGAAGGAACTGTCAATGAGCTTATTTTTGCATTAAGCTCTACCATGGAAGGAGATACCACCAATTTTTACATATATAGACAATTAGAAGGTCTTGCCGTTACCACTTCCACAATTGCCAGAGGAATATCTATTGGAGATGAATTGGAATATGCGGATGAAGTGACTTTGGGTAGGAGCATTTTGAACAGGGTTCCTTTTGAAAGTTCAATAAAGGCAAGTTAGATAGCGTTAATAAATGAATAAAAACTAATAATAAGTATATTTCTTTAGTATTTTTGCAAAATATAAGTCGATAATACTTCGTTAAATAAGAATATGTCAAAATTTGAATTAAAATTACCGCAGATGGGAGAGAGTGTTGCAGAGGCAACATTGACTACTTGGCTAAAAGAAGTTGGCGAAACTATTGAGTTGGATGAGGCTATATTTGAAATTGCCACGGATAAGGTAGATTCGGAAGTGCCAAGTGAAGTTGAAGGTGTTTTGCTGGAAAAGAGATTCAACGTCGATGATATAATAAAAGTGGGTGAGGTGGTTGCCGTAATACAGACGGATGGAACAGAAGAAGTTACCGTTGCTTCCAATGGTACAGATTCTGTAGATGAGATTGAAGATGTTGTTGAAGATTCCGCAATTGCCATAGAAACTGAGATTACCCAAGTTCAAGAATCGGTTACTGCTTCAGCACAAGACTTTTCTAGTACAGAACGATTTTATTCACCATTGGTTAAAAATATTGCCAAGGAAGAAGGAATTTCAATGGACGAATTGGAAGCAATAATAGGAACTGGTAAAGAAGGTAGGGTAACCAAAAATGATATTAAGGCATTTTTAGAAAATCGCTCCACAAATGGGAGCATAACATCTATTTCCAAGGAAGAGAATATAGCGACAGTTCAAACGGAAACTGCCAAAATAACAACTGAGAACACTAAAGCGGTACCTGTTGCCGCATCAGCAGACGATGAAATAATTCCGTTAACACGAATGGGAAAATTGATTGCCCAACATATGGTTGACAGCATTTCGACTTCGGCACATGTTCAGAGCTTTGTTGAAGTAGACGTTACCAATTTAGTTAATTGGAGAAACAAGTTCAAAAAAGCTTTCGAAGAACGAGAGGGTGAAAAGTTGACTTTTACCCCAATCTTTATGGAAGCAGTGGCAACGGCATTAAAAAAATATCCATTGATGAACATTTCTTTGGATGGAGACAAGGTCATAAAAAAGAAAAACATCAATATTGGAATGGCGGCTGCCCTTCCTGATGGAAATTTAATTGTTCCTGTGATAAAAAATGCGGACCAACTCAATCTGGTGGGAATGGCCAAGACGGTTAATGATCTTGCAAATAGATCAAGGAACAACCAGTTAAAGCCAGATGAGGTAAAAGATGGTACATACACCGTTACCAATGTGGGTTCATTTGGCAGTGTTTTTGGGACTCCAATAATCAACCAACCACAAGTAGGCATTCTTGCCTTGGGAGCCATTCGGAAAATACCCTCTGTAATTGAAACAGATCAAGGCGAATATATTGGAATCCGCAGCAAAATGTTTCTTTCCCATAGTTATGACCATAGAGTCGTTAATGGTGCTTTAGGGGGAATGTTTGTAAAAACCGTTGCCGATTATCTCGAAGCTTGGGATATAAACAGGGAAATCTAGCATAAAAAACATTTGTAATCATTCCACTATTATTAACTTAGAGGTTTAAACAAATTCATTTGCAAATGAAGTTTATAACCTCCTTATGTGTGGCTTTACTTTTTCTATCCTATGGTAATATGAAGGCACAAGATCTTTCGGTCTATAAAAAAAAAGTCTTCGTAAAGAATGGTGATAAGATGCCTTATCGCATAGTATTTCCCAAAGATTACAATCCAAAAGAAAAGTACCCTTTGCTATTTGTGTTGCATGGCTCGGGTGAGCGGGGAGATGATAATGAGTCACAATTGGTTCATGGCTCAGACCTGTTCCTAAAGGAAGAGGTTAGAAACAACCATCGTGCTATTGTAGTTTTTCCGCAATGTGCTGCAGGCAGTTCATGGGCAAAAGTAGATGTGAAAGGAGACATTCCCAATAGGAAATTTGTTTTTTATGAAGATTCAGAGCCCACGAAAGATATGTTATTGTTGGAAGGATTAATAAAAGATATTAGAAAAACCTATAGGATTGATAAAAATAGGATCTATGTTGGTGGGCTATCAATGGGTGGTATGGGAACATTCGAATTGGTTCGAAGAAACCCCAAGCTATTTGCTGCCGCCTTTCCTATTTGTGGAGGGGCCAATCCAAAAATAAGTAAGAAACTCAGCAATTTGGATTGGTGGGTGTTTCACGGGGAAGCTGACAATGTGGTTCCAGAAAAGCTTTCGGCAACAATGGTTAAAGCAATGCAGGATATTGGAATCAATGTAAAATATTCAGTGTACCCAGAAGTAGGTCATAATAGTTGGGACAATGCCTTTTCAGAACCAGAATTATTAACATGGCTATTTTCTAAATCGCGCTAAAATTGTTTTATGGAATTAAAGCTGACAAAACCTATTTGTTTTTTCGATTTAGAAACCACCGGTATTAATGTGGCCAAAGATAGAATTGTAGAAATTTCAATACTCAAGGTTTTTCCAAACGGAAATAAAGAAAGTAAAACATGGTTGGTAAACCCAGAAATGGAAATACCCCCAGAAGTGGTCTTGGTACATGGTATTTCCAATGAAAAAGTGGCCAATGAGCCTACCTTCAAACAATTGTCCAAAGAAATCTATAAAATGATAAAGGACAGTGATTTGGCAGGGTTTAATTCAGATAGGTTTGACATTCCGCTCTTGGCAGAAGAAATGCTTCGTTCCGATGTGGATTTTGATATGAAGCACATGGTATCTGTTGATGTTCAAACCATCTTCCATAAAATGGAAAAACGGACCCTGGGCGCAGCGTATAAATTTTACTGTGATAAAAGTTTGGATGATGCCCATAGTGCAGAAGCGGATACTATGGCCACATACGAGGTCTTGCTGTCCCAACTGGATAGATATCCTGAATTGGAGAATAACGTAAAAAAACTATCTGAATTCACTACTCGAAAACAATCCCTGGATTTTGCCGGATTTATTGGTGTCAATGAAGATGAGCAGCCAACTTTCGCTTTTGGAAAGCATAAAGGAAAAACTGTGGATGAGGTCATGGAGAAAGAGCCGGGGTATTTTGGATGGATTTTAAATGCAGATTTTCCGCTCTATACAAAAAAAGTGCTCACAAAAATTAAGTTGAGTAAATTCGGAAATAAATTGGGGTAAATGCGTTTTTTTCTCCTGGTATTGCTTTTGCCTTTTGTATCATTTTCACAAAATATAGATTTTGATGGATACGTATTGGATGCAAAAACAAACGAACCAATTCCATATGTAAATATCAGTTTTTTAAATACGCTAAAAGGGACATCATCTGATGAGAAGGGGCATTATTTTTTGGAAATACAGAAAGAGTTTCTAGAGAAAGATGTTCATGTTTCATCACTAGGATACAAAGATGTTGTTATTAAGGCCTCTGATCTGTTTAATACTAAATTGATACTTCTGGATGCGGCGACTTTTGAGTTGGAAGAAGTTGTTGTGATGGACAATTTAAGCAATTCTCAAGTTCTCAATCCTATAGGAAGTAACAAGATTACCGGTGGTTTTAATTCATCATCAACCCCTTGGATATTAGCTTTGTATTTTCCGAATATGGATTCTTCAAAAAAGTATGTGGAAAAGGTTACTATTTTTTTCAGGAATAATACAGGTCAAACATTAAGTAGTTCTAAATTCAGACTTAGGTTATTCAATGTTGATTACACCCATAAAACTCCAAATGACGATTTGGTTCAGAAAAGTTTGATTTTAGATGTAAAGAAAAATCAAGAATATGTATCAATAGATCTTTCCCGATTGCGTATAAAAGTTCCTAAAGAAGGAATATACAATGGATTGGAGTGGTTGTTTATCCCATCAAATTGGTATAAAAAAATTAATAAAAATGAAGTAACTCAAAAAGAAATTTGGGAAGACAGATTTGCTCCAACTTTTGGTGGTATCTACACTAAAAATAGAGACTATAGATTTATGGTTTATGGAATGGGAGAATGGAATGATTTTACTATCAATTCTTTTTCCAATCAAGAAAAATTTATCCCGGCAATTAGCCTTAAAATATCAAAATAACGTTTGAATATGAAATTGATTTGTATTGGCAGAAACTATGCTGCCCATATTGAAGAGTTGCAGAATGAAAGACCAAAAGAACCTGTTGTTTTTATAAAACCAGATTCTGCAGTATTACCAAAAGAACAGGATTTTTACATCCCTGAATTTTCTGAGGAAATACATTACGAAGTAGAAGTGTTGGTCAAAATCAAGAAGGTTGGAAAGCATATATCAAAACAATTTGCCCATACTTATTATGATGAAATTGGTCTTGGAATAGATTTTACCGCAAGAGACCTTCAATCCAAGCTTAAAGCTAAAGGTTTGCCCTGGGAGAAAGCGAAGGGATTTGATGGTTCGGCCGTAGTAGGTAAGTGGAACCGTAAAGAAAAGTACGAAAATATTGATAAACTGGGGTTTTCCTTGTTAAAAAATGGGGAAAATGTTCAAAATGGAAGTACTTCCTTGATGCTGTGGAAGATAGATGAGTTAATTTCATACGTATCCACCTATTTTATGCTCAAAAAGGGGGATATTTTGTTTACAGGCACCCCGGCGGGGGTTGGTAAAGTAAGTCCAAATGACTACCTTTCTGGTATCCTCGAAGGAGAGAAGATGTTTGAAATTAATGTGAAATAATGATTTACAGCCTCGACAAAATAAATGAAATGGCAGAGGGAGACCAAGATTTTATAATCTCTGTAGTTTCTGTTTTTTTAGAAGAAGTCCCAATAGATTTAGAAGGTTTGGAAAAAGCCATAGACGAAGAGGATTTTGAAAATATATACAAACTGGCCCATAAAATTAAACCCAATGTAGATTTACTTGGGATGGAACAAACCCGTGCCATCGCACTGGAAATTGAAACTTTGGGTAAGAGTGATGCCAATATGGACGCGATCAAGGAGAATTTTCCCATGCTCAAAAAAGATGTGCACCAGGTTATCTCAGAACTCCAAAAAGATTTCGACCTATAGATGCAGGCAGAAATAATTACCATTGGGGATGAAATCCTCATTGGACAGATTGTAGATTCCAATTCTGCATTCATTTCCAAAGAACTTAATAAGATAGGTGTTGCCGTATATCAGATTACCTCGGTGCAAGATGACCGAAGTCATATTTTAGATGCTTTGGAAGTTGCGGGCAAAAGGTCATCAATAGTGATACTCACCGGGGGCTTAGGGCCTACCAAAGACGACATCACCAAGCATACGCTATGCCAGTTTTTTAACGATGAGCTGGTTCAAGATGATACTGTATTACAGCATATAGAGGAAATTTTTAAGAAGTATATTTCTACCCCCATATCAGATTTAAATAGAAAACAAGCTTTGGTGCCTGCAAAGGCTACGGTATTGCATAATGCCAATGGAACGGCACCAGGGCTATGGATGAAGAAAGGAAAAACAGCCTTTATTTCGTTACCAGGGGTGCCTTTTGAGATGAAAAACTTGATGAAGAATGAGGTGCTCCCTAAAATCATAAAAGAATACAAGCGTCCTCACATTTTTCACAAGACCATCATGACCTATGGTTTGGGTGAAAGTGCCATTGCCAACAAAATTGAGGAGTGGGAAAATAACCTCCCAAGCTTTATCAAATTTGCGTACTTGCCCAATTTGGGTAGGGTGCGTTTAAGACTTACTGCCAAAGGGGAGGACAGAGAGTTTCTACAAGCCACCATTAATATAGAGGTTAAAAAACTATATCCTCTAATCGGTGATATTATTGTGGGAGAGGAAGAAGATGAGTCCATAGAAAACCAGGTAGGTAAATATTTGACCCAAAAGCAAATGACCCTTGCAACAGCCGAAAGTTTTACTGGAGGCAAAATCGCACAACAAATAACTACTATCCCTGGCGCATCATCCTATTTCAAGGGTAGTGTGGTGAGCTATGCCACTGAAACAAAAATTAAAGTGTTGAATGTCCCAGAAGATTTGGTAAAAAAACATTCTGTGGTAAGCGAAGAAGTTGCTATTGCCATGGCTGAAAATGTAAAAAAGATACTGGGCACGGACTTCTCAATAGCTACAACAGGAAATGCTGGGCCAACAAAAGGGGATTCAGATGCTGAAGTGGGAACGACCTATATTGCCATTAGTACTCCAGAACATACTTTTGCGCAGAAATTCAATATGGGGAATCATAGAGAACGCATTGTCCAGAAGTCTGTAAACAAGGCATTTGAATTATTACTAAAAGAAATTCTAAAATTCTAAAAAAGAATTTTGTGCGTCCCATTAAAATGCTATAAATTTGCAGCCTCAATAAAATCACTCAAAAGTTAGGGAGATGTCTAAGATTTGTGAAGTTACAGGAAAAAAGGTGATGTTTGGAAACAACGTTTCCTTTTCCATCAATAAAACCAAAAGAAGATTCGATGTAAATATTTCCAAAAAGAAATTTTACATTCCGGAGGAAGATCGTTGGGTAACCCTAAACGTTTCAACTAGAGGTTTAAAGATTATCAATAAAAAAGGAATCTCTGCTGTTTTAAAGGATATCGATTCCAAAAAATAGTAGCCTAAGATTTTAAGTACGATACAATGGCAAAGAAAGGAAATAGAATTCAGGTTATTTTAGAGTGTACTGAGCACAAGGAGTCTGGTATGCCAGGTACTTCAAGGTACATTACAACCAAAAATAAAAAGAACACGCCAGATAGAATGGAGATCAAAAAATTCAATCCTATTCTTAAGCGTATGACTGTTCATAAAGAAATTAAATAAGTTAGGTCATGGCAAAGAAGACAGTAGCATCACTACAGAGTAGTTCAAAAAGATTGACAAAGGCCATTAAAATGGTAAAATCCCCAAAAACGGGAGCTTATACATTTGTTGAGTCAGTAATGTCGCCAGAATTGGTCAATGATTGGTTGAATAAAAATTAAATCAATCTTTGTTGTAAAAATTAAGGCCGCTTTAATAGCGGCTTTTTTTATTTCCCTACTTTGAAAATGGCTCCAACTTTAACAAAACTCCCCTTACTTTCCTATCTTTGAAGTGTATTGAAGTACAACTATGAGTTTATTTAAAAATATATTTTCTTCCGATAAAAAAGAGACCTTGGATAAGGGCCTTGAAAAGTCGAAAAGCAGTTTTTTTGGCAAATTGAGCAAGGCGGTAGCCGGAAAATCCAAAGTGGATGATGAGGTTTTGGATAACCTGGAGGAAGTCTTGGTAACTTCAGATGTTGGGGTTGACACAACTTTAAAAATTATTGACCGCATTGAGGCTCGGGTTTCCCGTGATAAATACCTGGGAACCGAGGAACTTAATGTTATTCTACGTGAGGAAATTGCTGGATTGCTCTCAGAAACCCATATAGGAGAGGATACTGAATTTTTGGTTCCCACGGATAAAAAACCTCATGTTATTATGGTAGTGGGTGTAAATGGAGTTGGTAAAACAACAACTATTGGAAAATTGGCACATCAGTTTAAGAATCAGGGGCTAAAAGTAGTTTTGGGAGCTGGAGATACGTTTAGGGCAGCAGCCATAGACCAATTGGAAGTTTGGGCAAAACGGGTCGACGTTCCCATAATAAAACAAAAAATGGGGAGTGACCCTGCATCAGTTGCTTTCGATACCTTGAATTCTGCCGTTGCAGATGACGCAGATGTGGTTTTGATAGATACGGCCGGTAGATTGCACAATAAGGTGAACTTGATGAATGAACTTTCCAAGGTGAAGCGGGTAATGCAAAAGGTAGTTGATGACGCCCCGCATGAAGTATTGCTGGTATTGGATGGTTCAACAGGGCAAAATGCATTTGAGCAGGCCAAGCAATTCACCAAGGCCACGGAGGTAAGTAGTTTGGCCGTAACCAAATTAGATGGGACCGCAAAAGGTGGGGTGGTCATTGGTATTTCAGACCAATTTCAAATACCCGTTAAATATATTGGAGTAGGCGAAGGTATAGAAGATCTCCAGGTCTTTAATAAATATGAATTTGTAGATTCGTTTTTTAAGATTTAGAGCTATCTAAGTAGTTTACATAATTTAAAGTGTTCCCTAAATTTATAATCTAAATATGGATGAGTTATGGGAAGAATACATCTGTTTGAGTTTGAGGACCAAAAATGGTTTCCAAAATTTTTAAGGGATTATGGTACGGATTTTCTACAATTTTTATCCAATAAGACAAAACTTTATAAACCTGCAATTCCAATTCTGGAAAAGGGTATTAAGGCTGATGGGTCTAGCACAATTGTGGATTTGGGCTCCGGTGGTGGAGGTGGATTACTCTGGTTGAATTCGGAACTGCTAAAAAACCACCCAGATTTAAAAATCATATTGACAGATTATTATCCGAATCTGAATGCCTTTGAGTATACTAAAAATCATGCAGATAACTTTGAGTTCATTACCACGGCCATTGATGCACGTAAAGTACCTGAAAGTTTAAAGGGGTTTCGGACTCAATTTTTATCCTTACATCATTTTAAACCAGATGATGCCAAGCAGATTTTACAAAATGCAGTAGATTCCCATAGCGTAATTGGCATTTTTGAAGCACAGGAACGAAGTGTTCCAAGCATATTGGCCATGTTGTTCTCGCCCATAAGTGTTTTGCTTACCACACTCTTTATTAGGCCATTTAAATTTGGACGTTTAATTTTTACCTACCTGATACCAATTGTGCCCTTATTTGTACTTTGGGATGGAGTAGTATCCTCCTTGCGTACCTATTCCGTGAAAGAAATGAAGGCGTTGGTAGATAGTTTAGAAAATAGTGAGTCTTATAACTGGGAAATTGATAGGGTAAAGTCAGGACCTGGAGTAGTTTTGTATCTTTTGGGAACAAAAAAGGATTGAGATGCTTTTCAGAACTCTAATTATTTTCCTTATATCATTTACTGTTAAAGTCACTGCTCAGATTACCCATCCAAAAGCCAGTCCATTTGCTACCGTAGAGCAGGAAATAGGATTGTCTGAAATTTCGGTAGAATATTCCCGTCCCGCAGCCAAAGGCCGAGAAATTTTTGGTGGATTGGTTCCTTATGGTCGCATATGGCGGGTTGGAGCCAATGAGTCTACAAAAATCACCGTTGATACGGATATGGTTGTCATGGAGAACATTCTGCCTAAAGGTACTTATGCCTTGTATGCTTTTCCAGAAGCTTTGGAGTGGCAAATGGTATTTCATACCAACACGTCACATTGGGGGGATGGACGTAAAAATTACAATCCCTCTGAAGATTTATTCCGAGTAAAGGTCAAACCACATAAAACGAAGTTTCATCAAGAAAACTTTTTAATTGCTTTTGATTCCATTACCCATAATTCTGCGAATATGACTTTGACCTGGGCAAACACCCAAGTAAACATTCCCTTTTCTGTGGATACCCATGCTCAAATGGAAAAGGAAATCTTAAGGCAAATAACTTCAAACCCAACCGCCCAAACTTATTATGAGGCTGCTCGTTATTTGCAAGAACAAGAAAAGGACTATGAACGTGCCTTAGCGTACTTAAACAAAGCGTTGGAGTTAGGAGGGGATACGTATTATTTCCATAGGGTAAAGTCTTTGGTAGAGGCAGCACTTGGTGATTATAGGTCGGCTATTAAATCTGCTGAAAAATCTTTGGAAATTTCCAAATCCCTTGAAAAAGATGAGTTTGTTAGAATGAATGAAAGAAATATTGTTAGATGGAGAAGACTCTACTGAATAAATGCATTCAACTTTTCCCAAAGTTCATTGTCAAAACTTGAAGGCCCCAATAGACCTTCACCAGCATCTTCCCCCATTCGGGCAATGACTAAACCTTGGCTTGGAACAATGAATAGTTTTTGGTCATTCTTGCCAAGTCCGGCATAAGTGTCGGAGGGTGCATTGGGAATCAGTTCACCTTGGAACTCTATTTGTAAAGATGGTGCCCTATAACTTCCCTTTCCATTTAGCCACCAGAGGTATCCATAGGATTGATTGAGATTTTGGGAGGTATTTTTCATCTCTGACAGATAGTCTGCATCCCCTAAAATAGTTTCCTCATCCCATTTTCCGTTATTTAAATTTAGCAATCCAAAGCGAGCCATACTGCGGGCAGTACTAAAGAAAACATTATTGGAGCCGTTTGTGGTCAACCAAAACCCGTCCATTCCAATTTTATCCCGTAGTTCTGCATTAAAGTAATCTTTCCATTCCATTCCGGAAGCACTGGAAACAACACTTTGCAGAAGGGTATAGGGGCCATTATGGTATGCCCAACGTGTGCCGGCATCAGCAATATAGGTAAGGCAATCGGATGTAACACAATCAAATTGCACATCATCCATACCGCTTGTCATGGTCAATTGATGCCAAATGGTAATCAAGTTTTCTTTTTCCAATGGGGTATCTGTCCAGCCTTCACCCAAATAGTCCGAAGTTTTATCGTCGATATCCAAAATGCCATCTTCTTGAGCCAAACCTACAGTAAATGCGGTCAAGGTTTTTCCTGCGGATGCCCAATACCAGCTCGTATTTTGGGTGTGGTCATCAAAATACCATTCCACAACCATTTTGCCATCCTTTAAAATGATAAACGCTTTGGTGTCCTTTTCATCCAAAAAATCAAAAAGGTCTTGTTCCGCACTTGCGTTCCATTCCAATTCTTCAATAGAGAATGTTTCCCATTCTACGGATTGGGAAGGAGGGAAGTAAAGATCTCCAATAATGGGGTCATCAATGATTTCTCCATTTCCGTCTCCTGAATCAGAGCAGTTCCAGAACAAAAAACTAAAAAGAAAAACGGCGAAAATTGAGCTTTTCATGATTCGGGATTTTAGCATTAGACTGTGGGTATGTGTAATAGTTTAACGCCGGATTTGGAAAAATATTCATGCAAATCGATGTAATGCTGGGTCTTGTTGTATTTTTGCACACTATTTATTGAACATATGCGGACAAAATCGCTTAAGAAGAACAAAATCAACGTAGTAACTTTAGGATGTAGCAAGAATGTTTACGATTCTGAAGTACTCATGGGCCAATTGCGTGCCAACAAGAAGGAGGTAGTACATGAAGGGGAAGGTAATGTGGTGGTGATTAACACTTGTGGATTTATTGCCAATGCCAAAGAGGAGAGCGTAAATACCATATTGGAATATGTTCAAAAGAAAGAGGCGGGTGATGTGGACAAGGTTTTTGTTACCGGGTGCTTGAGTGAACGTTATAAACCGGATTTAGAAAAGGAAATTCCAAATGTGGATGAGTATTTTGGGACCAGTGACCTACCTAATTTATTAAAAGCATTGGGTGCTGATTACAAACATGAGTTAATCGGGGAACGCTTAACTACAACCCCAAAAAATTATGCATATTTAAAGATTGCTGAAGGTTGTGATAGACCGTGTTCTTTCTGCGCCATTCCAATAATGCGGGGAAAGCATAGAAGCAAGCCTATCGAGGAATTGGTTTCAGAGTCTGAAAAGTTGGCTGCAAATGGGGTTAAAGAACTGATTTTGATTGCTCAAGACTTGACCTACTATGGTCTGGATCTGTATAAAAAAAGAAATTTGGCACAACTGCTTGAAGCCTTGGTAGCAGTTGACGGTATTGAGTGGATTCGATTGCACTATGCTTTCCCAACCGGGTTTCCAATGGATGTTCTGGAAGTGATGAGGAAGGAGCCTAAAATCTGTAATTATATTGATATTCCTTTACAGCATATAGCGGACCCCATTTTAAAAAGTATGCGTCGTGGAACCACCAAAGCAAAAACTACCAAATTGCTCAAAGATTTTAGAGCTGCTGTTCCGCAAATGACCATACGAACCACCTTGATTGTGGGATATCCCGGTGAAACCGAGGAAGATTTCCAAACCTTGAAAGATTGGGTTGCAGAAATGCGTTTTGAACGTCTGGGTTGCTTTACGTATAGTCATGAAGAAAACACACATGCCTATACACTTATAGATGATGTTCCCGAAGAGGTAAAGCAACAACGCGCCAATGAAATTATGGAGGTACAGTCACAAATTTCTTGGGAATTGAACCAAGGAAGGATTGGTAAAACATTTCGATGTATAATTGACCGAAAAGAAGGGAATTACTTTGTTGGCAGAACTGAATTTGATTCTCCAGATGTGGATAATGAAGTATTGATTGATGCTACCAAATACTATGTGAAAACTGGAGATTTTGTTAATATTGAAATCACGGAAGCTTCAGATTTTGATCTGTACGGAAAACCTGCAAAACAAACCCCGAGTATTTAGCTCGGGATTTAATCAATTAATTCTAATCGTTTGATTCAGGTGATAAGTATTTGTAAACCACACCTGCTATAATAGCGCCCAGAATAGGTGCTATCCAAAAAAGCCATAATTGGGGAATTGCCCATGAACCGTCTGCAAATAAGGCTTGACTGGTACTACGTGCAGGGTTTACGGACGTATTGGTTACTGGAATGCTTATTAAGTGGATAAGGGTCAATCCTAGACCAATGGCCAAACCTGCCATCCCTTTTGGAGCTTTTGAATGTGTTGCTCCTAAAATTATTATCAAGAACATAAAGGTCATTGCAACTTCGGTTATGAAAGCTGAAATCATATCATACCCTCCGGGAGAATGTTCGCCAAAACCATTTGCTGCAAACCCACCAGCTTCAAAACCAACTTTACCGCTTGCAATAGTATATAAAATCCCCGCTCCGGCAATAGCCCCCATTACTTGGGCAATAATGTAGGGAAGGAGGTCCTTTTTGTCAAAACGTCCGCCAATTGCCAAACCAATGGAAACTGCTGGGTTAAGGTGGCAGCCAGAAATATGCCCAATGGCATAGGCCATGGTTATAACGGTGAGCCCAAAAGCAAGGGCAACACCTACAAATCCAATACCCAATTCGGGAAAGGCAGCTGCCAAAACAGCACTTCCACATCCACCTAAAACAAGCCAAAGTGTACCGATAAACTCGGCAATCAATTTTTTCATAATCTTTCTAATTTAGTTAGTATATGTATTAGAAACAGATAGGGGAACAAAGTCACATAAGAAAATGGACTATGAGAGATTAAATATGGAGTTATGCTTTTTGGGAAACCTTAGCAAGGTCATCCATTAGTTTAAAAAGCTCATCTTGGGTATTCTTGGATATGTTCAAGTGATTTTCCCCAAAAATTGACATTGTTTGTATAATCGTGGTTTCAATAGTACTATTATTGAACATCAATTCGGCAATATTTTTCATGCCCCAATCTGGAAAGCGTCTTTTGGTCAAATCTTTTTTTTCAATCAATGCTAAAAGTTCATGTCTTTCGTCATGGGAAATTTTATCAACCATTTCATCTATGATATTAGCTTCACCCTCCATGTATTGTAGAAAACAATTGTTTTCGAAATACAAATAACCGCTTATTCCTTTTTTTTGATTATTGATTGTAGAGGTTGTGGAAAGATGTTTTAAATCATCTGTTCTAAACGATTTAAGAGCTTTGCTAATGTATAAAACGCATTTCATTGAATTTAATTTGTAAGATTATAACTACAAATTAAGATAATTATTATTTTGAGGGGAACTATCTGTCCCTGTTTAGCTCTAATTTGTAAATTTCCCTTCCCAATTGTGCTAAAAATGGTATTCCAATCTCATCATACTCATAAACATTGTCATTGAAAATTCCATCACTGTTGACCAAAATAGTAGCGGTAACCATAAAATCTACGTTGTTCTTGGTATCTTGAATGTAGGCACAATCCGTTAATGTGCCATAGGCGTATCCAACTTTATTATAGATTTTAATATGGTCAAGAATTGGTTCTTGACTATCACCAAAAACAAGAAATTTTACATAGCTATCATAATACTCCTCCTTGTCATATCCTAAATCCTTTGGAAGTGTATGCATTGCTTTTTTGAGGAACTCATGTTGGGCATTATTCAGGTTAAATCTTTTGTTTGTTGGAAAAACTTCGGGGAAAATAATTCGCTTAAGTAAATTATGTTGTGTTTCAATAGGATAATAGTTTTTTAAGGAGAAATCAAATGCCCCTACCAGTTGAGACCCATCGGCATAAAAACCTGTACCCTTCTCAATCTTATTCAATTTTAAAGGTTTGGGATATGTGTTTATGGAAACTGTACTGGTTGCCGTGGTAGAATCATTTAAGTAGATTACCAATGGTTTTGTAGTTGGGTCGTCCGCATTTGAGGTTGAAAGACGGTGGGCAATACGAATGGGACCTTCTGTTTTAGCAACTATACGTTTATTAAGTTCATCTTGTCCTAAAAACTCAATCAATCTATTGTTTGCAGCATTATCCGAAACAGCAAAGATTTCAGAAACCGCTTTAGCGAAAGTAGTTTCAATGGAATCTCCTTCAACATAAAATGTGGTATTCATGGAAAGTGAATCTACTTCGTTTAATTTTTCCAAGGTGGCCACGGCTGCTGGAAACTTTACTGTACTGGCCGGGTAGAAATAGTTGCTTTTGCTTACTTGAAAATCATAATCTGTAAAAAGAACACTGTCATTTACTCTATCAATCTGGGTATATCGTATCTGAACTTCATATTGCTCTAAACTGTCCATTACGGTTTTTATCAACGGACTATCCGAAGCCAATACCCTTTCCAAAGGGTTTCCATTTATTTCTTTGTTGCAGGAAAGAACTAATGGTCCAAATACCAGAAAGAAGAGTAATCGTTTTAACATAAACTCATTTTATTGTTCATCCAAGTATACTTGTCCTCTTTGTGGTTTCAGTATTTCTCTAACTTCTTTCACCTCAAATTCTGCTACAACCAAATAGGCAATACTATGCATGTCGGTTATATATTGAAAACCAGCTATGTCAAACTTCAATTCCTCAATAATTACAAATTCTGCCAGGTGTTTTGCATAATGTTCTGCGGTGCTAGCTGCACTGGGTCCTCGAAAATCCCAAATCAACTTAATTTTTCTATCTAATATTTTCTCCATTGCACTATAAACTTAAAACTGATGTGTTATGTTCCGCATATGCTTTAAAATCCTCTAAATATTTAATGGACTGTTTTTTAAAGGCGCCGGGCATTAAAAATCCCATTAGTTTCATTCCAAATCCAGAAAACTGGAACTCACTTTCAGAAATCCATTTGGTTTTCCCTTCAACTTCCTTAAAATAATTTTTTTGGATGTTATGCACACCTTTGGTGTCGTATGTGGTGTGAAGTTCTTCGGGAAGATTTCTTTTTATGATAGTTTCTACCATTTCCAATTCACGCTTACCCATTTTATATTTTAAATTCATTTGAGCACCTTCCTTGGTGGGTTGATTGGATAACAGTTCATAACTAACTAAACCTCTTTGCCAGTGTTTCATATTTTCTGGATTGTCCAATATTTTTAAGAATTCATTTCGAGGCAGATCGATGGTTATTTCAACGGTATACTTCATTTTGATTGGTTTTGCACTAATGTAAGAAATTATATGATTTGAAACAGTCTACTAAAAATCTGTTAATGAGAACAAAACCTTCTTGTTTGGCTTTAAGTAATTGTTACTTTTGCGGAATGCTTTTTTTACAAAAAAAGATATTTCTAATACCAGTACTCGGACTTTTTGTTTTTTCTTCCTGTGATTCATTGTTCAAGGAGAAAACAGAGAAGGAACCTTTGGCAAGAGTTGGCGAAACTTTTCTGTACAAGGAGGATATAGCTTCTTTTATTACTAACGATATGTCTGAGCAGGATAGTATCCTCTTTGTTACCAATTACATTAATAACTGGGCATCAAAACAGCTGTTGTTGTCCAAATCCAAAATCAATTTACCTGAGGAAAAATTAAAGGAGTATGATCTTTTGGTTGATGATTATCGTTCGGATCTATACACCAGGGCCTATGTTGAAGCATTGGTGCTTCAATCCCAGGATACGGCGATAACCACTTCCCAATTAAGAGAGTATTACGAGAAGGAAAAGGAAAATTTCAAGTTAAACGAGAAATTGGTCCAGTTGAGATTTGTTGGACTCCCCGGCCAATTCTTGGATAAAAATCAGGTAATAGAAAAAATAAAAGGCTGGGAAGAGACCGATAAAAGTTATCTGGATTCCATAGCGGTTCAATTTAAAAAAATCCATTTCAATGATTCCATTTGGGTAAGCGTTACTAGGGTCATGGAAGAAATACCACCGCTTACACCTCTCAATGAGGAAAAGTACTTAAAAAAATCACAATTTTTTGAATTACAGGATTCCATAGGGGTATATTTGGGAATGGTGACCGATGTGTTGGAAATTAACAGCACCGCCCCGTTTGATTATATTTCGCCTGATATTCGACAGCTTATCTTAAATAGGAGAAGATTGAATCATATCAGAAAACTGGAAACTGAAATAATTGACGAAGCAATACAGAAGAATGAATTTGAAGTATATGGAAAAGATGAATAGCAAAATATTGACCTTGGTATTTTTTGTGGCATTTGGTTTTATACAAGCACAAGATGTTGATGAGGCAGCACTGACCAAAAACGATTCCACAAACACAACTAAAAAGGTTAAACTGGATGGTATAGCTGCCGTAATCGGTGATTATGTAATCCTGGAGTCGGATATTGAAAAGACACTGATAGATTTAAGAAGTCAAGGCGCCTCAACAGAAGATATCACAAGGTGCAGTCTTTTGGGCAAGTTGATGGAAGATCGTCTTTATGCACACCAGGCGGTTCAGGATAGTTTGTTGGTATCTGATGACCAAGTGAATTCACAAAGTGATCGTCAAATACAACAACTAGTTTCCCAAGTTGGTTCAATGGAGAAAGTGTTGAAATTTTATAAAAAGCAGGACGTTGAGAGTTTTAGAACAGAGCTTTTTGAAATCAACAAGTTGCGCATGCTTTCAGAAAAAATGCAAGGGAACATTGTTGAGGAAATACAGGTTACTCCTGAAGAAGTTCGACAATTTTTCAATAAGATTCCAGAAGAAGAGAGACCCGTTTTTGGTGCAGAGCTGGAAATTGCTCAGATTATAAAAGAGCCTAAGGCTCCACAAGAAGAAAAACAAAAAGTGATAGATCGGTTAAAACAGATAAAGCAGGATGTTTTGGAAAACGATGCTAGTTTTAATGTTAAGGCGATTCTTTACTCACAGGACCCAGGATCTAAATCAAAAGGAGGGTTTTATAGTATGACAAGGGAAACCCCTTTTGTAAAGGAATTTAAAGATGTGGCCTTTAGTTTACAGGAAGGAGAAATTTCAGAACCTTTTGAGACCGATTTTGGATATCATATTATTTATGTTGAAAAAATTAGAGGTCAAGAAGTGGATTTACGTCATATTTTGATAGCCCCTGAAATACCTCAAAGTACAATGGACAAGGCTGTGAGGGAATTAGACACTATTCGTAAGCACCTTTTGGAAGGTAAGTACACGTTTGCCCAGGCGGCATTGAATTTTTCCGATGAAAAAGAAACGAAGTTTGATGGCGGATTACTTCGCAACCCGATTAACTTTGATTCTCGATTTGAGTTGACCAAAATGGACCCAACACTTTATAACCAGGTAAGGAATTTGAAAGATGAGGAAATTTCCAGACCTATTAAGGAAGATGATCCAAGAGGAGGAGCTCCTAAATTTAAGATTATGAAAATCTCCAATCGGTATGATGAACACAAAGCCGATTTTGCCCAAGATTACCTAAAAATCCAGGAACTTGCGCTAAGGGAAAAACAGTTCAAAACCATAAAGGAATGGATGGACGATCACATCGATGATACATATATTCATGTAAATTCAGAAAACAGGGAGTGTGATTTTGCTAACAACTGGATAAAGGAATAAGTGCATGTCAGATGTTGTTGCTGTTGAAAATCTTGTAAAAAAACATAAGGCCCTAAAGAAAGAGATTGCAAAGATTATTGTTGGTCAAGACAAAGTAATCGAGCAAATTTTACTTTCCATATACACGGGTGGACATTCGCTTTTAATTGGTGTTCCAGGACTTGCAAAGACCTTGATGGTAAACACTATTGCCCAAACTTTGGGATTGGATTTTAAAAGAATTCAATTTACCCCAGATTTAATGCCCAGCGATATTTTAGGTAGTGAGGTACTAGATCAAAATAGAAATTTTAAATTTATTAAGGGGCCGGTTTTTGGTAATATTATTTTAGCGGATGAAATCAATAGAACTCCTCCAAAAACCCAAGCAGCTCTTCTTGAGGCCATGCAAGAAAGAGCGGTTACCATTGCAGGACAGCAATATAAATTGGATATGCCCTATTTTGTACTTGCTACACAAAACCCTATTGAACAAGAAGGTACTTATCCACTTCCAGAGGCCCAATTGGACCGTTTTATGTTTGCTATAGAATTAAAATATCCCTCAATAGCAGAAGAAATACAAGTTGTTAAGTCCACAACTACTGATGAGAGTGCACAAATAAACACGCTGTTCAATGCCGATGAAATCATAGCTGTGCAACATTTAATACGAAGGATACCAGTACCAGACAACGTAATTGATTATGCGGTTAAGTTGGTCAATAAAACACGCCCTGGAATGGATGGTTCATTGGACTATGTCAATAATTATGTAGATTGGGGTGCAGGGCCAAGAGCATCCCAAAATTTGGTTTTGGGAGCCAAAGCGCATGCAGCAATCAATGGAAAGTTCTCTCCCGATATAGAAGATGTAAAAGCCATTTCCATGGGAATTCTTAAGCATAGAATATTAAAAAACTACAAAGCTGAGGCAGAAGGCATTTCTGAGGAAAATATTATTTCAGAATTGTTATAAATATCAAATCATTCCCATTTATTTAGGTTAATTCTAATTCCTTAATCGTAGGTATTTCACTAAATTTGCCTTATTACTGAAATCTTAAAATCCAATTGTAGAATGGCATTTGACATTGACATGATTAAAGGGGTTTACGCTTCAATGGGAGAGCGTATTGAAAAGGCCCGTGAATTAGTGGGAAGACCTTTGACCCTTTCAGAAAAAATATTGTACTCGCATTTATGGGAAGGAACACCTACCAAACAATTTTCAAGAGGTAAGGATTATGTTGATTTTGCCCCTGACAGGGTAGCTTGTCAAGATGCTACGGCCCAAATGGCGTTGCTACAGTTCATGCATGCCGGAAAACCTAAGGTGGCAGTGCCCACAACGGTACATTGCGATCATTTGATTCAAGCCAAAGTTGATGCAAAGACAGATTTAAAGAGAGCAAACGAAACCAGTAATGAAGTTTTTGACTTTTTGGAATCAGTCTCCAATAAGTATGGAATTGGTTTCTGGAAACCGGGAGCAGGGATTATTCACCAAGTGGTACTTGAAAATTATGCATTCCCTGGTGGAATGATGATAGGAACAGATTCCCACACGGTAAATGCCGGTGGATTGGGAATGGTTGCTATTGGTGTTGGAGGAGCAGATGCAGTGGATGTAATGGCAGGTATGGCTTGGGAATTGAAGTTCCCAAAATTGATTGGAGTAAAATTGACCGGAAAACTATCGGGTTGGACAGCGCCAAAAGATGTAATCTTAAAAGTGGCAGATATCCTCACAGCAAAGGGCGGTACAGGAGCCATTGTTGAATACTTTGGAGAAGGCGCAACATCAATGTCCTGTACTGGTAAAGGTACCATTTGTAACATGGGAGCAGAAGTTGGTGCAACCACATCTACTTTTGGGTATGATGAATCCATGGATCGCTATTTAAGAGCTACAGATCGTGCAGATGTAGCTGATGCAGCATTTGCAGTAAAAGAGCATTTAACTGCTGATGCTGAAGTGTATGCAAACCCAGATGACTATTTTGATCAGTTGATAGAAATTGATTTAAATACTTTGGAACCACATTTAAATGGACCTTTCACTCCAGATTTGGCAACACCAATTTCCAAGATGAGTGAGGCGGCCAGAGAAAATGATTGGCCATTAAACGTTGAGGTCGGTCTAATAGGTTCTTGTACCAATTCTTCTTATGAAGATATTTCAAGGGCAGCATCTTTGGCAAAGCAGGTTTCAGAAAAGAATCTAAAGATGAAATCGGAGTTTACCATAACTCCAGGTTCAGAACAAGTGAGATATACCATTGAAAGAGATGGTTTCATAAAGACCTTTAACAATGTAGGTGCTACTGTATTTGCAAATGCATGTGGGCCTTGTATTGGAATGTGGGACCGCTATGGGGACAAAGCTGCTGATGGTCCACGAAATACCATTGTGCATTCGTTCAATAGAAACTTTGCAAAACGTGCGGATGGTAATCCAAATACCCTAGCTTTTGTAGGATCTCCGGAGTTGGTGACCGCAATTGCGATATCTGGAAGGTTGGATTTTAATCCAATGACAGATAAGCTGATTAATGAAGATGGTGAAGAGGTATTATTAGATGAACCAAGAGGATATGAGTTGCCACCAGAAGGTTTTGCAGTTGAAGATGCCGGGTTTATTGCACCAATGGAGGATGGAAGTGGAGTACAAGTGGTAGTTTCACCAACATCCGAAAGATTACAGCTTTTAGATCCATTTGTTCCAATCACTCCTGAAAGCTTACAAGGCGTGAAATTACTGATTAAACCATTTGGAAAATGTACAACTGACCATATTTCCATGGCAGGCCCCTGGCTTCGCTATAGAGGACATTTAGATAACATCGCCAATAACACCCTAATTGGGGCGGTCAATGCTTTTAACAAGCAAACGAACTTTGTTAAAAACCAATTGACTGGAGAATACGGTGCTGTTCCAGATGCACAACGTGCCTATAAAAAGGAAGGAATACGAACTATTGTTGTGGGTGACCATAACTATGGGGAAGGTTCTTCACGGGAACATGCCGCAATGCAACCAAGACATTTGGGTGTTGCAGCTGTATTGGTAAAGTCGTTCGCAAGGATTCACGAGACCAATTTGAAGAAACAAGGTATGTTGGCCTTGACTTTTGTCAATGAAAGTGATTATGATTTAATTCAAGAAGACGATACCTTCAACTTTGTTGATATAACCGATTTTGCTCCTGGAAAACAATTGACCTTGGAAGTTGTGCATGCTGATGGAAGTACGGATACTATTAAAGTAAACCATACCTATAACGATTCGCAAATTGAATGGTTCAGGGAAGGTTCTGCTTTAAATGTCATTAAAAAGGAGAATGCATAGAACAGTTTTAAGATAATTCGAAAAAAACTCCTGATATTGCATCAGGAGTTTTTTAGTTTTAATCAAACCCATATAAATGAAAATAAATAAAAAGACCATATTGAATATTGCAGTGATGCTTTTTATACTTTCATTTTTTGTTACTCCAATGGGACATTATGGCAAGATTCTCCTGAACAGGATATTCTCATTCTCACCTCCGGTGATAGAAGAAGCCAACAGGGAAAAAATAGCGGATTATGATTGGAAGTTAAAAGATGCCGAATGGAACTTCTTTAATTTTGATAAATCAGAAGGCAATGTAGTTTTTATTAACCTTTGGGCGTCATGGCGCTTGCCTTGTGAAGCAGAGTTGGCAAGTATTCAAAAAATGTATGATAGGTATAAGGGAAAGATGGATTTCTATATCATAACCAATGAGAATAGACCACCAGTTGAAGAATTTATGGCAAAACATGGGTTTACCTTCCCAGTTACATACTTAATTATAGGTGAAAAAACACCGATTAACCCAGATGAGGTACCTTCGTCTTATTTGATAGATAAATCGGGTAATATTGTAATCTACAAGCAAAGAATTGCAGATTGGAATACCAGTAAAGTATATTCATTACTGGATAATTTAATTGCAAAATAACTGTATACAATTTTCACAAGGCAGGCTATTAACAGGTTTTAGATGTCTCAAGTAACTACTATAACATTATTTAAATACACATCTCTCAGGGATAAACTTTGGGCTTTTGGTATGATGCAATTTGCGCATGCTACCCTTAAAAAAGTACGGGGTTTACAATTTTATAAGCTATGGGGAAGTGGAAAAGAAGGGTTTAATCCATTACCTGATTGGAGTACATACGCTTTATTACAAGTTTGGGAAAGTGATAAGATGGCAAATCATTTTTTTGAAGAATCCCCATTAATGAAAAAATATGAGAAACACAGCAAAGAATACTGGAGCGTCTATTTAAAAAATAGTATTAGTAGAGGGAAGTGGTCTGGGGCTAATCCATTTCAGAAGAGTGAGGAAATAGATGATGGAAACCCTTTTGTCGTTGCAATAACCAGAGCAACCATAAAAACTCGATTGTTATATCGATTTTGGAAATACGTACCTATTTCCCAACAGCAACTACTTGAAAATAAGGGTCTCATTTATACAAAAGGATTTGGCGAAGTGCCCATAAAACAGATGGCTACCTTTAGTGTTTGGAAAGATCAGAAATCGTTGGATGGTTTTGCTTACCAAAGCAAACCGCATGCAAAGGCCATTGGATATACCCGGGAGCTAAAATGGTACAAAGAAGAATTGTTTTCACGTTTTCAACCCTATCGTTCTGTAGGTAGTTGGAATGGGAGAAACCCATTACCGAATTTAGATAACTGAGAGTAGGTAAAAGAACCCAAAGAATATTAAATGTGCCAAATAGAGATTGTATGAGACTGAAGTGTTCCCTTTTATTTTGGTCTTCCAAATTACTATATGCATTAACAATCCCATAATGAACCAGGTGACATAATTTTTAACGGGTACATGGCCTCCAAAATACCAGAAATTAAATTTGGGAGCATTTTGTTCCATGAAGAAATCCAAAAGGACCATTAATGAAGAAGACAGCATTAACTTTATCCAAATAGGTAATTTTAAAGGCTCGGTCATAGATGCAGTTATAAAGGCCAATAATGCCCAAAAACAACCAATAAGTAAAGGAACCCCATCCACCTTAGGTCCAAAATTTGAACCATAATAATATTCGCCAAAAAGTAAGCCGTAGTTCACACCAAGCCACTCAGAGAACATTCCCAAAAAAAAGAATGCTATAAACACCAGTATTTTTTTTTGGGTGTTCATAGGAAATGTCCATAAAAAGAGTATCAAGCATATGAAAAGATTCAATGGAGTTTTGGTTATAAACCAATCTTGATATCCTAAACTAACACCAATAATTCCCGATAGGTGAAAAAGCCAAATCAATCCTATGGCAATCCATATCTTATTCTTTATTAAAAATTTCATGTTCTACTGCTGGGGTTATGTCACTTATAATTTTTGCAGATAACAGACATAAAGGAATACCACCTCCTGGATGTACGGAACCTCCGCAAAAAAATAAGTTTTTAATTGTTGAACTAAAGTTGGGATGTCTTAAAAAAGCGGCAAATTTTGAATTGCTGGCAGCTCCATAAAGTGCTCCTCTATATGAGCTTGTATTGCTTTCAATATCCATTGGATCTAATACAAACTCTGAAACAATATGCTTTTCTATATCTATCTCGAGTATTTTATTGAGTTTTGCTATGATATTTTTCCTGCTTTGTTCTTTTAGGGCTGTCCAGTTTTGATTGTAATTACCGGGAGCGTTAATCATTACAAACCAATTTTCATGGCCTTTTGGAGCATCATTTGGTTCTTCCTTGCTGGTGATATTTATATAAACTGTTGGATCCTTGTAGAGTTTTTTTTCTTTAAAAATATGTTCAAACTCTTTTTGGTAGTTGGAAGTAAAAAATATATTGTGCAGATCTAATTCTTCAAAACTTTTGGAAATACCCCAATAAAAAATTAAAGCCGAGCTGGAACGTTCTTGTCGAAGTATTTTTTCTGGTTGCTTTTGTCCAGAGAGTAATTTTTTGAAAGTTGGATAAATATCCATATTGGAAACTACAACATCAGACGCATAATTTCCTTTAATAGATTTTACACCGCTAGCTTTTCCGTTATCTATTTTGATTTCTTCAATGGGCTCATTAAATTTAAACTCGACACCTATGTCTTCTGCTAGTTTAAAAAGCGATTGTGTTATTTGGTGCATTCCACCCTTTGGAAAATAAACACCATAATGCATTTCTAAATGTGGAATCATTGACATTATTCCAGGTGTCTGATAGGGTGACGAGCCATTATAAGTTGCATATCTATTGAACAATTGAACTAATTTGTTGCTCTTAAATACTTTTTTGTTGAAACTGTTCAATGATTGATTTATACCCAATTGGCCTATTTGAAAAATGGCTTTTATAGTATCTGTGGAGATATAGGTTCTTAATTTATGGAGTGAATTTTCTAAGAACAATGGTGCAGTTAAATCATATTTTTTACCGCTTTTAGAGAGATAATCTTTAATATGTTTTTGCGGCTCATCAAATGTTTTTGAAGCTTCTTCTATAAAAGCTTCTTTTTGAGCTTTTGCAGAAAATACGGTGCCATCATCCCAGAAATAATTACAAAGCACCTGTTTTTTGCTGTATTGAAAATAATCTTTTGGGTTTTTTTGGTGCAATTTAAAAAGCTCATCTATATATTGGGGCATGGTGAATAGGGAAGGGCCTAGGTCAAATCGATATTTCCCTAGTTTTTTATAATGAAGCTTTCCACCGGGGTAATTATTTGCTTCAATCACTAAAACCTCATATTTTTTGGCCCTTAATCGAATTGCAGTGGCAATTCCACCAATACCAGCACCAATTATAATGGCTTTTGCCATTATTTTTTAAAGTATTTGAAGGGCACGAAAAGCATTCCAAAACACTCCCCGTCTTCTTTGCCCAAATGTTTATGGTGCATTTTATGGGCTCTCCTAACTCCACGGGCATACCAATTATTGGCATTCCTAAATACTTTAAAACGTTGATGGATGAAGATATCATGTACCAAAAAATATGCTATTCCATATGCTAAAATACCAAGACCAATTGGCCATCCATACCAAAATGCTGTATTGTTGGCAACCATAATAAATGACATACTCACTACTGCATAAAAAATAAAAAAGAAATCATTACGCTCAAACCAGGAATCATGGTCTTTTTTATGGTGATCTTTATGCAGACTCCATAAAAAACCATGCATTACATATTTATGCGTAAACCATGCCATAAATTCCATCACGGAAAAGGTTCCAAAAAAGATAAGAATCCAAAGTGCAATTTTCATTTAGACCAATTGTAGTTTGTAATTAACATAGGACTTTGCCAAAAGCCCAAATTTTTGATAATTTGAAACACGAATCCGTTTGTTTTTTATTTCTAACGGAGGAGTGTTTTGAAGTTTATCAAGAAGCTTCCGGTAATACTTATAAGCTGTATAAACACCAAATTTAGCTTCTTGGGGCAGATTCACAATACCGGTATAGCCCATCGCAAAATCCGCTTTTATCTCATCTACGATTCTTTTCTTGGACTCTTCATCCAACTTCATCAAATCTGTATTGGGAAAGTAGCTTCGTTCCAACTCCTCATAATCGGCTTTTAAATCCCTAAGAAAGTTCACTTTTTGAAAGGCCGACCCCAAGGCCATTGCAGGCTCTTTCAACTCTTCATACTTTTCTTTATCGCCATTCACAAACACACAAAGACACATTAAGCCAACCACATCTGCCGACCCATATATATATTCCTTGTATTCTTCAATAGTGCTGTATTTCTTCTTGGAGAGATCCATTCGCATACTTTTCATAAATGCTTCCACTAAATGGTGAGGGATGTTGTATTTATGATAGGTATGTTGAAAAGAATTAAGGATTGGGTTCAAACTAATCTTGCTTGAAATGGCATCTTCCAGTGCTTTTTCAAATTTTCCGAAAAGCTCTTTTTTGTTGTATTCATGAAAGGTGTCAACAATCTCATCCGCAAAGCGAACAAACCCATAAATATTATAAATATCCTTTCTAATAGAGGTTGATAACATTTTGGTGGCTAAAGCAAATGAAGTACTATATGTTTCAGTAACAATTTTGCTGCAGTTGTAGGATACCTGATCAAAAATAGTTTTCATCTGCTAAGTCTTTTTAATTATCAAATCAGATACTAATTTTCCGGAAATCAAGGAAGGTGGGACACCAGGCCCCGGAACTGTAAGCTGACCTGTAAAAAACAAATTCTTCACTTTACTACTTCTAAGGTTGGGTCTTAAAAAGGCAGTTTGTTTTAGTGTATTTGCCATGCCATATGCATTGCCCTTATAAGAATTGTATTGTTCAATAAAGTCATTTACACAAAAGCTCTCTTTAAATATAATGGAATTTTTAACATCTTGCCCTGTGCGTTTTTCAAATCTATCCATAATAATGTCGAAGTATTGCTTCCTTAATTGGGGAGTATCTTCCAAGTCTGGAGCTATGGGAACAAGGAAAAATCCATTTTCACATCCATCGGGAGCCATTGATTTGTCTGTGATGGACGGAAAGTTTGCGTAAAATAATGGGTTACTGGGCCATTTGGGGTCGTCATAAATTTCTTGGGCGTGTTTTTCAAAATCGGTGTCAAAAAAGAGATTATGGTGTTCTAGGTTTTTTAATTTTTTATCAAAACCAATATAAAAAAGCAAGGAGGAAGGGGCATAGACTTTACTATCCCAATAGTTTTCAGAATATTGCTTGTATTTATCGTCCAAAAGAGTCTCCGAGTGGTGGTAATCAGCACCACTGATAACAAAATCTGCCACTACATTTTTACCATTGGTATGTATTCCAGATACTTTTCCTTCAGAAACCAAGATTTTGGTTACGTTATTCTCGGTATGTATTTTCACCCCTAATTCTTCCGCCAAATTCTTCATGGCCTTAATGATTTCATACATGCCCCCTTTTGGATGCCAAGTGCCTAGTCCAAAATCAGCAAAATTCATGAAACTATAAAAAGAAGGTGTCTTACTCGGTTTGGCTCCTAAAAAAAGTACAGGAAACTCTAAAGTTGAAATTAATTTTGGATTCTTGAATCTTTTGCGGACTTCTTGACTGATGGTCTTAAAAAATTGGTCTACTCTAAAAACGGTTTCCTTTGTAACCAATTCCAAGGGGGATAGACCGGGTTTTAAAACAACTTTATTTATAGCTATATCATAATTTTCTTGCGCCTTACCTATAAAATCCCTTAAATGGGAGCTACTACCTGACTCAATTCGCTCGAACTCCCTACAAATTTTATCCATTGAATCTTCAATGGTGATGATGTCGTCATCAAAAAAAATTTTATAGGCTGGGTTCAATTTATCCAGTTGGTAATAGTCTGAAGTTTTTTTACCAAAATCCGCGAAAAACTTATCAAAAATATCGGGCATCCAATACCAACTAGGCCCAATATCAAACGTAAATCCTTCTCTTTTTAATTGTCTTGCACGCCCACCAACGGTACTGTTTTTTTCAAAAACAGAGACATCATAACCAGCTTTTGCCATATAGCAGGAAGCAGATAGGGACGAAAAACCAGAACCTATGATGATTACTTTCTTCATTTTAAATCGTCTTCTCTTAGATTACGCTTATTAAATGTTCAAGGGAATTGAAAGTCTTTATGGTGTTTGGAAGAAGATCTCTGTCTATATACTGGATCTGATGACCCAATACATAAAGTTTAGAGTTACCAGATGTGTTTAAGGTTTTTGAAAACTGATCGAAATATGCGGATAGTTCGTCTTTGGTGGGAGAAACTGTAAAATAGGATACAAAATGCACATTGTCATAATATTTCAATAAATCCACCAGACTTTCAATGGGCATGGTCTGTCCAAGATAGATGGATTTATAACCCCTTAGCACAATTTCGTAATTGAGATACAGCAAACCAATTTCATGAATTTCATTTTCGGGCAGAAAAAGTGCAAAAACCTTATCTTTTTGCGTAGGTTCCACCATTTGGAGTTTTTCAGTATTGATGTATATCTTTTGCTTTATCAAATGCGATATAAAATGCTCATGTGAGGGACTAATGGTATCTGTTTGCCACAAAAGCCCGAGCTCATTCAAAAGAGGAATAAATACTTCGTTGAAAATATCCCTGAATGATCTTTCTGATAGTAAGCTATTATAGGTGTTTTGAAAAAGTGTTTGGTCAAAGTTTACCATTGCTAATTTAAAAGCATTTAGGGCATGACTTTTTTCACTGTTATTTGAAACAATTTCCCTTACAAGTACAGGTATGTTGGATTCTTCTATTTTGGCTATTTTGGAAATCTTATAGCCATTATTATAGAGCAACGTAATATTCAATAGCTTTTGTAAACTTGGTAGACTGTATGTCCTAATGTTTGTACTTGTGCGTTCCGGCGTAAATAGATTATATCTTTTTTCCCAGATTCTAATGGTATGGGCTTTGATACCGGAGAGATTTTCCATATCCCTGATGCTGAAAGATTTTTTTACATTGTTCATCTTTTGAATATAAACGTTAAACAAATTTACAATTTATATGACATGAACCTAACTTATAATGATAAAACTTGCTTACTATTTTCATAAATAAAATAGAAAAAACCTCAGTTTTGGAAGAATTAACATGCAATTCGGGAAATGTGCAAGTGCCTAGGGATTGCTTTCCAGACCTTTTGGCGCTTATTAAAAGGACGGCCGATGTGTTGGGGTTCCACAATAACATCTAATGACAACGATAGGGATTAATGGGGATGTATTAAAGCTTATAAAACCAAAATCCATACTTGTGATGACCATTTTTAGAATAGCCTTTGGTTTTTTAATGTTGCAATTTCTTTGGAACGACTGGGTTCAAGATTGTTTTACGATAGTCATTATTTAAAAAACAAAACCCATTCAAAATAAGCAAATTTGAATGGGTTGAAGTGCCCACGACTGGAGTCGAACCAGCACGTCCTTTCGAACACTACCCCCTCAAGGTAGCGTGTCTACCAATTCCACCACGTGGGCTTTTTAACAACGAAAAGTAATTGAATGACTTAGAGTCAAAAAATTACTTTAGGTCGCCAAAAATACTAATAAATAGCTTTTGGATTTTATTTTATTAGTGGATAGTTTAAAAAACCTTTGACAGTATCAATTGGTTGGTTTTAATAGCATTGATTTTAAACTTGATGTATTCCTGTTGCCTTCAACCAACGATGCAGTTAGTGTATGGGTTCCCGCTCCCTTAAATTCAACAATACCCATATTATAACTTACATACTTTTCAGTTGCTGCCTGTTGGTTCTGTACCACAACTCCCTCATCGGTTACCACTTTCCATACTAACCTGTCTTCGCCTTTATAATTAAGGTCAATATAATAATAGCCAGCTTTTTGAACATTTACGGTCCAAGTTACGGAGCCATTGTCTTTCCAATTGCTTACTTGATTAACATGCTTCCATTCCCCAAATTTTTCCATCCATTTAATTTCCTCTTGTTCTGCATTGGAAACTTCTCCAAAATCCACTAGTAGGGTGGCCGCTATATTCGGATAAACCCCAAGATCGTTTTTGACCTTGGTTTTGCTTGCCTCATTCTTCATTTTTAGTTCAATAACGGAAACGGGTTTAACGGGTTTTTTGTGTGGAATTTCAAAAACAGTCCAATCTTGTTTTTTTTCAAATACTATCTCCTTGTTGTTGCTTCCATCCAAAATTCGTGCAGATTCAATCTCACTTTCCAAACCTGGTAAATATAGTTTTCCATCCTTGGGCCAATCGAAAACAGAGAGAAACAGGGAGTTGCCACTTGTAGTTACATCTCCCCAGGGTAGTGCATGACCCCAAGGTGAACTACCTGCTGCATAAACTACCTGAGGATATTTTTTAATCCAATCTCCCGCTTCCTCCAAAAATTCAACACCTATATTTGGAATATTACCTTTACCATCCGGCCCTACATTGAATAGATAGGAACCTCCCCTTGCAACTGTTGCTATAAGCCTATGAAGTATTATTTTAGGACTTTTAAAGTTATTGTCATACCAAGCATAGGACCAAGAATCATTATTGGTGTCACAAGTTTCCCATAAACCTTCAATATTTCGGGTAGGAACTTCCATATCGCCTTTACTTGCATAATCTCCCATACCATGTCCAACTCTGCTACACATCATGGCATTGGGCTGTAGTTCCTTTACTAAATCTACCAATTCAATTACATACTCTTTTTTCATATCGCCAGGTGTATCGAACCATACAAAATCTATGTCTCCGTAATTGGTGCAAATCTCCCTCACTTGTGGTTTACACTTGGAATAGAAGTAGTCTTTGAAGTTAACCTCTTTTCCCTTGGCATCTTTTTTAGGTCCCCCACTTGCGCCGGGAGCTGTCCAATCTTGATTATGGGAATAATAGAACCCAAAACCAAGACCAATTTCCTTACAGGCAGCGGATAGTTCTTTCATGGGGTCGCGTGCAAAAGGAGTTGCATCTACAATATTAAAATCACTTGCTTTGGAATCGAACATTGCAAAACCTTCATGGTGTTTGCTGGTAATGATAATATACTTCATGCCAGCATCTTTTGCCAATTGGGCAATTTTTTTGGCATTAAATTCTGATGGATTAAAATCCTCCGCGGTCTTTTTGTATTCCTCTGGTGGAATATTGGCTACCCTTGGATTCATTATCCATTCCCCAATTCCGTAGTAGGTTTTATCATTCCAGATTCCTCCTAAATTTGAAAACAGTCCCCAATGAATGAACATTCCAAAATTGCCCTCGTCAAATAGTTTGCCCTTTCCATTTTTTAATGCTTCCAAGGAGGCTTTTGACTCTCCCCACATCTCATTCATCTCCTTTGTTTCATTGATTTGAGATTGAAGGCTTAGACAAATAAATAAACCTAATATTGTATATTTTTTTCTCATCTATTCTCTTTTAGTTTTGTAATTCGAATGTGCGTTTTACTTTTTTTATGGATTTGATTTTCAGTGATTTTACTATAAAATTGGCCTGTTTATCAGAATCGTAAACTAATTTTTTTGTCAATGTGACTGTGTATAGCTTTTCTGAAATTATTCCATAGATATTTGATTGTTGTGTTGCAATAGCTTAGGCTCACCATCATTCATTCCAATTAAAAAGCCCAAAGTTCCGTTTGCAAGTTTTAAGGATTCAACATCTTTTGCATCACCTCGTGCAAACAATCCACTTTTGTTGGATGTTATGGCTTCAAAACCTTTGGCTGATCCAACCAAAACCATTCCCAAGCTCGAATCTGATCTTGGGGTTTCCGCTTCAGCAGTATATAGATTACCTACGATAAATAAATCTGGGTATTCATCATGGTTATAGTCAAACTCCTCTATGGCATTAATACTAGAAAATTGGGATTGTTTTGGCAACAAATGCATCTTTTTAAATTTGCCTTCAACGTTTTCAAACCAATGATGTCCAAAAGTGCTCACTTTATAGTGTAGCGAATTTTCCAACATATACTTACCGTAAATTTCTTCTAAGTCTGCCCCAGCAAAAGATCTATAGCTTGCAAAGCGTTTGGCAATTGCGGGTACCTGTTGCGACGAACATTCCCTACCTCTAAGAGGAACAGATTTTTCTTCCTTATTATAGCTGAGCACGATATCATTTTTGCCATTTTCGTCAAAATCATTAGCGTATACTTCAAAAGGAGAATCATTACTTGCCTGATACTTGTGGTTTAGCCCAAGGTTACCCGCTACAATATCTAAATCCCCATCATTGTCTACATCCAAACTTTTTATGGAATACCACCAACCCGTATGTTTGGATAAACCAAAATCTTCGGTTTTGTTGATTAGTTTCCCTTTGTCATTCTTGAAAATCGTTATGGGCATCCATTCTCCTGAAAGGATTAATTCAGGCCATTTATCCCCATCTAAATCAACCCATTCTGCATCGGTAATCATTCCAATTTCATTTAGTTCAGGGCAAGTGGAAGTTGTAACATTTTTGAATACCATTTCATTATCCACGCCGCCCATATTTTTTAAAAGCATGCTAGAAGCTGGGAAGGGATAATTTCCTGGCTGGTTTCTGCCTCCAATAAATATATCCATCAGTCCATCTTGATCAAAATCAGAGACCGCAATTGCTTTTCCTGCGGTTGTTTCTTTTGACAATGACGTACTAAGTTTTATAAAACCGTTTGGAGTATTTATGTACAAGCGATCAGAATGGTCCGCAAATTGGTTTCCGTGTGACACCACGTAGAGGTCTTGATCACCATCATTATCAAAATCGCCAAACACGGCACCTGCATCCTCTTGTATTTCATCTTGTTCCCATGGTCCTTTTAACTCAGTAAATCTTGAATCGGTTCCCTGTATAAAAAGTTTACCGGATTTTCTGGTTGCATTTCCGATGAAGAAATCATCCAGCCCATCATTGTTCACGTCTCCTTTTGCTAGACCTGGTCCTATTTTCGAATATTGATAGGGGAGAAGAGGTTCGGACAGATAGTCATCAAATAAGTCTTCTTCATGATTGAAATCAATCCCAGTATAGTTTGTCACATCAACAAAAGGGTAGGTTGGTTTCTCTTTTGAAATTGCTGGTCCATTTGCATGCGAATGTTCAATTATGATTTGTTTGTTGATGGCAGGCTTTTCAATAAGTTGTTCTTTTCCATCTGGCCAAACAATCCGAAGATTTTTAACAACTTTAGTGGTACCCAGGCCAAAATGTAAAATAGGCTCTACACTTGACTGAAAACCACGGGTAAGGGTCATCTCCTGCGTTTGTATACCATTTTCATTTTCTACTACTACTTTTGCGCCAAGTCCTATAGGATTTTCTTTTGGCCCGGTTAGACCAACCCTTATATAATTGGTGTTCTCCGTTTTATTTTCATAAAGTGTGGCTGCTTCGTCAATATTGTTGATTACTAGATCCAAATCCCCATCGTTGTCCAAATCCCCGTAGGACATTCCGTTAGAGAAGCCTTCTAAATCCAGATTCCATGCTTTTCCAACTTTTTTAAAGGTATTGTTGCCTTGGTTCTGATATGCATAATTTGCTATAGGCTCGCTGGCATAATCTGTAATGGATATGTTGAATGCTTGCTTAAAGGATTTAACCCCACTTCTATTGTTGATGTCATTATCATTAACGTCGCGTTTCATACCATTGGTGATGTACACATCTTTCCATCCGTCATTATCCAAGTCGGCAAAAAGTGTGGACCAACTCCAATCAGTTGATGCCATTTTAGACAACCGAGATATTTCACTCATTATGGGGACACTATCTTTATTGATTCCATTATTGATTTGAAGACTGTTTTGCATGTATTGGTAATGGAATCCGAGTTCAACACCTTCGTTGAAGCTTTGAGGGTTCATGCTGGCCATGTTTACACGTGCCCGCACGTAGTCTTCAGGTGTCATGTCTGCCTGAATCAAATCTATAAGACCATCGTTGTTAAAATCAGACGCATCTATGCCCATTCCAAACATGGAAGTATGCCCAGTAGCTGTTTTAACTACTTCCTTGAAGGTACCGTCTTGGTTGTTGATATAGAAGTAATCAGGTACATTAAAGTCGTTGGATAGATATAGATCCGGCCATCCATCGTTATTAAAATCTGAAGCAATGAGCCCTAGCGTGAGTCCAAAGTTTTGTACCCCGGTCTCACGGGTCACATCGGTAAAATGTTCATCTCCATCATTCCGGTAAAGATGACCACTCTCATTGAGCAAATTCTCCTCCATTTTAGAGCTATAAAACATATTGCCTTGGCTTAGAGGAACGAGTGGATAATTTGCCACAAACAAGTCAATGTCACCATCTTGGTCATAATCAAAAAAAGTGGACTGAATGGAGTTTGATGCATCATCAATGCCATATTCAGACGCTTGCTCAGTGAACGTTAAATCACCATTATTCACATAAAGTTCATTTTCTGTGTTTCCAAACTTTCCAGAAACGGAGACGTAGATGTCAAGCCATCCATCATTATTAATATCCGTCATGGTTACCCCAGTATACCAGCGGTCATCTCCCTCTACTTTTGCAGAAATGCTGATATCTTCAAATTGCATATTGCCTTTATTGAGGTACAGTTTATTGGGTACCATGTTTCCTGTGAAGAACACATCTGAAAACCCATCATTATTAATGTCGCCTATGGCCACTCCTCCTCCCATATAGATATAGGGAAATTGGAAATAGGTCAAAGAGTCGTTCTCCGTGATGGTATTGGTAAATGAAATTTTCGAATCTGAACCAGAAACTGAACTAAATACTGTTTCAGTTGTAGTGGATGTGTCTCTTGAATGCGTACAAGAAGTGAGTACGACTAAAAGACAACAAAAAAAAGTACAGCAATGGAAAATCTTCATTTTACAGTATAGGTAACTAAAAAAAAACACAAAAGCCCGCCCGTATTAAGGAGGGCTTTTGTATTGAGAAGGATTTAATTATATCCTTCATTTTGTGTATTCCAATTCGGGTTTGTATTTAGTTCTAATTCAGGAATTGGCAACAACTCTCTACCAGGTTGATAAAGAATAACAGCTGGTCTGTATTCTGGATGAGCTAAAAATGTACTTGACAAAATACCCCATCGTTTAAGATCTAAGGGCCTATGTGATTCATTACAAAGCTCAAGAACCCTTTCATCACGAACTCTCTGTCTGAAATCAGCTTGGCTTAGGCCGGAAGGAATATCTGGCATAGTTGCTCTTGCTCTAACCCTATTGATTGAAGTATATGCATCTGTTGTAGGTCCATTTGCTTCATTTTCGGCTTCGGCATGCATTAACAGTACATCAGCGAATCGTATAACTCTTTTATTGTTTGGTGAAGTGTTAAAAGCAGGTATTGCACCAGTTATATCAACATACTTAGCATTCTGCAAAGGCATTCTCAATGTGGGGTCTAGGGCATATGCTGCTAGGTCAGCTTCATACACATCCGCAAACAACCTGTCATTGAAAAATGGCGCATCTGGGTAATCCCAGACAAGTGTTTCAAAAGCACGTGGGTCAATATCACCATCTATATTAGTTTCTCTTGTAAAAAGTTCAAAAACCCAAGTATTCATTCTACTTGCAGACCTTGTTGATAAGTCAGCTTCATAAGAATTGTATCTAGCTGTTGATTGAACGTCTGACCCCCAACCTGCAGTCCAGGCTCCGGTTGCGTCAAATTGTATTTCAAATATGGACTCTGAGTTATTTTCCGTGGTTGATTTGAAGTTGTCTCCATAATCGTCCATTAGCTCAAATGTGCCGAACTCTCCATCAATAATCCGCTTAAATTGGGTGGCTGCATCGCCCCATTCTTCCAAGAATAAATGAGATTTACCTAACATGGCCGCCGCCGAGGCTTTTACAACCCTACCTTTGTTGTCATTGTCCCATGATGATGGCAGCAATGTGATTGCTGCATCCAGATCATCTTTAATCTGTTGCCAAATTTCAGCTTCTGAAGCCGGTGCCTGTTGGGTCTCCGCCAAACTTTCTGCTGGTTGAATAACGAGGGGCACACTTCCCCAATGATTGACCAACGTAAAGTATTGCAATGCCCTTAGAAAGTATGCTTCTCCAAGAATATTGTCCTTAAGCGTGGCATCCATATCTATATCGGGCACATTTTGTAAAACCAGATTGGCCCGGAAAATAACTTTCCACATTTCAGAGAAAGAGGCGGTAAAGTTACCATCTGTAGGGTTTGTATTAAAAATAGAGGTTGCCGAAGGGAAATCACCTTGAAAAAAAATCTCATCAGATCGAGAAATCTCATGCCCAGACCATATTCTACCATGATAGAATATAGTTGACAATGGACTGTATGCACCTACTATGGCACTGGTGGCATCTGCCTCAGTTTGCCAAAAATTATCTGGTGTAAGCGTATTGGGATTGGTTTGGTCAAGCGTTTTATCACAGCTCAAAACAAGTGCTAAGCAACAAAACGATTTAAAAATGTACTTTTTCATTTTTGTAATTTTAAATTTTTTAATACTATGGCTTAAAACCCGATTTGAATACCCATTATCATTGTTCTAGGAGTTGGATAGGCCGATTGGTCTATACCTGCAAAGAAAAGTACGTTGGTATTTGGTACTACAAGATTTTCATCATCCCTACTTCTACCAATTTCAGGATAGTAACCTGAGTAATTTGTAATAGTGAAGAGGTTTTGGACAGAGCCATAGATTCTTAATTTTCTTAGTTTAAGTTTCTCAATTGTCTTAGCTGGTAATGAATAGCCTAGTTGAATATTTCTTAACCTAAAATAGCTACCGTCTTCTACATAGAAAGAAGATGATCTCGCATTGTTGGCTCCACCACCAATTCTTGGTAAACTTGCATCTGTATTTTCAGGAGTCCAGAAGTCCAGTGCATCTCTTAGCAAATTACTATTCAAGGATAGTAAATTAGCCTGTCTTGTTGCATTCCAAATCTCAACGCCCGCTACGCCATTGAAAATCATGTTCAAATCAAAATTTTTGTACTGGGCATCTATGGAAAATCCATATTCAAATTCGGGAATATAGCTTCCCAAGGAAGTTTGATCTTCAAGATCTAAAATACCATCATTGTTGGTATCTTCATATCTAAAATCACCTAGTTGTGCATTTGGATCTGCCAAACCGGCAGCGAGGTCAGCGTCCAATTCATTTTGGTCATTATATGTGCCCGTTACTACATATCCATAGTATGCAGCAACTTCGCCACCTACGTCCGTTCGGGTAACTGTGCTTGTGGAGTTAGGCCCTGCTGTTATTGGTGCAACATTTTCTCCAAGGGAAAGTACTTCGTTATTTATAAATGTAATGTTTCCACTAACATTGAAATTAAAATCACCGAAACTGTTACTATAAGAAGTGGCAAGTTCTAACCCTTTGTTTTGTATTTCAGCAGCATTTTGAGCAACTGGGATAGTGGTTCCTGATGTGGGCGGAATATTTAGTGCAACCAAAATATCCTCGGATTGCTTATCAAAATAATCAGCCGTAAGTGTCAATTTATTATTAAAAAGACCAAGATCCACCCCTAAATTATATGTCTTTGTGGTTTCCCATACTAAATTAGGATTTGCAAATACAGTCTGTGAAACACCTGATGTTCTACCTTGGCCAGTACCTAAAACCGCATCACTATTAATATTCAGTACGGGTATAAAGGCATAATCCCCTATGCTTTGGGACCCAAGTTCACCGTAGCTTGCCCTAAGTTTTAAGTTACTGATAAGTGAATTATCCGACAGAAAATCTTCATTGGTAACTATCCATGAAGCACCAATTGAAGGGAACACTCCATATCTGTTTTCTTCAGAGAACCTAGAAGAACCGTCACGTCTAATGGTAGCTGTAATAAAATACTTTTCTGCAAAGTTATAGTTAAGTCTTCCAAAAGTTGATATCAGGGTATTAACAGCTTCAGTACCCCCAGTTTGTACAAGGGTACTTGCAGCACTTGCCTGCCTAATGTCATTTGAAGGGAATCCAGAAACCCATATCAGGCCTTGGTTTGTTGTTGTTTTCTGTGTAGTAAAACCTCCCAGAAGTTCAAAAGCATGTTTGTTAAAAGTCTTTTTATAATTTATAGTTCCTTCACCCAATAAGTTCACATACTTGGTTGTTCTATCAATTAGAGCGGCTTCGTCTAGATTGGCATTGATGGCATCTGAAATGAAGAATGTTGGAGTAAAAGTGTAATCTGAGGAAACAAAATATTGAAGCCCCAGGTTGGCTTTGACCGTTAAGCCTTCTATAATTTCGTAGCTGGCATTGACATTGCCAAGTAGATTATCCTTTGTCTCATGTCTATCTTGAAGAAGAGCCCGTCCAATATGGTTACTCCCATCAAAACCATGGTCTTCCAGATTGGCTCCACCAAATCCTCCATCATTGTCAGGATTTCTAAAAGGGATAGTAGGTAAAATATTGTTCCCTAAATTCCAAATAGTGTTTTTATTACGATAAGTAGAGGTAAAAGTCAAACTCTCCGATAATTTGAATTTACCCTTATTGATATTCATGTTGGCCCTAAACGTTTTTCTATCAAAATCCGATGCTACTATTATACCATCTTGATCAAGCCAGTTAGCAGAAACATCATAACTGATACCTTCACCACCACCAGCTACTCTCACAGACATATTCGTTACTGGAGCGGATGATATAGCGATATCGTCAATTATGGTATTTACGGTGGGGTCTAACTTTTCATTGAAACCTGGTAGCAAAAGTGGAGTTTGACCATCTGGAGTATTGGCAATAGTTTGTTCATTACGCAACTGCGCATATTCAGCGCCTGTAAGCCAATCCAATTTTTTAATTTGAGATTGAAAACCAGTACTAACTTCCAAATCAACGGTCATTCCGTCCCTTCCCTTGCCGTCATTTGTGGTAACAATAATAACTCCATTGGCAGCTCTAGATCCATAAATGGCTGCTGCAGATGCATCTTTCAAGATTTGAACGGATTTAATGTCCGATGGATTTAAAAAATCCATATTATCTGTAAATACCCCATCAATTACAAATAGAGGATTGGAATTGGTTAAAGATGAAACCCCTCGAATTACAATATTGGTCGGAGCACCAGGGCTACCTCCAACTGATTCTACTCTTACACCTGAAACTCTACCGAGTAATAATTGTGATGGATCTGCAACCTGCAATTTGTCCAATCCCTCACCTGACAAAGAACCAATAGCTCCTGTTAAATCAGATTTTTTCTGAGTTCCATATCCGATAACCACAATCTCATCGAGCTTTGCGGCATCTTCCTGCATGGTAATGTTTATTGTGCTGTTATCACCTACTGTTGCTGATTGGGTTTTCATACCGATATACGAAAAGGTAAGAACATCACCAGAACTGGCTTGAATGGTATAATTACCATCAAAATCAGTCTGTGTACCATTGATAGTTCCTTTTACAAGGACATTGACACCTGCAAGAGGAACTCCACTTTCATCGACAATTGTGCCCTGAATTGTGGTCTGTCGATTTTGGGAGAATCCCAAAAGGGAAATGGTAAGTAAAAGAAAAAAGGTTAATTTTTTTTTCATAATCATTTGTTGAGAATTTAGTTGTTAAATAGTCTTGGATGGTTGGACCAAATGTATTTTATAATTAATATTAAGACTTTCTCTTATCACCCATTCCGTTGCTTATTTCTACCATTTGGTTGCCCATTTATTGTGCAAGAAATAAGCAAAGCCTAAATACCATAGGGTTGACATCTCTTTAATAGAAACCTTATGACTAGTGAGTTATAAGGGTTTTGAATCAAACATATTTATCCTTTTTGCCTTTGATGCGGAAAGCAGCAGGGTATCAATCAATACAATGAAACATATAACTGAGTAGGAAGTCCTAGGCCTTTTTTAGATATTCCGAAGGAGACACGCCATGTAATTTTTTAAAGGATGTAGAGAAATATGAATTTGATTCAATACCAATTTGATACATGACTTCTGCCACGTTAAGGCCTTCATTATTTTTCAACAATTCGGCGGCCCTTTGCAAACGATAGTTTCTTAGATAAACATTTGGAATCTGTCCCGTGAGCTGTTTTAATCGCCGGTAAAAATGAGAAGTACTCAATCCTATTTTTGAAGCCAATTCTTCAATCCCAAAATTTGAATTGGAAATATTATTTTCTATAATATCTATTACGTTGCTCAAAAACTCCTTGTCCCTTTTTGAAATCCCAATATCCTTCTTTGGTAGAGTGCTATTCTTTGAAAAATATTCTTTTAATTGGACATTGTTTTGAATGAGCTTTTCAATTCGAAGTTCTAGGTGTTTTATTGAAAAAGGCTTACTTATATATTCATCGGCACCAAATTCCAATCCTTTAATGATATCTTGATTTTCTCCCAAAGCTGTCAACAACAATACGGGAATATGACATGTTGTAGTATCAGATTTTATTTTTTCACAAAACTCAAATCCATCCATTTCGGGCATCATAATGTCGCTAATGATTAAATCAGGTTGTTGCTGCTTAATTTTTTGCAGACCTTCAACACCATTATTTGCTAGGGTAACATTGTAAGTTTCTGATAAAGTACCCATTAAAAATGTTTGCACATCTACTTCATTTTCTACCACCAAAACGGTATGTTCTTTCAAAATTCCGTTTTTAGATACTACAGGTTCTTTCTGAGTTACCTCCGAAGACAAAGGCACCCAGTCTTTAATAAAGGATTTTTCGGAAATAGTTATTACATCTTCATTTTGTTCTTTTGCAAGTCTTGAAGGAATTGTGATGGAAAAACGTGTTTCAATATTGGGATTACTTTTTACGGAAATATCACCTCCCAATAAATCTATCAAGGATTTACAAAAAGCCAAACCTATTCCTCCACCACTAATGTTTCCATTTTTGTTGCCAAGTTGATAAAAGCGTTCAAAGATGTTTTCAAGGTCAGATTCAGGAATTCCTTTTCCTGTGTCTATTACATCAATTTTTATCATTTTTTGACCAGAGACATTGGTTATCCCTGACTCGATACTAATATTTCCACCTGGCGGGGTATTTTTAAAGGCGTTGGATAAAAGGTTGAAAATAATACGTTCAGACTTTTCTACGTCAATCACAATTTCTTCATTCGGGGAATTTATTTTATAGAAAAAGTTGATGTTTTTTTCAATAGCATAATCTTCAAAAGCTTCGGTAGTCGGATACATAAAACCACCCAAGGTATTCTTGCTTAAATTTAGATTAATATGTCCCTGTTCTGCTTTTCTGAAGGTAATTAATTGATCCGCAAGACTAAGAAGCCTTTTTGTGTTCTTTTGTATGATTGCAAGGTACTTGTAATTGTTTTCGTCCGTGTTGTGATTCATCACCTTTTCCAATGGGCCAGCTATTAACGTCAATGGGGTTCTAAATTCATGGGATAGATTGGTGAAATAGCGAAACTTACCTTGATTGATGGTATGTATTCTTTCTTTATCCAATTTTTCATATTTAAGCCGTTGCTTTAAGCGTTCATGCTGCACAAAATAGATAATTATTCCAGCGCAGATGGCAATGGCCAACAGTGAGAATATCAAGTAACTCCACCAAGTCCGGTACCATGGGGGAAGTATCTCTATATTAAGCACTTTTGTTTCCGTACTCCATACCCCATCTCCATTGGCCGCTTTTATGCGTAATACATAGCTTCCAGCAGAAAGGTTTGTATAGGTCACTGTTGTTTTTCCGGTATTCTCTTCTATCCAAGAATCGTTAAACCCATCCAATTTATAGGCAAGCCTATTTTTAGATGGTGCTGAGGTATGTTTAACAGCCACATTAAAAGCCATTATTTGTTGATTTTGGCTTATAACTATATTTTCTGTTTCTGAAATGGATTTTTTTAAGACAAACCTATCATTCAGTTTTGCTCCAATCTCAACCTTTTTATTGTTAATTAATAAATCGGTGATTAAAATTTCCGGCGGCTGGTCATTCAACTTTATTTCTTCAGGTTTAAAAATTGTTAAACCATTTAATCCACCAAAATAAAAGTATCCGGATTTCCCTTTAAAATAGGATGACTGTCTAAAATTATTTTGTGGTAAACCGTCATGTACATCAAAGACATCAACTTTATTATTATCCAAATGAAACCTTACCAATCCCATATCGGTACTTATCCATAATTTTTTGTCTCCCTCTTGAAGAATTCCATATATGGCATCATCGGGCAGTAGATTATTTTTTCTGAAGTATTCCACTTTTACTGGATTCCCTGCATTATCCAGTGACAATCTATTTAATCCACCACCAAAAGTTCCTATCCAAATATTTTGGTCATCACTTTTATGTATGGAGAAAATATCATTATAACTTAGTTTTATTTCCCCCTCTTGTTTATCTGTGATTATAGTATCAAAATCAAATTTTTGTCCATCAAACTTGCCGTGAAATAGACCTTCAGAAGTGCCAAACCAAAATGAATTGTTTTGATCGCTTAAAATGGTCCGAGTTCTCACGAGACCTAAATCGACAACAGAATTGGTTGAAATTGAAGGGTAGTTATGTGCTTCAATTTGTGACCATGGGTTTTCCAAAATCCGAATCTTATTTCCGGCTAGAAGAATATTTTTTTTATCTATTTGATATATATCCCCTGTGTATTGATCTGCGGCTGGGACCTCATTTTCGTTTATTTGTAATTCTTTGAACACATCTTTTTTAGGATTGTAGACAACAACAGTAGAATCCGTCCCAAACCATAAATACCCTCTGTCATCTTCATAAATACGTCTTACAATATCCCCATTGACTAGTGGGAACCTGCTTTCGAGATTCTCAAATTTCAGGTTCTGTACAGTATTTTCATTGACCAAATTGGTACTTCTATAGAGTGGTTTATTATAACCTGATATCCATAGTCTTCCCTTGCGATCTTCAATGATGGATGTTGTTAGGTTATCTGCTATAGAACTTTTGTCATATGGGTTGTTTGTATATGTAAAAAAACGCTTTTGGGTTATATCCAGTTTATTGATTCCTCCTTGGGCTGTGCCTATCCATAGAACATTAAAGTTGTCTTGGAAAATTGCATTGATAAACGGACTACTTAGGCCCAGTTCATTTTTAGGGTCAAAATCAAGGTGCTCAAAAATATCTTCTTCTTGGTTATAGATGAAGAGTCCTTTGTCTATTGTACCAACCCAAATTGAACCAGAATCGTCTTCAAAAATAGTATTGACCATTAAAGGAGAATTGGCAGATTCTTTTGCCGTCGAATCGCCAAAACTTTGTATGACGTGAGCTCGGGTTCTATCAATGGTAATCTTGTGCATTCCCTCAAAAGTGCCTACCCAGAATATATTTTTTTGGTTTAGGATTGATGTAATTTTTTGGTCTTTTAAAAAATTAAAGTGGTGTGCCGCCTTTACGCTTGAAAAATTGCCCAATGAATCTGTTCCAAAAGACAGCTCTTTTAAACCTTTTGAAGTTGCCAGTAATAGCGTATTTTTTTCCTTAAAGCTAAATTCATTGACGGATGCGATTTCAGGTTGTGATTTTAATAGGTTTTCGGAGATCTTAAAAACACCATTTTCAACATCAATAAGATTACAAGTGTATAATTGGTTTTCGCCGGAAAACCAAACTTCCCCATTTGGACCACCACTAATATGGGTTATTTGGATTTCATCAGGTATCGGAACGGTATAGAATTTTTCATACGATGGAACGTATGCGTTTAGTCCAAGGTTTGTTCCAATCCATAGAACACCGTTTACATCATTATGAATATATGTAATACTGTTACTTAGTATTTTGCCATTTGTGTTGGACTGTGTTGTATAGGTCTCAAATTCATAACCATTATACCTGATGAGCCCATTTGGTGTGCCAAACCACAAAAAGCCATATTTATCTTGCTCAATTGTGTTGATTGTGTTTTGATTGAACCCTTCTTTATTGGAAAAACGTTCAAAATTTTGTGCGGAAATAGACCATACACTAAACAGAGTAAATAGCAGTATTTTAAGAGAAAATACCGTTTTTTCTATATTAGAATATTCAATCATAATACAAGATTTCACTTAGATGTAAGGTCGAGGATTCTAAAAAATAGAGAGTTAGAACCACATAAAATATACTACAATTATAATGGAAATTTAATTGTCCGAACAATATAATACTAGTTACAAAATTAACTTTATTCTATTGTAGAGACCCAGAAATGTTGTTTTCGTAAAATACGTTAACGGATAAATATGCGTAATTTTGAATTTGGGGTTGTTCTTTTGAAGGGTGCTTGTTTTTTAAACCCTTCCACTTAAAATAATACCCTTCAGCTTTTAAAATTCATATTTAATTTTCTTTAATAGGTATAGTATGTTCAACACGGTTAAATGGTCTTTTTTGCTATCGTTACTAGTTGTTTTTAGCGGATGTAAGGATAAACAAAAACTAAAGTCAGAAGAGGTAAAACCTACTAATACAGTTGAAGCTACCGAGATTGTTGAGAAGGAAATAGTTCTTTTAAAAGAGAAACCTGAAGGGATGGAAGTTCCGGAAGGAATGGTATGGATTCCGGGAGGCACATTCAATCAGGGGGCGGTACCTCATGATAAAATGGCGATGGGCCATGAGAAGCCGGCGCATAAAGTTTCTGTAAATGGTTTCTTTATTGATATTACGGAGGTAACGAATGCAAAGTTTAAAAAATTTGTAACAGAAACAGGCTATGTTACAACTGCTGAACGGGCCATTGATTGGGAGGTTATGAAAAAACAACTGCCTGAGGGAACACCAAAGCCACACGACAGTATTATGCAGCCAGGCTCGTTGATTTTTAAAAAGCGAAAAAATGGTGTAGCCAATCTTTATGACTTCTCTCAATGGTGGGAATGGCGCATAGGAGCAGATTGGAAACATCCAAGTGGGCCAGGGACTTCAATAAAAGGAAAGGATAATAGTCCAGTAGTACATATAGCTTATGAAGATGCCAAAGCTTATTGCAATTGGGCAGGAAGACGCCTTCCTACTGAAGCTGAATGGGAACTAGCAGCCAAGGGCAACCAAGAAAACACTATTTACTTTTGGGGTGACGATGCCAGTGAACTGTCTAAAAGAGGAAATACATGGGAGGGGAAATTTCCTGTTTCCAATAGCAAATTAGATGGCTTTGAAGGTGTTGCACCCGTAAAGACCTATCCGCCAAATGATTTTGGTCTTTACGATATGGCCGGTAATGTTTGGGAATGGACAGATGATTGGTATAATTCCAAATATTATCAGGAAATGGTGTCTTCCAAAAAAGTTCTGTTGGATCCAATAGGAGCAGATATTCCTTTTAACAAAGACAACCCTTATGCTAAGGAAAAAGTAATCAAAGGAGGTTCTTTTTTATGCAATGCTTCCTATTGCGCCAGTTATCGTATTTCAGCAAGAATGGCCACTAGCTTGGATTCTTCTTTAGAACATTTAGGATTTAGAACGGTCGCAACTGTTGGGATGCTTCAAGAGGGGAACTAATCTATATTTTATCATGGTTGAGAGTTCCCCGTTAGCAATTTGCCTTTTGCGGTAGCATCAATCTTACGATTTAATTCTTAAATCGAGTTTTTGAGGCAAAAAAACTTTAAAAGCGATTATTCTTCTCTTCTTTTAGGTCTTTGTTCATGAAACTTCTTGAACTCATCTAAATCGATAAACCCATCTGAGTTTGTATCAATTTCATCAAATTTTTCAGCAAGTCTTCCTCTTTTCGCCTTACTAGCCTCCTCTTTGCTCAATTTTCCATCTTCATCAGTATCAAGGCGTTCCATAATTTTCTCAGGATCTGGCCTACCTTTTTCTCTATCGGTGTTTTCTTGGGCAACTCCTATAGCTGAGGTTAACAATGCAATGGTAAATAATAACGTGGTAAATGTTCCTTTTTTCATTTCGGTTTTCTTAAGATTTTGTTTTACACCTAATTTGATACAAAATGCACCAAAAGGTTTAATGGGCTAGTGTTTTTTATTTAAAATAGAGTTATATCCTTGAATTTAAATTAGTCAAAGTAAAATAGCATCTTCAAAAAGGTATGGACTACTCTAAATACCTTTTAGTTAAACTAATTATGATAACATATTTATGCAAGATTGTCATTTTACACCAAAGAAAATTATACAATCTACAACCGAGGCAAAAAAAGTATTAGTATTTGTCTTTTTTTTGGTGGTGAAAGACTTTGTCTAGGACTAATTTTATCTTGATAAACCTTAATGATTTAAATTACACAGTTTAGCGTTGGTAAGGCAATAAACTGTTAAAAATAATTAGTAGAGTTAGTTTTATTTGAGTTAGTTATTTTGGAGCGTGTAAAAATACACGCTCCAAATTATTCTTATTAAATCTCAGATGTATTTTTTGGCATAATGTTGAAATTATCCATTGCTGAAAATAACCAAGAAGCACTGTTGTAATTGTAAAGTTTCTTAAATGACAAAAAATCATCAATCACATCAAAGAAAAGACTCTTTGTATGACCATGGTTATTTTCCATTGTTCATTTCCTTAATCCCATGGTACGAAAAGAACAATGAACAAGATTGCCATTATGGTTTGATTGATACTAGGATACGACATGGTGAATGGAAAGTGATTGTCATAGATGCCCCAAGTAGAATAGAACTTTATAAGTTGAAATGAACCTATTTGGAATACATAACCCGATTGTCCTCTCAGTTTTCATATTGTTTTCTAGTTTGGTTATTGGCCAGGAGCGGTCTACAAAGACAAATGTGCTAATTGTTGATGGTTTTAGTAATCATGACTGGAAGCAAACTTCCTATATGGTTAAGACTATTTTGGAAAACAGTGGTTTTTTTGAAGTAAGTATTTCAACCATCCCTCTAGAATCCAAAACATGGAGGCCAAAGTTCAAAAAGTACGATGTTGTAATTCAAAATTCGAATAACATTCACGATAAGAACTTAAGGTGGCCAACAAAAGTTGAAAAAAGCCTGGAGAAATATGTAAAGTCAGGAGGTGGTCTATACATTCTTCACTCAGCGAACAATGCCTTTGCCGATTGGCCAGAATACAATGTAATGATTGGATTGGGGTGGAGAACTGCCAAGGAAGGCGTTGCATTGCAGGTTGAAGAAAGCGGTGAGGTTGCCCAAATACCAATTGGAGAAGGCAAAGCCACATATCATGGCCCCAGAAATGATGAGGTCATAAACATTCTTACGGACCACCCTATCAATAATGGCTTTCCAGAGGCATGGAAAACCCCAGATATGGAGCTTTATAAATACGCTAGGGGTCCTGCTCAAAATCTTATAGTGTTATCTTATGCCAAAGAAGAAAAGACAAATATCAATTGGCCAGTTGAATGGGTGATTGCTTATGGAAAAGGAAGAGTGTACAACTCCAGTATGGGCCATTTATGGAAAGGGGAGACTTATCCGGTTAGCTATCAATGTGTAGGATTTCAAACTACGCTGATTCGAGCCACTGAGTGGTTGGCGAAAGGAAGTGTTTCCTATCAAGTTCCAGATAATTTTCCAAGCGCATCTGAAATAAGCTTAATTGAAAAAAAGTGAGTCAATTCAAAATAAGAGTATAACGTTAATGAAATTTAAAATCAACATAGCATTTGGATTATTGATATTAGCATTTTTATCATGCAATCAAAAAAAATCGGAATTATATGTTTCGGTTAATGGTGATGATACTGCTGTTGGCACAAAGGAACAACCAATACGGACCATCGAAAGGGCAAAGGATATGGCATCATCCCTAAAGGGAAAAGTAGATATTGTTCTTCAGGATGGTACTCATTATCTATCCAAACCTTTGATTTTTGAAGCCAATGATTCTGGAACGGAAAAATATCCCGTAACCTATAGAGCTGCAAATGATGGTAAGGCGATTATTAGTGGTGGAAGCCTTCTTGAACTGCAATGGGAACCCTTTAGAGATGGAATTTATAAAGCTTCGGTTTCTGCCGATATAAAAGAGATTGATCAATTGTATGTAAATGGTATCAATCAAAGAATGGCAAGATTTCCTAATGCAATAGAAGGTAAAAATGTATTCGATACTTGGGATTTACATCATACAAAAAAACCTGACCCTGAAAATGATCCACTTGAAACCGAACGTATTGCCTCATGGAGCGACCCTACGGGAGCATATTTACATGCCATGCATGCCGCCCTTTGGGGTGATATGCACTGGTTGGTTAAAGGAAGAAAAGATGATGGTTCTCTTGATTTGGAAGGAGGGTGGCAAAACAACAGGCCTTCACCCATGCACCCCAGGTATCGAATTGTTGAAAATGTTTTTGAAGAACTTGATGCTCCCCATGAGTGGTATTTCAATAAAGAAGAAAGAACACTTTATTATTATCCGGAAGTCGATATTGACCTTCAAAATTCTAAAATAGAAGTAGTTCGTTTAAAGAACCTGGTTGAATTTAGGGGAACAAAAGAAAATCCGGTCAGGTTTATCAATTTTGAAGGACTTGTTTTTAGGCACGCGGCAAGAAGTTTTATGGAAAATAAAGAACAATTGCTTAGAAGCGATTGGACAACATATAGAGGCGGCGCTGTAAAATACAATGGAGCAGAAGATTGCATGATTCTGGATTGTGAATTTGATCAATTGGGCGGTAACAGTATTTTTGTAAATAATTATAACCGCAGGCTTACTTTTAAAAGTTGTTACATCCATCATTCTGGGGCAAGTGGTATTGCCTTTGTGGGCGATCCAGCCATGGTGCGGAGTCCATTATTCAGATATGGCCCACAAGATTATGAGAGCATGGATAGAACTCCCGGTCCAAAAGGAGATAATTATCCAGAAGATTGTAGCGTAATAGATTGTCTAATTACCATGACCGGGCGTTTTGAAAAACAAACTTCTCCCGTGCAAATATCCATGTCTTCACGAATTACGGTTAATCATTGTTCTATTTATGATGTTCCACGGGCAGGAATCAATATTAGCGAAGGCACATTCGGAGGCCACATCATAGAGTATTGCGATGTGTTCAATACTGTGTTGGAGACCGGAGACCATGGAAGCTTTAATTCATGGGGAAGAGATCGTTTTTGGACCCCGGACATTGTGGAAACGGCTGCCCAAGTATCAAAAGATTCAACCTTGCCTTTTCTTGATATTCTTGAACCCAACATTATTCGCAATAGTCGATGGCGCTGCGATCATGGGTGGGATATTGATTTGGATGATGGGTCATCACACTATCGAATTTATAACAACTTACTCCTAAATAGAGGTTTGAAAATGCGCGAAGGTTATGACAGAATCGCCTATAACAATATCATTATTAACAATAGTTTACACCCTCATGTTTGGTATCCGAAAAGTGGGGATGTTTTTAAAAACAATATTGTTTCCGCAGCATACAAACCAGCCATTATGAACAGGGGCATTGTAGAAAATGGAAAGTGGGGAAAACAAATAGATTCCAATTTATTTATTACGAATGAAGCGGATAAAACTAAGTTTTTACAAAACCAAACAGATGTAAACTCAATAGTGGGTAACCCTATGTTTTATGATGGGAAAAATGGCGATTTTAGGGTAAAAGAACAATCACCAGCATTAAAAATGGGTTTCAAAAATTTTCCAATGGATGAATTTGGGGTGATATCGGAAAAGTTAAGAAAAATAGCAAAACAACCAAAGATTCCTGAGGTAATGGCAATGGACTTAAACCAGGAAAATGAGGTTTTTGAATTGTATATGTGCAAGGTTAAGAATGTGAAAACGATGGAAGAACGTTCCGCAGCAGGTTTGTCAGCTACGCAAGGAGTTATGTTTATCAGTATTCCAGGCTATTCCAATCCAGGAAGATCAGGTTTTAAGACTGGGGATGTCATCGTATCATATGGTGATATTTTGATTAGGGATTTTAAACATTTGCAAACTATCATTAAAGAAAATCAAGCAGCAAAGGAATTGACTTTTGGTGTAATGCAAAATCAGGAAAAAGTTCTCATCAAACTTGAACTATAACATTTATAATGATACATCCAATTCAATTTTCCAATCTAAAAAGTTTGTGTTCAAATTAATTGAAATGATGATAGCAGGTGGTAATTTAAGGTTGGTTCGAAATTTTTTTGGTTCCCCCTTTTTGATTTGTATGATTTTATGTTTTATACAAATGGCTTGTTCAACACATAAGCAGACAGCCAATAAATCAAATTCAGCATACTGGCCCCAATCTTCTGGCCCCAATGCAAGCTGGGCTGTTGAAACGGATAAGGAGATTCCAAATGATTTCAGTGTGCGAACCGGAGCTAACATACTTTGGACGATGGATCTTCCGGAAGTTGGCCAAGGAGGTATCACGGTTTGGAAGGATAAGATTTTCTTAACGGTAATGAAACCACTTTACAAAGTTCTTGAAAAACAAGATTTAAAGACCAATACTGTCCTTGCTTTATGTATCGATGCCAAAGAGCGAAAAATTCTCTGGCAGAAAGAATTGGTTGGAGCAACTGAAAGTCCATATTTCTATGGATTTAGTGATTCCACAAGCCCTTCTCCGGTTACAGATGGTACGTATGTTTGGTTTTTTAATGCCAGTGGAAAGATTGTCTGTTTTGATATGGATGGAAAACAAATTTGGGAACGAAGCTGGATACCCATTGATCAATTGGATGATGTACATTACCCTTTCAACAAACAATTTGAACCTATTCTTCATGGCGATTTGTTGATCAATATGGAAACCTATTGGAAAAAAGATGGGGTACGGGAATATGGTTGGAACTACCTCTATGGATTGAACAAAAGAACAGGTGAGGAAGTGTGGATTTCAGAAGGAAGCCTTACTCACTATTGTACCCCTACCTTCAACACAACTGAAAGTGGAGTGTCTGCGATGCTAATTGGAAGAGGCGCCCATCACAAGGTGCCAGAATCTCCAAAGGGTTATTCATTGATCGATTTAAATACGGGGAAGTCGCTTTGGAATTATGAAACTGATGAGGGTATGGCAATGTATAACGCTATTTGGACTCCGGAATATGCGCTTTGGTTTACAGAAAGAGAAAACAATGTGCACAAGGTGGACGCGAAAACAGGAAAACTGATTGAAAAAATATCCCTGAGTGAAAATATAAGTATACGAACATATGATGCCATCAATCAAAAGTATCAGCTAAAAGAGAATTTTAGTTTTCAAGATCCCTTCTTTGTTTTCCCGGCTTGGTACACCAACATCATAGTCAATGATAAATGCTATTTCATGTGTTTTAAGAAAAGTGACAAGTACAGGTTGAAAAACGTAAAACCAGAATACTCATTTGGTCGGATCGATCTAAAAACTAAAAAGGTTGAATATCTTGAGGTACCCGTGCAATACGAATTGGTTGATGGGGAAAAGCACTATTTATGGAATGTTGATATAAGAACGGAAACAAGGAATGTACGGGAGCTGGATGTTGCCTTTGACAAACGTTCACAAAGAGATGGTTGGGTCTGGAATTTCAATCCCAACCCAATACTTGTCAATGAAAAGTTGTTTTTTACGACCATGTCGGGATTGGTGTATTGTATTGATACCTCAAGGGAGAAATTTGATGGCGAGTCCTTGTTGAGCATCAGTGACCTTGGGCCAAAAGGAAAAACATGGACCTTGAACACGCCTTCATTTTCAGAAGGAAAAATGTATCATAGAACTAGCAAAAGTTTAATTTGTATCGGTAAAAACTAGAAGAGATAGTATGAAGAATGTATTTAGGGATTATTTGGTTGTAAAATATTACAAGTCTACTGGGGCGCAAATTTTTAGCGCAGTGTTTTTATGGATATTTATGCTCTCTTTTAGCATTCATGGTCAAGATGTACCGGTTGTTGAGGATTTTATTCCTGATCAGGAATTTATATACAAAACAATTGATAGTGTTGATTTGAAACTATATGTTTTCAACCCTGATGGCCATAAATCAGATAATCAAGCACCTGTAATTGTTTTCTTTTTTGGTGGAGGATGGGCTGGAGGTACACCAAAACAGTTTTACCAGCAGTCGGCCTATTTAGCTGAAAAGGGAATGGTAGCTATATCTGCGGATTATAGGGTAAGAAGTCGTAACAAAACAACTCCATTTGAATCGGTGAAAGATGCCAAGTCTGCGGTTCGCTGGATTCGAAAGCACGCTAAGGAGCTGGGCATTGATTCCAATAAAATAGTGGCCTCTGGCGGATCAGCTGGTGGACATATTGCCGCTTGCACGGGAATCATTCAGGGAAATGAGGAAAAAGGTGAAGATCTTTCCATTAGTTCTTTGCCCAATGCAATGATACTTTTTAACCCAGTTCTGGATACAACAGTAAAGCGGTTTGCGGAAAGGGTAGGGGAATCCCGAAAGACTGAAATATCTCCGGTTCATCATGTTAGGAGCGGTTTGGTTCCAAGTATTGTTTTTCATGGCACGGCAGATACAACGGTACCCTTTGAAAATGCCCAACGTTTTACAAGTTTGATGAAGAAAGCAGGAAATGATTGTACTCTGGAGGCCTATGAAGGAAAAGGTCACGGTTTTTTTAACGGGAATTTTTTCAGACCAAAATCAACGGACATCATGCCATATAAAGATACCATGAAAAAAAGTTGGACTTTCTTGATTCAAAGGAAATTTCTATAGCGAAAGTAATTGATGAATCATCTAAAGGGATTACATATAAGAAGATTGAAAAAAGAGTGCCTCATCATTGTTTTTTTAATGATTGCGAGTCTATCTACAAATTGACAGGAGTTGAGGTTTTCAGAAGTTCCCGATAATCATGATCCTACTAATAGATTCTATCTTAAAGCATATTAACAGATTAGTAAAACATCAAAAAAAATAAAAAATGAGATTAATGATACAATTGAACCAACATAAAAAATGGTATATGGTCTTTATCATTTTAAGTTGTGTTTTATTGACCGGTTGTAACTCTCAATCGCAAATTTCTGCAAAGCCCAACATCATTATTATTTATACAGATGATCAGGGGTACGGAGATGTCAGTGCATTGAATCCTGAAGCCAAGTTCCGAACACCCTATATGGATAAACTGGTAAATGAGGGTTTAGCTTTTACAGATGGGCATAGCAGTGATGCTGTATGTACACCTTCCAGATATTCTTTGCTTACCGGACGGTACAGTTGGAGAACCTCCTTGAAAAAAGGAGTACTTGGTGCAGATGGCCCTTGTCTAATTGAGAAAGGTAGAACAACGATAGCTTCTTTACTACAAAAAAATGGATACAACACAGCCATGGTTGGAAAATGGCATCTACAAATGGAATTTGAAGGAAGCAAAGGAAAAGATAGGGATTGGTCCAAACCTTTCAAGGAAGGCCCAATAGATCACGGATTTGACTATTTCTTCGGTATTCCCGCTTCCATGAATTACGGGGTTCTTACCTATTTGGAAAATGACAGGGTATTAGACCCCCCGATTCTTTGGACGAAGAAGAAGAAAGTGACAGATCCCCGTTCTTTTAGGGACAATGCAAACCCCAATGATTATAGAATGACACCGCCTTATAAAGATGAGCGAGGGGAAGGCGGAGGATGGGTAGAGGCCGCACCATCATTTAATGATGAACTAGTACTGGAAACTTTTGCCTCAAAAGCAGTTGACTATATCAATAAAGTCTCTAAAGATGAAAAACCATTTTTTCTCTACTTACCATTAACCAGTCCTCATTTACCGCACTGCACACATCCTGATTTTAAAGGAAGAAGTGAATGTGGCAATTACGGAGATTTTATGGAAGAAACTGATTATAGGGTGGGACAAATTTTGGATGCTTTAAAAGCTAATGGTATAGATGATAATACTCTTGTTATTTTCTCATCAGATAATGGTGCTGAGACAAATTATATTTATCAAAAAGAGACTTATGGACATTATAGCAGTTTACATTTTAAAGGAGGAAAAAGGGACATTTACGAAGGTGGCCATCGGGTACCCTTCTTGATGAAGTGGCCTGATAGGATCAAAGCAGGAAGCAAGATTGATATCCCAGTCTGTCAGTCAGACTACTTAGCTACAATTGCGGACATAGTTGGAGCCAAGTTGCCAGATCGAGCCGGTGAAGACAGTTATAGCCTTTTACCGGCTATACTAGGTAAAAAATACAATGATTCATTGCGAGGACCGGTTATTCACCACTCCGCATCAGGCAATTTTGCAATTCGCGATGGCAAATGGAAACTCAATATGTTTAGAGGCTCAGGGGGGTCACTCAAGCCCACGTTTATTGAGCCAGCCACAGGCGAACCTCAATTTGAACTTTATAATTTAGAAGATGATTCAGGGGAAACCACAAACCTATATTTTGAGCATCCAGAAGTTGTAAAAAGATTAAAGCAAAAAATTTCTGAAATTATAGAAAATGGAAGATCTACCCCAGGTAAGCCACAAGACTATGTTAGGGATAATTGGAATCAGGTTGATTGGATGTCAAAATAGCAAATAGATGGAAATACGATATAAAATAAATAGGAAAATGCTCCATATGGGAACGAAGGGATTATATCTTAAACTTAGTTTTTTAGCACTGTTCATATTTAGCGTATCAGCAATTAATTCTCAGGATTTAAAACCAGCCAACTTATTCTGTGACCATATGGTATTACAAAGGGAAAGTTTGGTGCCCGTTTGGGGAAAAGCATCACCAAAAGAGGTTGTCACTGTAACTTTTGCAGGACAGGTAAAATCAACCAAAGCAGATAAGTATGGAAATTGGATGATTAAACTAGATGCTATGGAAGCATCTAAGACAGGTAACGACATGACTATCTCAGGAAAAAAAGAGGTCGTTATTTCAGATGTAGTGGTAGGTGAGGTATGGATATGTTCTGGGCAATCAAACATGCAGTTTAGCGTAGATAGGGTTCCAGAAGCAAAGGGGTTAATACCATTTGCTGAAAACATTAGAAGCTTTGAAGTGGAAAGAACGGTTTCACTCCAAGAAAAAGAGGATGTATCGGGTAAATGGAGCACTGATTATCCCAATAGCGCCGTTGCTTTTTCATTTGCTTATTTTCTGGAGGATATTTCTAATGTGCCTGTTGGGATTATCCTTTCCGCTTGGGGTAGTTCATCGATAGAGGCATGGATTCCGAAGGATATGACGCAGGAATTACCTCATTTCAAAACAATAATGCAAGAGTTTGACTATGATGTGGATACGAAAAGTCGAATCACTGAAATATTGAACAAACCAAATGGGTGGTCACGGCAAGATGATATTTTTTTACGAAGGCAACCTAACATTTTATATAATGCTATGATGAAGCCACTGGCGCCCTATGCATCTAGAGGTCTTGTTTGGTATCAAGGAGAACGAAACACACGTTACCTTTCCGGTATGCCTAACGTTACAAAAGATAATTGGTTTCATCGGGTAGCTGGAATGAAAGAATACGGGAAAATACTTAACAAATGGATTCTTCGCTATCGTAAAGAGTGGCAAAATGAGGACATGAACTTTATGATTGTAATGCTTCCCGGGTATGGTGAGGGAACTGTCGACAACCCTAAAATAGATCCAGAAAGTCCAACGGCCCAGTCTTGGGCCTGGATGCGTGAATCTCAATTAAAGGTATTGGATTTACCCAATACAGCTGTTGCTAACACCATAGATTTAGGAGATATAAAAAATATTCACCCAACAGACAAGTTGCCCATTGGCCAGCGACTGGCATTGCTCGCTGGAAAGAAAATACTAAGGAATGATATTGTGGTCACGGGACCTATAATGAAAGGAGTTGACATTGAAGGAAATAGTATAGTTGTTCATTATGAAAATGCTAACGGATTGAAAACTACAAATGGCAATGCACCTTCTGGATTTTGGTTATCAGATGAATCAGGAGAATGGAAAGCTGCAAAAGCTGAAATTAAAGGAGAAACTGTAGTATTAAAATCACCAGAGGTAAGCAATCCAAAATATGTACGCTATGCTTTTTCAGGAAAACCTAAAGTCAATCTAGTAAACAGTATGGAATTACCGGCATATCCATTTAGAACTGACCAATTTTAAAAAACTAAGCTTATTACAAATGAAAGTACAAGGAAAAATATATAATACAATTTTACGTAAACGAATCAAAATGAGATTATTCACGCTAGTGATGGTCCTTTTCACCATTGGTTGTAAAACTTCCAGTCCGGAACCACCAAAAAAACCCAATATCATATTCATTTTAGCAGATGACTTAGGGTATGGAGATATTTCAAGCTATAATGAAAACTCAAAAATCCAAACATCCAATATTGATCAACTAGCAGCAGAGGGCGTTATTTTTACTGATGCCCACACAAGCAGTGCGGTATGTACCCCAACGCGATATGGTATTTTGACCGGACGTTACAATTGGCGTTCCACGTTGAAAAAACACGTTTTAAACGGATACAGCAAAGCTTTGATAGATCAAGACAGAAAAACCATAGCCGGTTTCCTAAAAGATAATGGGTATAAAACAGCGGGAATTGGTAAATGGCATTTAGGCTGGGATTGGGCTAACGTAGATGCTGGCAATGATTCAATAGACTACGCACAAAAAGTTAAGAATAGTCCCGTAACACGTGGTTTTGATTATTTCTATGGTTTTAATGGCTCATTGGATATGGCACCTTATGTATGGATAGAAAATGAACAACCTACAATGGTTCCCACAAAAGAGACCGTAAATACGGGGAAACAAGTATGGTGGAGAAAAGGCCCAACTTCAGATGATTTTGTCCATGAACAGGTATTGCCCCATATAACTGAAAAAACGGTTCAATTTATCAATGAGAATGCCAATAAAGAGGAGCCATTCTTTGTATACATGCCTTTACCAGCTCCCCATACCCCTATCTTGCCCACAGAAGAGTTTCTTGGAAAAAGTGGATTGGACAATATTTATGGAGATTTTGTGCTAATGGTCGATTCAGTTGTTGGTGAAGTGATGAAAGCACTGGACCAGCAGGGTATTGCCGAAAATACCATTTTGGTTTTTACAAGCGATAATGGGTGTTCCAATCAGGCGGATTTTGACCAGCTTGCTACAAAAGGACATGACCCAAGTTATGTATTTCGTGGACATAAGGCAGACATCTTTGAGGGAGGTCACCGGGTACCCTATGTGGTTCGTTGGCCAGCCAAAGTGAAACCTGGAAAGTCAGATCAGCTGGTTTGTACTACCGATCTTTTTGCCACCGCTGCTGATGTTTTGGATGTAACCGTTAAAGACAATTTTGCTGAGGATAGCTACAGTTTTTTATCTGCATTGGGAGTTGAATCGACCTTGCCAAAAAGGGAAAGTATCGTTCACCACTCCATTAATGGTTCATTTGCCTATAGAAAAGGGGAGTACAAAGCCATTTTTTGTCCAGGTTCTGGAGGATGGAGTTTTCCACGACCTAATGATGAAGCTATTAAGGATTTACCTCCCTTCCAATTGTATGATTTAAGTAAAGATATTGGAGAGGAAAACAATCTACAGGCTGAGAAACCTGAAATACTTGAACAATACCGAGACGAACTTGCTAAAATTGTGTCTGATGGTAGAAGTACGGAAGGAGCGCTCCAACGGAATGATGGTTCAGAGGTTTGGCCACAGTTAAGTTGGATGACAAGCAAGCAAAAAGAGTAATACTAGTATTTATAAAATTTAACCAGTTTTTAATATGAAAAAAAGCATTCTTTATTTTTTAGGTTTTGTAACACTTTTTTTGTCGTCATGCGCTGAAAAAAAAGTGAAGGAAGAGAAAAAGAAATCCAGACCCAATATAATAGTTGTCATTACAGATGACCAAGGGTACGGAGATTTGGGTCATACGGGCAACCAGATTATCAAAACACCCGCAATAGATAAATTTTCCACAGAGAGTGTCAATCTAACTAATTATCATGTGGGAACTACCTGTGCTCCAACCAGAGCCGGTTTGTTAACAGGAAGAAATTGTAATAGAAACGGAGTGTGGCATACCATAATGGGGGCTTCTATGCTGAATGGTGAAGAAACAACAATTGCAGATGTATTACAGCAAAAAGGTTATAAAACAGGAATGTTTGGAAAGTGGCATTTAGGAGATAACAGTCCGTTTAGACCCCATGAAAGAGGTTTTGATGAAACCTTTTATCATGGTGGTGGTGGTGTGGGCCAAACCCCGGATTATTGGAACAATGATTATTTTGATGACACCTATTTTAGAAATGGAACTCCAGAAAAGAAAGAAGGGTATTGCACAGATGTATGGTTTGATGCAGCGTTGGATTTTATAGATGATAAAAAGGACGAATCTTTCTTCTGCTATCTAAGTTTGAATGCTCCCCATGGACCGTACAACCTACCCAAAGAATATTACGATATATATAAGGATGAAACTCAAATTGATGAAACCCAAAAGCGTTTCTATGGGATGATCACTAATATAGACGACAATTTTTCAAGGTTGTTGAAGAAATTGGAGATTTTGGGCATAGCTGATAATACAATCGTGGTTTTTACTACTGACAATGGAACCGCAAGAGGTTACAGAGTAGATGACAAAACCAATCAAGTGTATGGTTACAATGCCGGTATGCGTGGGAAAAAAGGAAGTGAGTATGATGGCGGACACAGAGTGCCCTTTATTGTCAGATGGCCAGATGGTGGGTTAACTGGAGGTAAAAGCTTAGATCGTTTGGTTGCCCATGTTGATGTATTGCCAACATTCACAACATTGATAGGAGAGGATTTTAATTCTACCAAAACGTTGGATGGCACCGATGTTAGTGATTATCTTTTAGGAAAAGGTGAAGCTCCAAAGCGGTATTTGGTAACGGATACCCAGCGCGTTCCTTGGCCGGTCAAAGGAAAGAACAGTTGCGTAATGGACGACAATTGGAGACTAATTAAAGGGTCTGAATTATATAATATAGCTGAAGATCCAGGACAAAAGAATGATATAGCAGAAGCGTATCCGGACAAAGTCGCTGAGATGAATGCGTTTTATGAAAATTGGTGGGAAGATGTAATCAAGGAAACCAAGTTTTCTGTAATAAATTTAGGCACAAGAAAAACAGACGTACTTACATGCCATGATGCTCGTACCATAGATTTTTATCCACCTTGGAACCAACAGATGATACGCAACGGTAAGCCTATGGAACCCGCTCCGTTTACCGTCAATTTTGTGGAATCAGGAACCTATAGATTTCATTTAAGAAGATGGCCGTCAGAAAGTGGTTTGGCATTGGGTGCGGAACTAAATGATGGAGTCCCAGAGACACTTTATACGGCTCCAATTGCGGACGGAAATCCTATGAAATTTAAAAAGGCATATTTAAAGATTGCAGATAAAAATATGGATGTAAGTGTTGATAATAATGCCACGGCCGCAGTACTGGAAATGGAAGTGCCACAGGGGGAAACGGAACTTTTGGCTTATTTTGATATGGAAGATGGAACACCTTGTAATGCATTTTACATCGATGTGGAAAAGTTAGATTAGAAAGGGACTATAACATCAAATCAAGGTTAATAATCAATCACCAATAATAGTTATTCCCAAAAAACAAAGAAATATGAATAGATTACTAAAATTAGCGTTTTTAATTGTACTGATTCCGCTACTTTTTATCCAATGCAAAACAGAGGAAAAAAAGGCAGAGGAAAAAAAGCGTCCAAACTTTTTATTTGTGTTGGTTGATGATCAATCTCCATTTGATTTGCAAACCTATGACCCACAATCAATTTTAGAGACACCAAATATTAGCAATCTAGCCAATGAGGGGGTAGTTTTTGAAAACGCCTATCACATGGGTTCTTGGTCTGGTGCAGTATGTACTCCATCAAGGCATATGATTATGAGTGGGCGTACCTTATGGCATTTGCCAAATCACGGAAAACAATTTAAAAACCCGAATGCTCCTGATAGTTTGGAGTTGCAGACCATGGGAGCTGTATTTAACCGGGCTGGATATAAAACCATGAGAACCTGTAAAAAAGGAAACTCGTATCCAGCTGCCAATGAACAGTTCACCGAAGTGCACGATGCAACTAAACGTGGGGGCACAGAGGAGACCGGAAGTGCGTGGCACGGCAAGCAAGTTTTGGAATACCTGAATAAGCGTGAAACTGCCCAAGAGGCGGACCCTTTTTTAATTTATTTTGGGTTTTCCCATCCTCATGATACACGCGATGGAACACCAGAACTTCTTGCAAAATATGGAGCGGTAAATCATAAAGATACACTTAACGTTCCCCCAGCTAATGAGAATCAACCTCAATTACAAGACAACTATTTAACAGCGCATCCTTTTTTTCACGGGCATCCGGAACTTAGGGATGAGGAACGCGTAAGCGGTGTTTGGAAAAATAGGGATGAACAGACCGTTAGGAATGAACTTGGTCGGGAATATGCCTGCTCCGAGAACATTGATATTCAGTTGGGGAAAGTACTTAAAAAGCTTGAGGATATGGGTGAATTGGACAATACCTATATTATCTACACCTCAGACCATGGAATGTCAATAGGTAGACATGGACTAATGGGGAAACAAAACCTTTATGAGCACACATGGCGTGTACCCTTTATAATAAAGGGCCCTGGAATAGAAGGAGGAAAGCGCGTAAAAGGAAACTCATATTTGTTGGATGTACTACCTACTTTTTGTGATTTGGCGGGAATTAAAACCCCAGAAACTGTTGAGGGGATTAGTTTAAAACCGGTAATAAATGGCGAGAAAGAGGTAGTTCGGGATGTTATGTACGGAGTATATTCCGGAGGCACAAAACCAGGTATGCGAAGTGTTAGAAAGGGAGATTGGAAACTCATAAAATATGATACCATGGATGGAGAAGTACGGGAAACCCAACTTTTCAATTTGAAAGAAAATCCAAACGAATACCTTCCTGAACATGGAAAAACAGGAGAAATGGAAACTGATTTGGCTGAAAACCCAAAGTACACAGATAAATTAGCCGAAATGGAAGCACTTCTTCTGGAACAGATGAAAGAGCATGATGATCCATACCGGCTTTGGAATCAAGGAGAATGATAGATTAATCTTGCAGCCTTTTCTAAAGGTAGAATCAATAGCAAATCAAATGAGATGAAAATTCAAAAAAACAAGCAACAATTTCGTTTAACCTTTTCCATTTCATTTGGGCTGCTATTGGTAATCCTTGCCAGTGCATTTTCAGAAATCAAGCCAACAAATAGCGGTTCAAGGGTAAACAGCCCAAAGATTGGAACGCAAGATTTGGATAGCGATTTTGTTTCAATTTTTGATGGCAAGACTTTGGATGGGTGGAAAGTCTATGGAAGTCCAGACGATGTTGCTAAAAACTATTGGAAAGTGGAAAACGGCACCATAACCTGCAATACTATTGGAGATAGAGATCATGCAGCCGTATGGTTATTTTATGAAGAAGAACTGTCCGATTTTGAGTTGAAAATAAAGTTTCAAGCGTACAGGGATAGTCCTGGGAATAGTGGTATACAGGTGCGTAGCAGGTTTTACGACGGAGGGGATATCGATGGTCCCCAATTTGATATTCATCCTCCCGGTCCGTTTAGAACAGGACTGCTTTATGATGAATCTGATGGTTACAACAGATGGATATATCCCAGTATGCCTAGCCCAGCCCTTAAGCCTGAAGAAGCAGACAATAATGCTCCATTTTATTATTCAGATGACACTCCATCATGGAACCAACTTCACATTATCTGTAAAGGAACGTATATAAAATCTATACTTAATGGGGTTGTTGTAACTGATTTTGATGGAGAGGGCATATTGAATGATCAGATACATAAAGAGCAAAATGTGGGTATGCATGGAAAGATAGCACTTCAGGTTCATGGTAAAAATGAACTACTAATTAGATTTAAGGATATTCAATTAAAAAAAATAAATGAAAAATCTACAAAAGGATAGTGTAATTTTTGGAGTACTATTTCTAATAGTGTTGTGTTTAAATGCCCAAAATCGTTTCTACGATTATCGTGACCGTAGTCCAGAGAATAAAATACATATACTTTATACAGCCGGTGGTAACTGGCACGATCATTTAGGGGTTGCCGCCGTACTTCGAAGATTTTTGGAAGTACGTCATGAATATTATGTTACGTATACTGAAGACTATGATGTTTTTACGAGACCATTGGACCAATATGATGTAATAATAATGAATGGAATGCCCAAAAGTATGACCTCTGAACAGCTTTCAGGCTTTCTAAATGCTGTAAAGGAAGGAAGGCCTGTCTTGGGCTTGCATTCAGCTACCGCAGCTTTAAGTAAAGATACCATACAGCGAAATGAATATAGCAAAGTATTGGGAGCAGTATTCAACGGACATCCGCCTATCCATAGATTTCCTGTAGAGATCAAGGAGCCTAACCACCCTATCACAAAAAATATAGGGCCATTTGAGATTTATGACGAGATGTACTTTTTTAAACAGCAGCAAGAGGGATCAACCTTGCTTATAGAGGCCGAACATGAAGGAAAGAGAACTGCTGTAGCTTGGGTTAGAAGGCATGGAAAGGGAAAGGTTTTTTATACCTCACTTGGACATGGCGTGGGAGCGGCAACGAATCGCTACTTTCAGCAATTGGTGCTAAACGCATTGGAATGGTTAGTGGATAAAACTCCGAAATGAGATGAAACAATATGCTGAAGTTTGGCTTAAATAAACCGTTTGTAAGAATTTTAGCTTAAAGCCATGTGTTTTGACTTAGAGTTCAGACACAAACCAATGCTTTTTATACATTTGTTAAATTACGTACCCAGGTATTTTAATTCCAATTTATGAAACTTCATTTACTCGATAGATCAAGCATAGTAGATAGATCACTTACGGTTTCACATAACCTTTATCAGAATTTTTTAAGGATATGGCATTTTCATGTTGAATTTGAACTTGTTGTAATAATTCAAAGTTCGGGGATGCGTTTTGTAGGGGACAATATTGAGAAATTTGATGTTGGCGATATTGTTTTGATCGGGAAAAATGTTCCCCATATGTGGTTGAATGATGACAAGTATTTTGAGAAGGATTCTTCACTTGAAGCTGAAGCAATTTCCGTTCACTTTAAAAAAGATTTTTTGGGACCTGATTTTTTGAACGTCCCCGAAATGCAACCTATCGCAAACCTTTTGCACAGAGCGGAACAAGGGGTCAAATTTTTAAATGCAGATGAAAATGTAATAAACGAGTTGAAGATTTTGGTTAATCTTGATCCAATGGCCCAGATAATCAAAATAATTGAAATTCTCAGCCTTCTATCCAAACATAAGGAATACCAGCTCCTTTCCAGTAGTGGCTTTTTAAATTCATTCCATAAGACGGAAAATAGGAGGTTGGACAAAATCTATGAGTACGTTTTTGAAAATTTCAATAGCCCAATTGGATCAGGGGATGTTGCAAAAATTGTGGGAATGAATAAATCTGCATTTAGTAGATTTTTTAAAAAGACCCATAGAAAACCATTTACAAAATATCTCAATGAAATTAGAATCGGGTACGCTTGTAAATTGTTATTGGAAAATAATGAAAGTATCACTTCCATTGCATTCTTATCGGGGTTTAATAACATTTCAAATTTCAATAGACAATTCAAAATGATTAAGGGAAAGTCCCCTTCTTCATATTTTAATTACCACAAAAGTTAAGATTCACTGTTTGTTTTTTTAAGCAAAAAAAGTATCAAAAATGGTATCCTTTTAGGTAGTTTGTAAGCGATAGGAGGGTTAGTTTTGTTTAGTTTAAAATTTAACCAAATGGCAGACTCATTGACGATTACAGAGGTTATTGTAAAGGACATTCGATTCCCAACCAGTAAATCTCTTGATGGCTCGGATGCTATGAATCCAGATCCAGACTATTCAGCAGCATATGTTATCTTAAAAACTGATCATCCTGAAAACATTGAAGGACACGGACTCACTTTTACCATAGGTAGAGGCAATGAATTATGTGTTCAAGCTATAAAATCACTTTCATATTTAGTAAAAGGTAAATCATTGGACAGTTTCACCTCCAATATGGGTGAATTTTGGAAGATGATAACCGGAGATAGTCAATTGCGTTGGCTTGGCCCGGAAAAAGGCGTAATCCATTTAGCCACGGGAGCTGTGGTAAACGCGGTTTGGGACTTGTATGCAAAAATAGAAGGAAAACCACTTTGGAAGCTTTTGGCGGACATGTCTCCAGAAGAATTGGTTTCCTGTATTGACTTCACATACATTACTGACGCCATTACCCCTTCGGAAGCATTACAAATGCTAAAAAACAACGAAGATTCCAAGCAAAAGCGTATTGATAGTTTGTTGGCCAATGGATATCCGGCGTATACTACATCGGCTGGTTGGTTGGGCTATTCAGATGATAAAATGAGACGTCTTTGTCGGGAGGCAAAAGAACAGGGTTTCAAGCATATGAAAATTAAGGTTGGTTCAGATTTGGATGATGATATGCGAAGAGCTGCAATCATTCGAGAAGAGATTGGAGATGATTTAAAATTAATGATGGATGCCAATCAAAAATGGGATGTGGACGAAGCCATTACCAATATGGAATCATTGAAGGTATTTAACCCATGGTGGATTGAAGAACCTACAAGTCCAGATGATATTTTGGGTCATGCTAAAATTGCAAAAGCTGTAAAACCAATAGAAGTAGCTACCGGGGAACATTGTCAAAACCGTGTGATTTTTAAACAATTAATGCAAGCAGGTGCTTTAGGTATTTGTCAGATTGATAGTTGCAGGGTAGGAGGGGTAAACGAAATATTGGCCATTTTGTTGATGGCCGCTAAATTTAAAATACCAGTTTGCCCACATGCAGGAGGTGTTGGACTCTGTGAATATGTGCAACATTTGTCCATGATAGACTATATTGCAATAAGCGGTTCTCAAGAAGATAGGATTATAGAATATGTGGATCATTTACACGAGCATTTTTATGATCCGGTTGTCATTAAAAATGGGGCTTATATGCCACCGAAACTTCCCGGGTATAGTATAACTATGAAAGAAGACTCTTTGAAAACGTATATTTTTCCCAATGGAGAATATTGGAAAAATGAGAAAATAGACAAAACTAGCTTATATGAAGTTTAGCCTAAAAGGAAAAAATGTTTTGATTACTGGAGGTGGAAGTGGTATTGGTAGGGCCATTTCCAAAACCTTTGCCAGTCAAGGTGCTTTTGTACATATTCTAGAATTGAATTTAGAAAACGCAAAAGAAACCGTTGATGAGATTCTCAGTGAGGGAGGAGAGGCTCAAGCCTATGAGTGCAATGTTGCCAAACAGCAAGATGTTGTGTCGGCAGTAAAACCTATTCTAGAAACAAAAGGAGTGGATATTCTGGTGAATAACGCTGGAATTGCGCATATAGGAAATATAGAAAACACTTCAGAATCGGATTTGGACAAGGTCTATGATGTCAATATCAAAGGAGTATACAATTGTATATATGCAGTAATCGACCACATGAAAAAAAATGGAGGTATTATTTTGAATATGGCTTCCATTGCATCTTCAGTGGGCATTTCAGATAGATTTGCCTATTCCATGAGCAAAGGGGCTGTTCTTACTATGACTTATTCCGTTGCCAAGGATTATTTGGAATATGGAATTCGTTGCAATAGCATTTCTCCAGCTCGAATACATACTCCCTTTGTTGATGGATTTATCAAAAAAAACTATCCAGGAAACGAAGAGGAAATGTTTGAAAAACTATCCAAAACCCAACCAATTGGGCGAATGGGAACTCCGGAGGAGGTAGGAAATCTAGCCCTCTATCTATGCTCGGATGAGGCCTCTTTTATTACAGGAACAGATTTTCCAATTGATGGAGGATTTATAAAATTGAATGGTTAATAGAAATAAATAGAATATGAAATTAATCCGATTTGGAAACGCGGGAAAAGAAAAACCAGGAATTGAGTTAAACAATGGGGAACGATTAGATGTTTCGGGTTTTGGGGAAGATTTTGACGAATCTTTTTTTGGGTCCAATGGTATAGATAGACTTGAATCATGGATAGAAGTCCAAACCGAAGAATTACCTAATGTAGATTTGGAAACCAGACTTGGCCCTCCAATTAAAAGACCCTCGAAAATAGTTTGCGTTGGTCTTAATTATGCAAAACATGCTGAGGAAAGCGGAATGGAGCTTCCCAAAGAACCTGTGTTGTTCTTCAAGGCTACATCAGCCATTGTAGGTCCAAATGATGATGTTGTAATCCCAAAAGGAAGTAAAAAGACGGATTGGGAAGTTGAATTGGGAGTGGTCATCGGACAAAAAGCAAGCTATGTAGAAGAAGTAGATGCAATGAACCATGTTGCAGGGTACGTTTTACATAATGATTATAGTGAACGGGAATTCCAACTTGAAAAAGAAGGTCAATGGGTAAAAGGCAAAAGTTGTGACACATTTGCCCCGATTGGACCTTACGTTGTAAGTAGGGATGAAATAGCGGATCCGCATGATTTGGACCTTTGGTTAACGCTCAATGGAGAAACGATGCAACATAGCAACACCTCAGATTTGGTTTTTAATATCCCCCAACTTGTAAGCTATATTAGTCAATATATGACCTTGTTGCCAGGAGATATTATTTCAACAGGAACACCTTTTGGTGTGGGACTAGGATTTGATCCTCCTAAATACCTAAAGGCAGGTGATGTGGTTGAGTTGGGTATAAAAGGTTTGGGTACTTCAAAACAGCTTGCCAAGGCATATAAGTAATGAAAATAGATAGTCATCAACATTTTTGGAAATATGATCCTATTAGAGATAGTTGGATTGATGACTCTATGGAAACTATTCGTAGGGATTTTTTCCCTGATGACTTGGAAGATTTACTGGAACAAAATGGAATTGATGGCTGTGTAGCAGTACAGGCTGACCAATCTGAAAAGGAAACTGAATTTTTATTGCACTTGGCCAACGAAAACAACTTTATAAAAGGTGTTGTTGGTTGGGTGGATTTGTGTGCTTCCAATGTTTCGGAACGGTTGGGGCATTTTTCAAAAAACCCATATTTTAAGGGAGTTAGACATATTCTTCAAGCTGAGAATAACGATTTTATGTTACAAAAGTCGTTTCAGCATGGAATTGAGCAATTGAAACAGTTTGATCTATCTTATGATATTTTGGTATTTCCAAATCAATTGAAGAATAGTATAGCATTGGTAGAACGTTTTCCAGAACAACGCTTTGTGTTGGACCATTTGGGGAAGCCCAATATTAAAGATGGAGAAATGGACAATTGGAGAGCTGATATTGAAGCACTCGCCAAACATCCAAATGTATATTGCAAATTATCGGGAATGGTGACTGAAGCAGATTGGAATAACTGGAAACCACATGATATTTATCCATATATTGAAAAAATAATAAATGCGTTTGGTACAGATCGTATCATGTATGGTTCGGACTGGCCTGTATGTTTATTGGCAGGTAAGTACGATGAGGTATTTGGAATTGTAAAAGAATACATTAGGCAATTGACCAAAGATGAGCAAAATAACATATTAGGAGGTGCAGCAGCCAGCTTTTATAAACTATCGGCATAAATTAATAAGATTCATAGTAAATGAAGTATAATCTAAAACCAATTGCACTACTTTTTTTGATGATATCCCTCTCCTTTTCATGCAAAGAGCAGAAGAAGGAGAACACAGACCAAATGGCATCCGAGGAAATTGCAAAAGTTGATTATCTAAAGGAATCAGATAAGGATTTTGATGCTCGGATGAAGTGGTGGAGAGATGCTAAGTTTGGCATGTTTATTCATTGGGGTGTATATTCCGTTCCTGCAGGAATATATAATGGCGAAGAAGTAAAAGGTATTGGCGAATGGATTATGGAAAAAGGGAAAATACCTGTAGAAGAATATGAAAAATTTGCCAAAAAATTCAACCCGGTAGATTTTGATGCCAGAGAATGGGCAAAGATTATGAAGCAGGCTGGTATGAAATATGTGATAATTACTTCAAAGCACCATGATGGTTTTGCCCTTTGGGATTCAAAATATTCAGAGTATGATATGGTGGATTATACACCCTTCAAAAGGGATATTTTAAAAGAGCTTTCTGCTGCTTGTAAAGAAGAAGGTATTAGTTTTGGGATGTACCATTCCATAATGGACTGGCACCATCCACAGGCACAAGGAAAAAAATATCCAAAATATAACAGTTTGGATAGTACGCTTATAAACCCAGAGTTTCCAGAATACGTGGAGCATTATATGAAACCACAACTCAAAGAACTTATTGAAAACTATGACCCAGAAGTTCTATGGTTTGATGGAGAATGGATTCCTGCCTATACACATGAAATGGGGCTTGACCTTTACCAATACCTTAGAGAACTCAAACCTAGCTTGATTATTAATAATCGAGTGGACAAAGGAAGACAGGGGTACCAAGGAATGAATAGTGATGATAAATATATTGGCGATTTTGGAACACCTGAACAAGAAATTTTAGCAGGAACAGCAGATGTTGACTGGGAGTCCTGTATGACGATGAACGATACTTGGGGATTTAAAACCAATGATCATAATTGGAAGGATGCTGAGGTCTTGATTTTCAATTTGGTGGATGTTGCTGCAAAAGGTGGAAACTATTTACTCAATGTAGGACCAACAGCTGAAGGTATTATTCCAGTACCAAGTGTTGAAAGGTTACAAAAAATGGGAGATTGGTTGAAAATAAATGGAGAGGCCATTTATGAAACCGAAAAGCTTGATAGAAACTACAAAGAAGGTGAAAACTTTCGCTACATTAAGAAAAAAGAAGAAAGCATCTATTATGTTGCTTCTTTTGATAACACTGCAGAAAATATTAAGCTCAATTACGTAAAACCAGCTAAAGATTCCGAAATTATGCTCTTGGGCTACAACAAACCCATAGCATATACTTTTTCAGATATAGATGGATTGTCCATAGAGTTGCCTAAAGAAGCAAAAATTAACTTGGCAGAATCAAGTGCATGGGTATTTAAAATAATAGGTGAAGAAAGGATTATAGAATAGAATGGATTTAGAATTAAAAGATAAAGTTATAATTGTAACCGGAGGTTCCTCTGGAATTGGTAAAGGGATATGTTTAGCTTTAGCTCAGGAAGGAGCCATACTATTCATTCTTGGCAGAAATAAAGAAAATTTAATTGCAACAGTTTCCCAAATTGAAAATGATGGTGGCCAGGCTAGTTATTTCATTGCTGAGCTTACGGATCCTGAGCAGTGTAAAAATGCAGTGAATACTGCAATAAATACATATAAGCGAATAGATGGATTAGTCAACAATGCTGGAATTAATGACTCCGTGGGTCTAGAAAATGGAAATCATGCTGATTTTGTAAGATCCTTGCATCGTAATCTTACCCACTATTACCTTATGGCGCAAAATGCGTTACCAGAATTAAAGAAAAGCAAGGGAGCTATTGTGAACATTGGTTCCAAAACCTCATTCACGGGCCAAGGAGGAACATCAGGTTATGCTGCGGCCAATGGAGGCCGAAACGCACTGACCCGGGAATGGGCTGTGGAATTGCTTCCGTATTCAATTCGGGTAAATGCTCTTATTGTAGCGGAGTGTTATACGCCATTGTATGAAAAATGGATAAAAACATTTGAAAACCCAGAAGAGAAACTAAGCGAAATTACCGATAAGATTCCTTTGGAGAACAGAATGACCACGACCACAGAAATTGCAGATATGGTATCATTCCTGCTTTCAAAAAAATCGAGTCATACAACCGGACAATTGATATTTGTTGATGGTGGGTATACCCACTTGGACAGATCTTTATAAATTAGTAAAAACCAAACATGGAAGAAAACCAAAAACCACCAGTAGTATCAAAAAAAGTAATAATTCCATTTATCCTAATAACGTCTTTATTTGCTCTTTGGGGTTTTGCCAACGCGGTAACAGACCCAATGGTTCAGGCGTTTAAAAAAATATTGGAACTATCAAATGCACAAGCTTCATGGGTGCAAATGGCTTTTTATGGTGGATATTTCTGTATGGCTTTGCCAGCTGCACTTTTTGTAAGAAAGTACTCGTATAAAGTTGGAGTGTTAATAGGTTTGGCATTATATGCGGGAGGTGCTTTGCTATTTTATCCAGCTGCAATAACAGAACAGTTTTGGTTTTTCTGTTTAGGATTATACATTTTAACTTTTGGTCTTGCTTTTTTAGAAACTACGGCAAATCCCTATATTTTGGCTATGGGCGACCCAAGAACAGCCACTCAAAGGTTGAATTTGGCACAGGCGTTTAACCCGGTGGGGTTAATTCTGGGACTTTTGATTGCGCAACAATTTGTTCTTAAAAATTTGCAATCCGATGATATAGAGAACTATTCTGTTTTGGATGAAGCGAAAAAAGCTTTAATCCGTACATCAGATTTAGCAGTAATACGCGACCCATATGTTATACTGGGATTGGTTATCATTGGGGTTTTCATTTTGATTGCGATTAGTAAAATGCCCCAGGCAAAAGGCGATGGGGAAATTCCAAGTATAGGTAAGACGTTTTCTTCACTTTTTTCAAATAAGAAGTATGGTCTGGGTGTGATTGCCCAAATATGTAATGTAGGGGCACAAATTATGTGCTGGACCTATATTTATCAATATGCAGAGGCAATTGGTATAGATAGTGAAACTGCTGCCAACTATCAATTTGCTGCATTTATCCTTTTCTTGGTCGGTCGGGCTATTGGAACATATATGCTGCGTTTTGTTTCATCGGGCAAATTACTTATGTACTTTTCCCTTTTAGCAGGCTTAGTGGCCGTTGGCGCAATCGCAATTGAAGGCATACTTGGGTTATATTGTTTAGTTGCGGCATCTTTTTTCATGTCCTTGATGTTTCCTACTATATATGGCACAGCATTGGAAGGATTGGATGAAGAACAATCTAAAATTGGAGCCGCTGGTCTTGTTATGGCCATAGTGGGAGGGGCCGTAATGCCAGGTTTGCAAGGTTTGATAATTGATGCAGGTGGAACAGGGGTAAACGATACCAAAATCTTAGGTGTGGCGGAAGTTAATTTTTCTTTTGTACTACCTTTAGTGTGTTTTCTGTTGATTGCATTTTACGGTAATAAAGTGCATAAACTACATTTAGGGAAATAAAAAATAATAATGAAACGTCATTGTTTTGCATTGGATTTAAAAGATGATTCTGAATTAATTTTGGAGTATAAAAAATACCATCAAAATGTATGGCCAGAGATTATTGAAAGCATTAAAACCTCAGGAATAGAAAAATTGGATATCTATTTGGTGGAAAATAGGTTATTTATGATAATGGATGTTGATGATACCTTCTCATTTGAAGCAAAACAAAAAAAAGACGAGAATAACCCAAAAGTCCAAGAATGGGAAACCTTGATGTGGAAATATCAACAAGCACTTCCAAAAGCAGAACCGGGAGAAAAATGGAGATTGATGGAACATATTTTTGAATTATGAGCAAGAAATTATCATTAAATACAAACTACCCTTCCATATCCGACTTAAGGGAAAGGGCTAAGAAAAAAATTCCAAAGTTTGCATTTGAGTACTTGGATGGAGGTTGCAACGAAGATGTCAATCTGCATAAAAATACTGCTGAGATTCGAGATGTTGAGTTGTTGCCCTACTATTTGAGTAAACATACTGGGTCTAACATGAAAACCAATCTCTTTGGTCAAACATATGATGCACCTTTTGGAATAGCACCAGTTGGATTACAAGGACTTATGTGGCCCAATTCCCCGGAAATCTTGGCAAAAGCAGCTTTTGAGCATAACATTCCTTTTATATTAAGTACGGTAACCACAAGCAGCATTGAACGAGTTGCTGAAATAACCGAGGGAAAAGCGTGGTTTCAATTGTACCATCCAGCGGAGAATAGTTTACGGGATGATATCATCAAAAGAGCTGATGCTGCCGAATGCCCTGTGCTGGTAATCCTGTGTGATGTGCCAACATTCGGTTTTAGGCCAAGAGATATAAGAAACGGATTGGCCATGCCACCAAAAATGAACATAAAGAATATAATCCAAGTTTTTGGCAGACCACATTGGGCTTTACAAACCCTTAAATATGGACAACCAAACTTTCAGACTTTAAAACCATATATGCCCAAAAACTTGGATTTGAAACAATTGGGAAAATTCATGGACCAAACCTTTTCTGGTAGGCTTAACGAAGAAAAAATTAAGCCTATACGGGATATGTGGAAAGGGAAGTTGGTGTTAAAAGGTGTTGCAAACGAAGCTGATGCAGAAAAAGCCATAAAGTTAGGTCTTGATGGTGTTATTGTATCCAATCATGGAGGAAGACAATTAGACGCCGGTGAATCCACGATTAAACCACTTTCTCGGATAGCGGAAAAATATGGAGATAAAATTACGGTAATGATGGACAGTGGTCTGCGCTCTGGACCGGATGTTGCTAGATCGCTAGCATCTGGAGCAGCATTTACCTTTATGGGAAGATCTTTTATGTATGGCGTTTCTGCATTGGGTAAAAAAGGAGGGGATCATACCATATCATTATTAAAAACAGAGCTTCAACAAGTAATGGAACAAATTTGCTGTGAAAAAATAGAAGATTTTCCAGCGCATTTAATCAAAAAATAAAAATTTTCAGAATTAGAGATTAAACATGGAAATAAAAAAAGTTTTAGTTGCCAATAGAGGGGAAATTGCAATTCGTATTTTTAGGGCCTGCGTTGAAATTGGCTTAAAAACAGTTGGGATTTATACATATGAAGATAGGTACTCCTTACACCGTTATAAAGCGGATGAGTCATATCAGATTGGAGAAGATGCAGACCCCTTAAAACCATACTTGGACATAGATGCGATAATTACAATCGCTAAAAAGAATAATGTTGATGCTATTCATCCCGGGTATGGCTTTTTATCTGAAAATGCCGAATTGGCGCAAAAATGTGCTAACAACGAAATCGTTTTCGTAGGTCCAAAAGTTTCGGTTTTAAAGGCCCTGGGAGATAAAATAACTGCAAAAGAGGTCGCGGTAGCGAATAATGTTCCCATTATCAGAAGTAGTAGCAAAGATTTAGATACTATTAATATAGCTTTAAGTGAAGCTGATATTATTGGATATCCTATTATGCTAAAAGCGGCATCTGGAGGAGGAGGACGTGGAATGCGGGTCATTCGCACTCCTGAGGACTTAAAGAAAGGCTATCCAGAAGCCAAACGTGAAGCCTTGAATGCTTTTGGAGATGATACCGTTTTTTTGGAAAAATTTGTTGAGAATCCGAAGCATATAGAAATTCAGATTGTTGCGGATACCCATGGGAATATTGTCCATCTCTATGAAAGAGATTGTTCCGTGCAACGTCGTTATCAAAAGGTAATTGAATTTGCACCGTCTTTAGGGCTTCCTCAGGAGACTAGGGATAGCCTATATAAATATGCTGTGGATATATGCAAAGCAGTTGACTATAACAATATTGGCACCGTAGAGTTTTTGGTTGATGAAGATGGGAGCATTTATTTTATAGAGGTAAACCCGAGAATACAGGTTGAGCACACCGTTACCGAAATGATTACGAATATCGATTTGGTAAAAGCACAGTTGTTTATTGCTGGTGGATACAAGCTTTCGGATCAACAGATTAAGATAAAGGATCAGGAATCCATCACTATTACTGGATATGCACTACAATGCAGAATTACAACGGAAGATCCAGCCAATGATTTTAAGCCAGATTATGGTGTGGTAACAACCTATAGAAGTGCTTCAGGATTGGGAATTCGTTTAGATGCGGGAAGCATATATCAAGGTGTACGTATCTCTCCCTTCTTTGATTCCATGCTGGTAAAAGTTTCAGCACTGAGCAGGACCTTGGACGGTTCCTGCCGTAAAATGCGTAGGGCATTGGCAGAGTTCCGTATTAGGGGAATCAATACCAACATGGCCTTTTTGGATAATATCTTGAGCCATCCCACATTTAGGGAAGGGAAGGTTACGGTTAACTTTATTAAGAATGAACCAGCACTTTTTGAGATTAAGGAATCTAGAAACCGGGCCAACAAGGTTGTACAGTATTTGGCGGAAACCATCGTTAATGGTAATCCAGATGTAAAAAAGGTAAACCCAGACCACGTTTTTTCAAAACCCATTATACCTACATTTCCCAAAAACGAGCCTTATTCAAAAGGTACTAAAGACTTGTTAACTGAACTGGGTCCCGAGCAATTTGCAGCATGGTTAAAGAATGAAAAAAAGGTTCATTTTACAGATACTACCATGCGCGATGCACATCAGAGTCTTTTGGCGACCCGCATGCGTACTACAGATATGTTGAAGGTTGCTGAAGGTTTTGCAAAGAATCACCCAGACATTTTCAGTATGGAAGTATGGGGAGGCGCTACTTTTGATGTTTGCTTACGATTCCTTAAGGAAAATCCATGGGAGCGTTTGGCATCATTGCGCAAAGCAATGCCCAATTTATTGCTCCAGATGTTGATTCGTGGTTCAAACGGAGTGGGATATACAGCTTATCCGGATAATTTGATTGAAAAATTTGTGGAACAATCCTGGGAAACAGGGGTGGATGTTTTCCGTATTTTCGATTCGCTCAATTGGATGAAATCCATTGCCCCATGTATTGAACACGTACGGAACAGAACTCAAGGACTTGCCGAAGCCTCTATTTGTTATACGGGTGATATTCTTAATCCATCCAAAAGTAAGTATGATTTAAAGTACTACATTCAGCTTGCCAAGGATATTGAAAATGCCGGAGCCCATATTTTGGGGGTAAAGGATATGGCGGGGCTTCTTAAACCGGGAGCGGCATATGAGCTTATTTCGGCTTTAAAATCAGAGATTAATATTCCAATTCATTTGCATACCCATGATACCTCGTCCATTCAGGCGGCAATGTATTTAAAGGCAATTGAGGCTGGGGTTGATGTGGTTGATGTGGCACTTGGTGGACTTTCGGGGCTTACTTCCCAACCTAACTTTAATTCGGTAACGGAAATGCTACGTTTCCACGAGCGTGAAAATAAACTTGACACTGAAAAGCTTGCTGAATATTCAAACTATTGGGAAACCGTAAGAAATTATTATTACCCTTTTGAATCTGGACTTAAGGCAGGAACAGGAGAAGTATACTCCCACGAAATTCCTGGAGGACAATATTCTAATTTAAAAGGTCAAGCGATTGCCTTGGGATTGGAAGATAAGTTTCCGGAGGTGACCAAGATGTATGGAGAGGTCAATGAACTTTTTGGGGATATAGTTAAGGTTACACCAAGCTCCAAAGTAGTTGGAGATATGGCACAGTATTTAATCAGTAATGGTTTGACCGTTGAAGACGTTTTGGAACGTGGAGAGACTATTTCCTTTCCGCAATCGGTAATCAGTTTCTTTAGAGGAGACTTAGGACAACCTGTTGGTGGTTTTCCAAAAAAGCTTCAGAAAATCATTTTAAAGGATGAAAAACCCTATACGGATAGGCCAAATGCCCATCTGGAACCTATAGACTTTGACAAGGAATTTAAAGCGTTCAAACGAAAATTTAAGAAAGGAATGGGTCGTGATTTGCAGATAACCGATTTTCTTTCCTATAAATTGTACCCAAAAGTTTTTCAAGATGCATATGATCACCATGTACTCTATGGAAATGTACTGAACATACCGACCAAAAATTTCTTCTACGGCATGGATGTAGGAGAGGAGATTATGGTTGAAATTGACCAGGGAAAAAACATTTTGGTGCAATTGCAATTGGTTGGAGAACCTGACAGTTCCGGTAACGTGAACCTGTTCTTTAAAGTGAATGGCCAGTTGAGCAACGTCATTGTTAAGGATAAGTCCATTAAAGTTGAGAAAAAGGAGAATGTAAAAGCCGATACTTCCAACCCAAAGGAAATAGGGTCTCCATTGCAAGGGTTATTGTCAAATGTTCTTGTAAAGAAAGGTCAGGAAATAAAGAAAAATCAGCCTTTATTCATTATTGAAGCCATGAAAATGGAAACCACGGTTACCGCTACAGAAGAAGGAATTGTGGAGCGTATTCAATTGACATCTGGTTCGCTAGTAAACAGCGATGATTTGATTCTGGTTTTGAAATAGGAACAGTTTATTAGATGCTAGGACTTTGTTCTAATCCATAAATAATTTAGGCAAGAACAATGAAATCTCAGGGAAAAGGGTAACGAGAATTAAAACCAGGAATGATATCCCCAGAAAGGGAAGACTGGATTTACTGACCTCGGTCATTGAAACTTTTCCTATGCTTGATGAAACAAATAAACAGATACCTACTGGTGGTGTTGTCAAGCCAATCATAAGATTGAGCACAGCGATTACCGCAAAATGAATTGGGTCTACTCCAACGGCCAATGCAACTTTCAACAAGATTGGAAAAAGAACCAATAGTGCTGCAATGGTTTCCATAAAGGTTCCCACGAATATCAACAATATGTTTATCAAGAGTAAGACCACAAATTTATTGTTTGAAAAATCAAGTATCCCTTCGGAAATTACTTGAGGAAGTCTTTCTGTAAGCAAGATCCAGCCAAATAAATTGGCAAATCCGATTAAGACCATCAGTGAGGCAGAGGTCTTCATCGAATCCAGAACAATGTGCTGAATATTTTTTAGGTTGAGTTTTTTATAAACGAATGTGCCTATTAGCAATGCATATAAAACAGCTATAATTGAAGCTTCGGTAGGGGTGAAGATGCCACCAACAATTCCAAAGAGGATTATAAAAGTCATTAAAAGTGACCAAAATGTATCTAAAAAACCTTTGGCTACCTGCTTAAAACTACTTCTTGGGTGTTTTGGATATTTTCTTTTTTTTGAGATGTAATACGCAACTCCCATCATTCCCATACCCAATAATAAACCTGGAATAGCTCCTGCAAGGAACAATCGGCCAACAGACAAACCACTTAATGTTGCAGCTATGATCATAGGGACACTAGGAGGAATAATTGGCCCAACGGTGGAAGATGAGGCTGTTACAGCACATGAAAAACCAGCCTCATAGCCTTCTTTTTTCATGGCTGGAATTATAACAGCACCTATACTTGCCGTATCGGAAATGGCTGTTCCAGAAATTCCAGCAAAGAGCATGGAAGTTCCAATATTTGCCAAAGCCAACCCACCTCGAATATGCCCCATAAGGTGATTGCAAAACGCTATGATTTTTTCCGTTAACCCTCCTGCATTCATCAGATTTCCGGATAAAATAAAACCAGGGACGCTCAGAAGAATAAATACATCGATTCCAGAATACATCTTGGCTGGAAGTATAACTAAAGGTATTCCCTTTACCAGAACATAGGCCAAACAGGATATTCCCAATGAAAAAGCAATTGGAAACCTGAGGACAAGACAAACAATAAAAACTAGTATCAGAACTGCTATCATTTGGTTTTTTTGAGGTTGGTTTTTAAACTGTAAAATGCATAAATGCAAATAGATAAAGACATTACAACAATACTTGTAAATGCAATGGCCATGGGTGCACCCAAGCTAGGCGAACTTTCAGGGATTCCCAAAGCAACGTACTGCAATGCAAAAATCCCAACAATAGAAAACAGCACAAAAATTGAGAGGGAAATGAGGACATCTACGATTTGTTGGTGTTTGGTTTTTAATTTGTTGTAAAATATATCCAAACTCACATAATAGTCATCCTTCATTGCCAATCCAGCTGCAAAACTCATTGCATACACAAAAAAGAAACGTGAAGCTTCCTCTGTCCAAGACGGTGCGCTATCCATTAAAAACCTTGCATAAATTTGTGTCAATGTTGCACTTAAAAACCCAAAGGTGCTAACAAGGGTTCCAAGTTTCAGTATGCGTTCAATGAGTTTTTTCATCTCTTTGCTTTTTCATTTCTTGAACTTGGTAGTATATTTTTTTCATTTCTGGAGACAAGCTATTAAATAGGGCATCACTACACTTCTGGTTAAAAGCATCTTTGTCAACCTCAATAAGGGTCATTCCCTTGTCTTTCAACTCTTGCTGTACACTTTTTTCATTGTTGATAAAAAGTCGATGTTCATAGTGTACCATTTCGGCAGCGCACTCGTCAAATATTTTCTTTAGGTCATCAGGAAAAGATTGATATTGCTTTTCACCAATTACAGGATAGGTCCAGCTTACAACATGTGCTGTCAGGTTAATATATTTTTGCACCTCTGAAAATCCCGCGCTATTGATCATTGCAAAAGGATTTTCTTGAGCTTGAATGGTTCCTTGCTGCAAGGAGGTAAATACCTCAGAAAATGCCATGGGAGTTGGTTTTGCTCCTAAGGCTTCCCACGCTGTTACAAATGAGGGTACACTTGGAACACGTATAATAAGGCCTTTTAAATCATCTGGATGCTTGATGGCTCTATTTGAGGTAAGGTGCCTGGGTCCTCTCTGAAAATACCCCATGGTTCTTAACCCAGTTTTGGTTCGCATTTCACTATCAATCTTTTGTCCGATAGGACCATTGATAAGGTTTTGCATGTCTATGGAATCCCTTAATAAAAAGGGCATTTCACTAAATGCAACAATTTCAATCCAATTGTTAAGCATGGAACCTGTAGTGGTCATGTCTATTACCCCAGCTTGAATAAGCCGAATTGCCTCTATTTCTTTGGCCAGTTGTTCTGAGTGATAATTTTCAACCTTTATTCTACCATTGGAACGCTCCTCTATTTGTGCCGCAAAATATTCAAAGGCTTGGTACCAGGTATGGTTTTCATTGACCAAGTGGCTTGCCCTCAGCAAAAATTCAGGCTCTTCTTTTTCTTGGCAGCCCAAAAAAAAGAAAACGAAAAAAAGGCCAAATAGTGCTATTCTTTGCATGTAATCCTTTACTATTTAATGGCGATGGGACGACCGGGTGAACCCGTTGCTCCCTTAAATCTTATAGGGGTAAAAATGAATAGGAAATTATAAGTCTTATCCGAAGCCAATTCTTCAAGATTAAGGTTTTCCAAATTAAAAACGCCATTTTGAGCGATCAGAAATTGGTGTACGGGAGCTTCCAAATCTGAATTTGAATTGGGTATAACCTCTGTCCCAAATTGGTCAGATCCTACCATTGTCACATTTTTGTCCACCACCCATTGAGCAACTTCTAATCCTATGCCTGGTGGATTTTTGTTATACGCTTCTGGGGCATTCCAAAGTGTTGCCCATCCAAATCGAAATAATAGAACATCTCCATTTTCAATATCACTTTCTTTTATCCCTTGTTTTTTAAGAGCACCTTTAACGTCATCAACAGTTACTTCATAGCTATTGGGAAGAACGGTGAGATTTTTATATCCGGCAATATCAATTAGAAAACCTTTGGTAATTATCGGCTTTATATGCTCCACTCCAAGCTTTTTAAGTCCTGCACTATCATATATTTCTTCTCCTGTAAATCCGTTATAATAGACATCTTTGATTGAACCATTATCAAATTTCATCTGAGCGCCAACATGTCCTGGGCCATCAAACTGTGTGCCCACTTGACCAATTTCGGTTATCAAAAGTTCTTCATTAAAGATGAGGTTATTTTCACCTACTGGTCCACCACTTGGTGCTCCTGGACTTCTCATTTCATAGATTCTTTTGCCAAAAAGGGGCATTCCAGCTTCGTAAACTTGTCCAAGTTCATATATCTTTCCAGTTTCTACCAATTTGAATGATTGTACTATTTTTTCAGGAGTAATCCAATTTGATGCTCCGGCTTGATCACCTTCACCCCAGATTGGGTGTGGCCACCAAGGTCCTTCTTCTTTGCTCTGGGCCTGAAGCGCTATGAATGGAATCAATAACACCGCAATTAATAGTGCTTTTTTCATTAAAAATTGTGTTTTGATGATATAAACCTCTTTAAGAGTATATGCGATTGATTTTTAAATCTTTCCACCTTACTTTACTTCTGTTAATCGAGATTGATGATTTTAAATTTAGCCAATTCTAGCCTGACCGTACAAGAAAGTACAAAGTTTGTAACAGATGAATCCCAGACCATTACATTACGATCTTAAAAGAAGATGGTTTTTTTAGCAAAAAAACCTTGATTTATGATAGGAGAATGTAAATTAGAATGGTGAGTGCTATTAAAACTATACCCGAAACATTGACCCATCGCCAGCTTTTATCACTAGTATCTTGTTCAATGGTATCTTCATAGTCTTTACTCGGATACATTTTGGATACCGCTAACATAATAATAAAGTTCAGGACAAACTCTATTCCCCAAAGATGAACAAAATGGATGTTGACTTCTAAGATAAATGTTGCAAGTATGTAAAATGCAAAACCAAAAAACAATCCAGCCTTGGCTCCTTTTGCATTTACCTGTTTAACAAAGATACCGGCCAGGATTACGGAGGAGATTGGAATAAAAAAGATTCCATTCAATTCCTGAAGTAAAAAATAAAGACCATCTGGGGCATAGGCCACTAATGGAGCAACTGCAATAGCAACAATGGCCAATATTATGGATACCATTTTACCATAATAAACCAGTTTTTCATCACTAACACTTTTATTGATCAGCTTTTTATAGATGTCATAACAGAAAACTGTGGATGCAGAATTTAAAACACTGTTGAAAGTACTAAGAACTGCTCCCAAGATTACCGCTGCGAAAAAACCATATAAATAAGCTGGCAATACCTTTTTTACCAACATTGGATAAATAAGGTCTGGTGTTTCGTAGTAAGCGTCTTTAAAATAGTAAAAGGCAATCAATCCGGGCAATACGATTATCAATGGCACAAACAGTTTTAAAACACCCGTATAGATTAGGCCTTTTTGCGCCTCAACTAGGTTTTTTGCCCCAAAGGCTCTTTGGATAATGGACTGGTTCATTCCCCAGAAATAAATTTGGTTGATCATTAGCCCGGTAAATAAAACTGAAAATGGTAATACCGAATCTGGTGCTCCAATAATGTCAAATTTATCTGGAGCAAAATCATATACTGTACTTAAACCATCAAATACATTACCTTTTCCTATTTGGTACAATGCTATGGCCGGAATCAACAATCCACCCAACATAAGGCCTATGCCATTTAACGTATCGGAATAGGCAACTGCTTTTAAACCACCAAAAATTGCATATAAGGAACCAATTACTCCTATTGCCAAAACGGTATATAAAAGGCCTTCGCTTTTGGTAATGTTGAACAGTTCAGAAAAATTAAAAACGCTTTCTATGTTTATTGCCCCAGTGTAAAGAACTATTGGAAGTAGCGTAACTACAAAGGAAAGCATCAATAATAATGCAACAACGGATCTTGTAATTCCGTCAAAACGTTTTTCAAGAAACTCCGGAATTGTGGTAAGCCCCATGCGAATAAAACGGGGAAGAAAAAAAATGGCAGCTATCACCAGAGCAATTGCTGAAGTAACCTCCCAAGCAATGACTATAATTCCATTTTTATAGGAACTCCCATTCATTCCTATCAAATGTTCCGTGGAAATATTGGTAAGAATCATGGAACCTGCAATAATAGGCCCCGTAAGGCTTTTTCCTGCTAAAAAGTACTCCTTTCCAGTTTTAAAATTGTCCTTGCGTAATTTATAAATCGTGTAAAAAATCACGAAAAAAGTAAAACCAAAAAAACCGAGGAGTGTCAATAACATTGGAGTTGTGTTGTCTTAAAACTTCAATGTTTCTGGTAAATATTTTGACACTAAGTCTTGGTAATAGGGTTTTAACGCCTGTGCATCCGGTGGAGTGGGAGCTTTGGAGTATAAATCGTATGGATTGAATTTTTTGACCCATTCGAACATTTCATGATCTTTTTCATTCATTAGGTGGGCATAAGCTCCTTCTTTGTGCTGGGCGTAAAAAGAATGATAACGAATAATATACAATGCCGGGTCCGGTAAATGATTTTTCATAATCTGGTACAAATATTCATCATGTCCCCAGCTCATTTTCACATTGTCCAGACCACAGTTAGGTTCATAGACGCCATATTTGGATGTAAACCTTTCATCTGTACTATCGGGATTGTCTTTAAAGAATTCTGGATATACAATTTTGTCCGAAAAACTGCATCCAACAGGAAAAGTGTCTCCAACAACGGCCCATTGCGGTTCACCGAACAAGCACAGCACTTTTCCAATATCATGAATAAAACCCGTAAGTACGAACCAATCTGGATGGCCATCTTGTTTTATGGCTTCTGAAGTTTGTAGCAAATGCTGTAGTTGATCTAAGTCAATATCCGGATCACTATCGTCAACAAGTGTATTAAGGTATTCAACGGCACCCCAAAGCGACATTTCCTTTTTATCAAACTTTAAAAATTCTTTCTCCTTTTCGCAAACAAAGTCATATGTTTGGAAGGTATGGTTTAAACGGTAGAATTCTTTTACCCCTTCAACCCTTTCAGAATCGACATAGTTTCTGAATTCTTCTTTCTCCTTTGCCGTGGCATCAGGATCAGGATATCTTTCCAATAAACTATTTTCCCAATCATCAACTTGATCCATTGGGTTTTTGTCTGTTGCTTTGGAAGAATTCTTCATAGAATTTTAATTTAATGGTATGTTATTTTAAAACATATAGGTCAATTACTCATAGATAAAATTATAATTTCCTGTAAGAGCTTATATGGAGTATTTTGCCAAAAGCATGGATTGATTTTTATATGAAATGACTTATATAATATCCACTCTTACTTCATCTTTTATAAGTTTACTTGGTGGATATCCAAATTGTCTTTTAAAACATCTACTAAAATATAAAGGATCATTAAAACCAACAAGGGTAGTTACTTCTGAAACATTATACTTTTTGGTCTTTAAAAGAATTGCTGATTTCTTCAAACGTACGGTACGAATAAATTCGTTGGGGGCTAAATCCGTCAGCTCTTTAATTTTTCGATATAATTTAGAGGAACTCATACCTAATTCTGCACATAGAAATGCCGTTGTCAGGTCCGTTTCTTTTAGATTTTTATCGATGAGCTGGGTAACTTTTTGCATAAATTTCTCATCAATTGGAGAATGCGTAAGAAGACTTATTTCACTTTCGGCTTCCACAGAAAATTTGGATTTTAATCCCATTCTGGTATTGATGATATTTACTATCCTGGTTCTTAATAGTGATGGATCAAATGGTTTGACTAAGTAACCATCTGCCCCAACATTAAATCCTTTTACCTTATCTTCATTTTCCGAAAGTGCTGTCAAAAGGATTACGGGTATATGGCTAATAAATTCATCACTTTTAAGTGCGGCACAAAACTCCAAACCGTCCATAACGGGCATCATTACATCTGCAACACATATTATGGGTTTGATCTGTTTACAGAGGCTAAGACCTTCTTTTCCATTTTCTGCACTATAAACCTTGTAATAATCCGATAAGTAGTCTATAAGATAATTTCGAAGCTCGGTATTATCTTCTATCACCACAATTTTTTGCTTTAAATTGACAGAATTAAGTATCTTTTTCTTCGGTTTTACCACTTGTACTTCTTTGGTGATTTGATATGGCAATAGCTCATTGATTTCAAAATCCTCATAGAATTTGCGACTAATGGGAACTTTTATGGTGAATATGGTTCCTTCTCCCGACTTACTTTTAAAAGCTATGCTTCCCTTATGCAATTCAACCAAAGATTTTACCAAGGATAGACCTATTCCTGAACCGGTCGTACTTTCTTTACTGTTTCTAGCTTGATAGAATCTGGAAAAAATATTCTTTTGACTGGCTTCGGGAATACCTATTCCATCATCACTTACCTCAATGATCAAATGTTCAGCCATATCATCACTCAACCCTAAAAACAAATCTACGTTGCCATGATTGTTGGAAAACTTCAAGGCATTGGATAATAAATTGTATAGAATTTTGTCCAGTTTGTCTTTATCAATCCAACCTGAAATAGTTTCGTTTTCACAGTTGAAATTAAAAGAAATATTCTTGTTTTTAGCGAGTTCCTTAAAGGATTCAAAAATACTTTTTGATTGTTCCAAAATATCAATTTTTGATACTTTCAATTGTAGTTCGCCCGTTTGTGCTTTTCTAAAATCCAGTATTTGGGTAACCAGGTTCAATAGCCTGTTGGCATTGTGATGGATCAATTTGGCTCTTGTTTCCTGATACTCGTTCTGGGTTTTACCTGCTTGTTTCAACAGGTCCTTTGCTGGACCTAAAATTAAGGTCAAAGGAGTTCTTAATTCATGTGAGATGTTGGTGAAAAATCTAAACTTCTCATTGTTCAGTTTTTCATTTCGTTCTTGTTTCAGTTTTTCAAGCAGCAAAGCTTGCTTTAGCTTCATCCTATTTTTTAATTCTTTTTTACCAAGAAATATGAGAAGGGCTATTATCAATATAAACAGGAAAAATGCTTTGTAAGTAAACCAAAAAGGTGGCAAAACTCTAATATCGAAACTTGCTGTCTCCCCCCAATACCCATTACTGTTACTGGAGCGGACCTTAAATGTATAGTTGTCTGGATATAAATTGGTGTATTGTACGGTTCTTGAACTATTATTGGCCGAAATCCAATTTTCATCAAAACCTTCCAGCATATATTCAAATTGGTTCAATCGCTCATTTGAATAGGAAGGATTTGAGAACTGGATCGAAAAATTGCGGTTGTTATATTTGAGTGTGACCTCTCTTTGAAAATTTAAATCTTTGTCCAAAACAGTTTGTCCATTGATTTCCATTGCTGGGTATACCGTTTTATTTTGGACTTTAAATTCAGAGATAAAAGGTTTTGGAGACCATTGATTTTCTTTTATGGTGTAGGGTGAAAAATGGATAACACCGTTTTTACCTCCTAGAAATATCTTGGAACCTGCTATGTGATAAAAACCACTTGAGCTGAAAACATCTAACCTATTTCCACTTTTAACATGATAAATATTAAGGGCCCCGCTGCTAGGCTTTAATCGACCAATACTGTTATTCATGTTCAGCCAAAGGTTTCCATTAGTATCCATTACCATATCGGTAATCCATTTCCCTATAAGTTCTTTGGGTTCTTTTATGGCGACAAAATTGTTCAATTCTGGTTTGAAGGTGCTTAGGCCCATCCGAGTAGCAGCCCAAACTTTATTATCGGCATCTATTAGTACATCACTGACATTATTGTGTGGCAGCGATTCTTTATCCTCAGTATTGGATTGGTAGATTATTGTACTCTGGGTAGAAATATCATATGTGACCACACCATCTTCCGTTGCAAACCATAATTTTTTATTTTCCTTGTCAAAAGCAATTTTATTTATAGAACTTCCTTCTGCTATTTTGCTTGTAATGAGAATAGGCCTTAGGCTTTTCTTGTGCAATAGTATTGCTCCCTCTCCAAATGAACCAATCGCCATTCTATTTTGGTCTATACTTTTAAAGGTCAAAACAGGCGAAGATTTAAAACCAACATCTATGATATCAGTTTCCTTGGTCACATAATTATATACCAATACTTTGCCATTCCATAGACCACAATAAAAGATCTTTCCATCTGTGGAATAGATACTGGCTATATCTGAAGTTCTGTTGTAAAGCGGGGTGATTAAGTCATCATCAAAAAGGAACAGGCCATTATGCCGTGTTGCAACTATAAGTTTTTCATCAAAAGTCTTGGAAAACCCTCTAATTCCGGGTGCTTGATTGTCAATATGTTCTGAAATACCCTTGTTTAACTTAAATTGATTTTCATAAGGATCGTATTTATCCAAACCGTCCTCGGTTCCAATCCATAAAACATCTGAAGTATCGAAGTAAAGAGAAGATATCAGGTTGTCCACAAGTGAGGTATCATCCGAAAGAATCGTATAATGCCATTCAAACTTTCCTTTTGCAATATCTTCCAATTGATCACAGACCAACAACCCCCCTAAAGTCCCCAGCCAATAACGCCCTTCCGGAGAACGTGCGATTGATACAAAATATGGACCAACTTGATCTCTAGTATAGCTATCATCGATATAGAGGTTTTCAAAAACATCATTTTCCTTGTCCAATTTGTACAAACCACTTCGGGTGCCTACGAAAATATCTGACTTATGATCTTCGTAGATAAAGTTTATATAAGGATTTTTCTCATTGGAAAAAGGAATAGATAGGGAATACGTTATTGTTTGATCAATTTTCCCATAATTATCAAAGTTGAGTTTCGCAATGGATCTTTTTTCATAGCTGCCTATCCAAATATTGCCCTTTTTATCTTCAAAAATTTCTTTTATGTACTCAAAACCTTCGAGAGGTATTTTTTTGAATTTTTTAGATTCAGGATAGAACCTAAATAGGCCTTGGGTTTTTGTACCGACCCAAACGCTTTTCATTTTGTCTACCAGAACCGAACGAATTTCATGGTCCGTGATACTGTTGGGATTATTTTTTTCAGGCAAGAAGGTATCAAAATTATGGGTTTCTATGTCAAGTTTGGTCAGCCCATTTCTGGTACCTATCCAAAGATTATTGGAATCACTGTCAAACTCAAGAGCTGTAATGTCATCATCGTTTAAGCTATTTTCATTGGAAAAAGAACTTAGGTACGATTTAAATTCATAACCATCAAAACGATTAAGGCCTGAAAAGGTGCCCAACCAAAGAAAACCGTTATTATCCTGGACAATATGACGGACCGAGTTGTGGGACAACCCACTATTATCATTATAATGCTCAAACTTTATGTTTTGTGCATATAAAAAAGTTATGCCACTGATAAACAGTAGAAGGCATACTTGTTTTTTGATTGCAAAACATAATTTGAATAACATACTACAATTTACATTTTTAATAATTAAAGAGCATTCTTTTTAGGATTACAATCGCTCTATTGTATTAGTTTTTAGATTAATCATAAAATTTCCGGATGGATGCCCATGCATCGCCTTATAAAAAATATTGCCCCAAAGCGACATTTCCAAATTTTCACAATTCATCAAGTGCTTGCATACCAATTCATATTGTGCCAATCTTTTGCTACCAATCTTTCCTTTTGCCAATTCTCCTGCGTTTCTCAATTTGTAGAAATCATATACCATATCTAAACCGGTCCATTTATTTAGAGCCATATATTCAGGTTTATTTTTACTGAGTTTGTCAATTGAGGGGATTGACTTGGTGTTCTTTAGTTCCAATTTTAATAAATCATTCCCAGTCGACTTTTCTAATTTTGTGATAAGTTCAGCTGGCCAATCGTTTTTCAAAAAACGTAAGCGTACGAGTTCTTTTAGATGCTGTTCAGTAAAATTGATATAGGTTTTAGATGCTAATATTTCTTTATCCCAAATCGTATTTGTTGCCGATTTTTTTAGATGTTGATGTTCTTGCTCATACAACCGGAAAAGGGAATTGAAATTTGAAACGGAATCCACGACAACAGTCTCTATTTCCATTTCTTCTTTTGAATTGATGGTAAGTATTTTGAAAGCTGGTATATAGCCAGCCAAAGAGGGTGTTTGAATGTTATAGAGTGTTTTTCCGCTTGTGGATTTATGGATTCCCGTATCATTCATATGCATATGACCGCCAAAATGAAGCTGTATTCCTAAATCAGTAAATAATTCTGCAATGGTATCTTTTGGAACTCTATGCATCTGCATCTTGTCCTTCCCAAAAAGCTGCTCCATTTCTTTGGAAGCTCCATCATAAAATTCTACCATGGGATAATGGCTAAAAGCTATCAAAATCTTTTTCTGCTTTTCCGCTTCCAAAGAAACTTTTCGTATCCAAGGTAGTAGATGTTTTTTATGGGTCAATATATTATTATACCCAATACTGGCACTGGAGGTTTCGTTGGTTTTAGAAGAATTGCCACTTGGAATATATATGTTTGCATCTATACCCAATAACCAAATGTCTTTTATAGGTTCCACCAAATAACTGGCATCCGGAATGGAAATCTGTTTTTCATTATCCGAGAATTTTCTTTTTTCCACTGCTGAAATTGAAGCAGCTGCGGTTAATGTATAATTATCATAATCGTACATTGAAAAGGGTGTTTCCCAATACAAAAATTCTTTTTTCGGAAAAAAACCAAAGGATGATAGTTCATTTAAAATCTCTAAATATCCCCATTGTTTAATTTCGGACGAGATTATAGGATGCAATTTATGATTGTTGTTTATAAGAGAGCTATCGCTTAAAATGGCTAGCTCATTGCCTTGAGCGCCTAGAAAATTAGTTTTTCCAGCTTCTCTGCTATAAGGCCTCACAGGATCATGGTTACCGGTGGTCAGAAAAAACTGGATACCATGGTTTACTATATAATCATCTAGTATTTTTTTTAGTGCCTTAATATTTATGGGTTGCCCGTCATCACTAAAATCACCAGGTAAAACAACAAGAGTTATGTTTCTTGAGACAATTTCATCCAAAGCTGTTTTAAAAGCGAAATAATTCTCGTTAAATAATCGCGTTGATCGCAGTTGCGACCCCATTGTTCTTATGGTATTGTAACTACCGGTAGTAGGATTCTTGATTCCCTTGTAATTGGCATCGGTGAAGTTCGCATGAATATCCTGTAGATGCACATCGGCCAAAAAGGCAATTTTGATAGGTTTTGAAATCGTTTTTTGTTCGCTTTTGCATGAGCCAATAACCAAAAAACAGAGAATCTGAATAAAATAAAAGTAAGATCTATTTTTCATTAAGGCTCTCTTTTAATTGTTCATTCTTTCATAGCTGCCGTCCTTAAAAATAATTTGAAACTGCGATGGAAACAATTGTGAGGGAATATAGTAGTCAGTCGATATGACCTGTGCCCCTGAAGCTTTTGCTTTTTCGAATCTGTTATAGTCCATGGTTCGGGCTTCTTTGGTACCTGCATCCGCTCGGGTCCTAATCATATAACCTTTGGTTACTAATTCTTTTATATAATCGAAATCTTTAACAGGGTCGTTAATAATCCGAAAAGCAGCTTCTGGATTACCTTCCGGACTGTTTACAAAAAGCATTCGATTTTTTAATGAGGGATGGTTTTTAATATAGCGGTCGATTTTTTCCTTTTTCTCGTCCAAAACAAAGAGGAATCGACCTTTTACTGAACCCAGTTCTGGCCAACCTTTTTCTAAAATGGCATTTTCCAAGCTTGGAAAATCTCCTCGTACCATATCTGGTGTAATCAATTGCTCTAATGGGAACACACTTTTTATTTCCATATCAATGCTATCAAGAGCGGCAGTTGTGAAGGGTAATGGTTTTTTGGTTTGCGGAACTTGGCTATCCTTTGCATTTATCAATATTATGATCGGAGTGTGGTTTAGATTCTTATCTGACCATTTTTTTAGCTCTTTCAAACCGTTCTTAAAAAGTAGTTGGTGGCTTCTAAAGTCAATATCCTGAACATGGAACATTTTTAAACCAGGCTGTTCCAATATTTTCTTTTCATCAAAGGGCAAAGGCACCGCGCCTCTTTTTTTTACAATTTCTATTCCGCCGGGATTGGCAAATCTTCCACCAAGAGGGTCATGAAAAATATCAAGTTCTAAATTTCTAAGGCCTAAATTCAATTGCTCAGTTAGTGAAGGATGTCCATATTGCAGTGATTCTGCCGTGCGGGAATCATGTTCAAAAAGATATTCCCATAAGGGTTGCTCTATTGGTATTTTATAACTGTTATGACTTCCAATGACCTGAATTTGATTTAAAGCCTCTTTTTGGATTTGGCCTTGACAATTTACCATGACAAGTACACAAAAAGAAAGTAGCATATTGAGGTAATTCTTTTTCATCACTTGTAAGCCTTATATATAAAAATTGATATTATTTTATAAAATCTACATTCGTCAGTTTTACTACAATTGGATTGGGCCAGATTTTATCATTATATAATCTATGAGCTTTACTTATTGATATTTCTAAAGAATTTTCATGTTGCGTAAATGTGGAAATAGGATTGTTTTCTGGCCAATATTCTACTACCAAATCGTTTTGTCCCAATACCGATATAGTAGTCTTCTCTGTAGCTTTCAGGTATTTTATTAAAAAATTCCTGCGGAATCCTTTAAACCAATCTTTTTGACCGGTAATAAAAACATACACAGCATTTTCTTTTTCATTCTGTGTAAACCATAAATCACCATCTTTTATTTTATGGGGTAAAGGGCGAATATTCTTGATAGCTTCATTATTAACAAACGTCCAGAGTGCTACTTCCCTTAAACGTTCTTCTTGTTCAATTGGTAATTCGCCATTCGGTTTTGGTCCTACGTTTAAAAGGAAATTACCCCCTTTTGCGCGAATTTCTATTAGTTTATTGATGAGGTCTGTTCCAGGTTTATAAGTTTCATTTGTTGGTTTATATTGCCATTGCGTACCCATGGTCATACAGGTTTCCCAAGGCCCTTTCATAGCCACATCAGGGATTTTTTGTTCCGGTGTGTTCATTTCACCACGAGTTACAACTACATCCGGGTATTTGGAATGCACGTATTGTACTATTGGTCCTTTTTCAAAAGAATCAAAAAACACCATGTCTATTTTTCCATAATTTGTAAATAACTCATCCAGTTGCTTTAAATCATACGCTAAAAGCTCTGGGTTATCAGTTACCTGACTCATGTGTCGTTTCCTGGAAATTAAGGTTCCTTGTTCATGAAGGAAATGAAAATCTTCAGGTGAAAAATAGATGCCCACTTTAATACCAAACTTCCTTAAGGAATTGAATAACATTTCCGTTATATCTTTTCCGTAAGGGGTGTTCATTATGCTAAAATCTGTTGTCTTGGTATCCCACATACAAAAGCCATTATGGTGTTTAGTGGTAAAAACAACATATTCTGCCCCAGCTAATTTGAACAATCTGGCCCATTCATCTGAATCAAACTTGTTTGGATAGAACGTTTTGGGAAGTTCATTTATATATCTATCCAGATAATCATCTGAAGCTCCTACCATAGAATGGCTTATAACACTGCCCAACTGGGAATCCATGCTCCAGTGAACAAATATTCCAAAGCCCATATCCATAAAATCTTGTTCGAGCGCTGGTTTGTTCTTAAGCTGTCCTGAAAGCGTAAAACCTATTAAGCATAAAAGTGGAAAAAGCCGCATAATGTTATAAATGTTGTTTAATCCTTAAGTTTTGACAATCTATTTATTGTCTGGAAAAAATTATTCAATGGGTTTTGAAGCAACCATTTTAAGCTCAAGTGTACCACCTTTAATAACGTCATGATGGAATATGTGGTAATCATTCAACTGTTCACCATTCCATTGAATTTTATCAATGTACATATTCTCGGAACTATTATTTATGGTTTTGATCTCTAACTTTTCTCCTGGATAATAGTCGTTGTTCAATTGTATGGTTATTTTATCAAAAATAGGACTACCTATTTCATATTTAGGGTTTTCCATAACTCCGCCATTCATTTGAAACATACCTATTTTCATCAATACCGCAAGACTACCCATAAGACCTTGGTCTTCATCACCACTATATCCGGTAGAAGGGGATAAACCACTAAAAACAGATTTTACAACTTTACGCGACCAGTACTGCGAAAGATCAGGTCTTCCCAATTTAGTGAAAATTTGGGCGGTCTGCATGGAAGGCTGATTTCCATAATTAATAGGGATACGACTATATTCTGGATGCATTTCACGATCGTGCGAACTGCCTGCTGTAAAGTGTTGTGCTTCTGAGTTTATAAATTGTGTATTCAGTTTTTCAATTGCTTTTTCAGTTCCTCCCATCAAATAAGCTAAGCCTTTTAGATCATGGGGAACAAACCAAGTGGATTGGGCACCATTGGACTCATTGAACCCATTTTCATAAAGATAAGGATCAAAATCCTCTTTCCAAATACCATCTAGGTTTTTAGGACGCATCCAACCTGTAGAGGAATCATATACATTTTTATAATTCTGGGATCTTTCCATGAAATGGGTATAATCTTCTTCATGATTCAATTTTTTAGCAAGTTGTGCCAATACAAAATCCTGATATGCATATTCCAGGGTAAGGCTAGCGCCATCCTGGTGTATTCCAAATTTACCTTCTGGTATAGGGTAAGGTACATAACCGTTCTTCAAATAGTGGGAAAGCCCACCTCCTAAGTTGGTTTCATGCTCATAGCCTGCTTTTTCCATAATACCACCAAGTATATGGTTCTTTTTTAAGGCTGAATAAATAGTATCTAGATTTTCTGTTACCAACCCTTGTTGAATGGCACTTACAATAAAAGGAGTGCTTGACGCCCCTGTCATTACGTAGGTATAATTACCGCCAGATGGTCCTCTAGGTATAAGGCCGCCATCTTTTTTATATTGTAGAAGAGAATGTACAAATTCCTCTTTAATTTCTGGATATACCAATCCCCAAAGTGTGTTTATGGTCCATTGTGCTCCCCAAAAAGAATCTGAATTATAGTGGTTAAAGGCAGGGGTTCCATCTTCTTTTAAGGGCAATTGGCCTATTCTAAAATTTTCTTGGGTATTGTCGGGGTAAGCTCCGTTTATATCACTTATTATACGGCGCCCTTGCAATGCATGCCAAAGGTCAGTATAGAACCGTCTCCTATCTTTGTATGTTGCTCCTTCAACAGTAATTCTACTCAACAAATTGTTCCACTCTTCTTTGGATTCGTCTACTACTTTATCAAAATCCCAATGTGGTAGCTCTGTATCTAGATTGTTCTTTGCATTTTCAACAGAGGTATATGAAATTCCTATCTTCATTAAGACGGGAATGCTGGATTTCTCCAAATGTAGCATGTAGTTCCCTGTTTGGCTATCGGAATCGACCTCACTAACTGGGGTATTTAATTCAACGTGAAAGAAAATGGTATTGGGCTTTGGTTTTCGTTTGGTGGGTGCAACTACGAACTGGCCGTTCAATTGATTTTCATTTATCTGTGTTACCACACCTTCTTGGGTTTTGCATGGACCCAGTTGTGCATTTAGATTGAAGAGAACGGCATTTTGGGTATTTTTGGGAAATGTATACCTGTGTATTCCGGTACGTTTGGTGCTGGTAATCTCCACTTCAGTGTTATACCGATTTAAATGTACAGAATGATAACCGGGAGAAACTTTTTCGCTGTCATGACTGAACTTTGAATAGAAATCCTTATAAAAAATATTTTTAGTACCATTTTTTATAACAATCGGCATTACTGAAAGACCAGATAACTGCCATCCATGAATATGACTGAATCCTTTGATGGTATCAATTTCGTAGCGATAACCACTTCCCCAAGTACCTTTCAACTGGGTATCTGGACTTAAATTAACCATTCCAAACGGTCGGCTTGCTGAAGTAAATAGAAACCACCTTGAGTTTTCTGTATCCAATTGTGGATAGACCATATCTACTGGCGCTATGCTGGATTCCAGATTAGGTTGAGATACTTTATATGCGGGGCTATTACATGCGTTCCACAAGAGTAGTGAAAGTGTGAACGATATGATAAGTGCCTTTTTTAAAACCATTTGCTTAAATTTTAGTGATTTGGGTTACATTTCGTTCTACTTGATTCAACATTTCTTGGGTAGGAAAACCATTATTGGGCCTTCTGATAGCAGGGTCGTACCATTTCTCCCATTTTGGGTTTTTGTCGCCTTCCAAACGATTCTGATATACTTTGGCCAAATTCTTTTTTGCATCCTCAAGAATAACAAGAGCTTCCTTTAAGTAGGTAACATTACTGGAAGTCTCATATTTTCTTTTCAGTAGTGACATTTGGTGAAGGTTACTTTCAAATAGCATCAAATCGGAATACAATAATGTTGGTAAATACACATATGAATAATAAAACCCATCTTCTTTTGATAATTCCAATCCTTTTTTTGCCTCGGTCAAGGCACTGTCTATGTGCTTTTTGGTGAAGCGCACATGCTCAAGGTCATTTTCTACCCTTTCAAACTCATAGGGCACAGGCGGTTTTCCGGGTCTTTCTATAGGTGAATTTGACAGATAGGCTATGGCTTCACGTATTTCCCATAGATGTTGTACATAACCAATTCTACCAGAAGATTGCGCTTTGTTCAATAACTTCATTGATTTTACGGCATGTACTGCAGTGTTCTTATCAAAATATCGATGCGACCACTCTTTATAATACTGCTCTGCGGAAAAAGTATCTGGATTTTGGCAAACATCACTATAGGCTTCTATATTGAATATAAAAGGTCTAAAGCTCTGACCATTCACCATACAGTATTCATAAGCTCCATAGTCATTAAATATTTTTTTCATTTTGGCCTCCACTTTTTCCGGATACGGATTGTGGACAGTATGATTTAACCAAAAACCTGCATGCATGTAGGTGCCAAACGTGTAGTCATCTGTAGTTTGTGGCAAATGTTCAAAATCGCCAAAACCATCATCTGCCCATGCAATGATCCAGTCTTTTGGTGGCCTGAAGCCATCATTATACATTTGCATGGCATCAGAGTAACAAATTAATGCCTTGGTAGCATCACTTTTATAGGAGTCGACCAAATCATCAAAAACTGTAAACACTTCATTGAATACTTCTATTTTGTCTTCGCCACAGCTACTTTTGTATTCCCAATCCCAAACTTGATTTCGAGGTCTTAGAATAAAAATATCTGTTTTTGCTAATGGAGTTTCTTCAAAATAGTAGCGCCAAGCCTTGATCCAATCTTCTTTATAATCAGCCCAACAACTTGCTTTCTCTTCATCCATGGGATGTATTTGGTAACCCAAAGAAAAATCTACTTGAATTTTCATACCCTTGCTATGGGCATAGTCCATCATCTTCTCTAGGTAGGGAATATCAATTTGATAGTCTGGATGAAGCTCTTGGTATTCTGGACGTAGATAAAATTCCGGTCTCCCCAGCATATCAAAAAATTGAATGGCATTGTATCTGAGTCTGACCAAAGAATTTATCATTTCGGTGTAGCTTTCCCAATCATATTCCAACAATTTTCCCCTGTAGCTGGCCAATTCATCCACATCATTTTCAAAATAACATAAAATGGGTACTTTGGGTGGGGCAATCGTTTTACTATCAAAGGCAAATAAGTCTATTCCATCAATCTTATTAGGTACCTTTCCAGTCCAATATGCCAATGGGTCTATACCCAAAACTTCTTCGGCATAATCGTAAACTGCATATTGCATACCTTGAACATTGGAACCGGCCAATATGATAGCATTTTGTCCACTTTCCAAAATGGACTTTGACCAAATGCCTCCTCTTTGACCTGGATTTTCCTCAGATAGATTTAACAATCCTTCCTTAACCAGATTGCCAATAACTTGATTTGATCCTGTAGTGCCCAGAACGAAGATTGTACCGTTTTTTGGCAATTGACTACCTTCAGAAATAACCAGAATAGTCTTGTCCGTTACTTTTTGAAGATCAACTTTGAAATCGTTTATTGTATTTATTTCGATTTCGCTAGCAGTTTTCCCAAGGACCAAATAGATTTTATTTGATTCGTCATTGGAACATGCTATGTTCAAAAAGAAAAAAAGGACAGCCACTGTAGCGTAGATGCTACTGCTTATGGTTTTATGTATCCCCATTAGTTATAAATGACTTTTCTGATTTCGAAAATGGTTAGACCTCAAATAATATAGGCAGGCAAATGGGCCTGCCTATATTTTGAAATTAACTAAACTAACTCAAACTACTATTTTTTAAACCTAGTATCCTGGATTTTGTAATAACGAGCCATCTGAAAGTTCTAATTCAGAAGATGGAATTGGTCTTAACAAATGAATACTAGAGTCGAAAGTACCATGGTCTATAACATGTGGATTGTATAAATTTATACGTTCTTCCAATTTACCGGTGCGTTTTAACACTGCCCAGCGATTAGCTTCACCTGCCAATTCTAAAGCCCTTTCGTTAAGTATATCGTCTATGGTAACCGAAGCATATTCATTGGCAACTCCTGTTGCCCGCTCCCTAACAATATTTAAATGCATTAGGGCAGATGCCGTATTTCCAGCTCCTAAATAAGCCTCGGCAGCCAATAAATGTGTGCCGGCTACCCTAAAGACAAAGGTATCACGTGCCCCATCCGTAGTCTCATTAAAAATCTCATCATCAAACTTCTTGAAAATAGGGAAATTTGTCCTTTCAGGATTAAGAGAGTACAGGTAATTAACTCCTGGAATATCATCTGGTAAGCCAAATAGATATTGATCAGGTTGATATACCCAATAGCGATCTAACCTTTCTGCTAATTCTGTCGCATCCAATGCAGCTTTTGGATAGTAAACTACCGTATCTCCGGCTACAATTGGATCAGGTGCCGTAGGCTCATCAACATCAGCAAGTATAGCTCTATGGATAGTTGCATCATCCCTAGAATCATTATCTGCAAATAGCGTATAAAAATAGGGAGTGGGCATCATATTGGCGCTACTAAAACCATAGGGTGTTGTTGTTCTGTTTACCCCAGGGTAATTGGCAACTTGGTTCATGAAAATAGAATGTTTGGTATTTACCTGGTCAGTAGTTAATCCTCCTGAACCCCACTGTACTGCAAATAATATTTCATCATTAACCTGATTGTCATAACTAAAGACTTCAGCAAAGGTTTGGCTTCTAATGTCATAAGATCCAATAGCTGCTTCTGCAAGAGTTGCAGCGGTATCAAAATCTGTAGCACTTGCAAACGAAGAATAGCCTCTGGTTAAATAGACCTCTGCCAATACATGTTGTGCCGCTCTTTTAGAAAATCGCCCAGTTTCAGGATTATCCAATAAATCTGGTATTGCGGCTTCCAAATCTGCAATGATTTGTGCGTAGGTTTCTTCTTCAGTACTTCTAGTATAGTCTGATCGAATAGTAGTAGGTTCATCTAATTCCAATACCATACCACCATATTGTTGCACCATATTGAAAAATGCTAAGCCGCGCAATGCTCTCGCTTGCGCAATACCATAAGCTTTTTCACCCAATTTGGAATCGCTCCAGTTAATCTGGTTTTCGTATCTATTAATGGCAGTATTTGCTTTTGAAACAAGATCATAGTTTCTTATCCAAGCACTGCCTCCGGTCCCAGAAGTAAAACCAAAATAATCATTCGTGGTAGAAAATGAATTTAATTCACCCTTAATAGTAAACAAATCAGTTCCCAAAAACTTTAAATTGTAATCTTTATAAATATCCCTTAGGGAGACATAAATTCCAACTACTAATTGATCAGCCGTATTTTCATCAATAAAATTTTCGCTTGTTATATCTGAAAAAATATCTTCTTCAATATAACTATCACATGCATTAAAGGTTATCATACCTATTAGTATGAAACCAATGTGTTTGATTTTTCTAGATAGTTTCATTTTACTCTTTTTTATTAATAGGTTAATTTTAAACCGAATAAGACTGTTTTTACAGCATATGTCATATTGTAGGAATTCTGAAGACCAGTTTCTGGATCAGGACCCAAGTAATCTGTAAACGTAAACGGATTTTGAACATCTAAAGACAGTCGCAAGTTTGACACTTTTAATTTTTCCAAAAGATCTTGTGGAAATTGATATCCTAGACCAATATTTGCAACACGTACAAAAGATAAGTCTTCATAGGTCCATCCAGTTCCTCCATAGTCAGGGGATGTGAAGGTTCCGCCTGGATTATTAGGTGTCCAATAATCTATATCCAAGCTATTGAATGTTGCACGATCCGCAGCTGGTGCAAAATTTTGTAGAAATTCAGAATGCCCATAAGCACCTTGTCTGGTATTTACCTGAACATTAAGCTCCAAATTTTTATAATTAAAGGTATTGGTCATACCTGCAATCCAATCAGGAGAGTTTTGGCCTAACACTACCTTGTCATCTTGGTCAATAACACCATCATTATCTTGATCTACAAACTTGTATTGTCCAGGACGATAACCGTAAGAGTTTGCCTCTGCAGCTTCATCCACTTGCCAAATTCCTTCAACTGCATAATTCCAAATAGCATCAACTGGAGCGCCAATTTTTAAGACCCCGTGGTTTCCAAAAGGAATTTCATCTAAATCACCATCAATTTCCAAAATTTCATTCGTGTTTTTGGTGAAATTGATGCTAGTACGCCATGTAAAATCATTGGTTCTTACATTAATTGTGTTCAGCGTAAGTTCTACCCCACTATTACGAACTGATCCAAAATTACCAAGAGCTGTATCGTAACCGGTAATATCAGATAATGCTCTACCAAGAATACTACCTTCAGTAGTTTTGTTGTAGTATTCAAAGCCTGCACTTAATCTGTTATCCAAAATAGAGAAATCCAATCCAAAGTTATATTCTTTGGAAACTTCCCACGTTAAATCTGCATTTGGTAAACCATCAACTATTTTTCCTACAGTTGAATCATCCCCGAATATGTAATTGGAAGCTCCTAAAAATGCTAATGAACTATAAGCACCTATGGTACTGTCATTACCAGCTTCTCCATAACTTAAACGAAGTTTTAGGTTGTTCAGCCAATCTACGTCTTGCAAAAATTCTTCTTCGCTAGCTCGCCAAGCAAAAGCTGCGGATGGAAAGAAGTTCCACTTATTTCCGGCAGAGAGTTTAGAAGAACCATCATATCTTCCAGTAAAAGTAAATAGGTATCTATCTTTAAAAGTATAGTTTAAACGACCGGCAAAAGAGGCCAAGGTCTGTTTTGAATAAAAACTACCATAGTCATTAGGAACGTCTCCTCCTCCTTGAGTATTGAAGAAAAGATAAGCATCCGTATCAAAATTCCGAACCTGAATATCACTACCTTCCAAATTATTATAGTACAATGAAGTAATCAACGTAGTTTTCAGATTATGGTCATCAGCCAAATCAAAATTCAAATCCAATATGTTATCCCAAGTATATGAGGTGTTGAAATCTGACTCATAATATGATCGTATACGACTTGGGTCGTTACGTGAAGATTTTGTCAACAATCCACGATATTCTCCAAAACGTTGGGCATTGATATTTGGAGCAAATTGCGTTTTAAAATTAATCCAATCGGTAGGCTTATAGTTTAAAAATACATTAGCAATAACATCTAATGATCTGTTATTTACGCGCCAAGCTCCATCAGCATCATAAATTGGATTAACAAAGCGTAAATCTTGGTCATCAGGAAATAAAATAGGGTCTCCATTAACATCGTTTGGATTTACAGTAGGTGCCAATCGTAAAGAACTTCGAAATAGTTCTCTACTACCTTGTTCACGTTCCGATAGTGCCAAATAAGCTTTGATGCCTACGGTAAGTTTATCTGATACCCTTTTTGATATGGAAGCGCTCAAATTATAACGTTCAAACTCTTCAATGCCCATTACACCTTCATCATGCAAATATCCCAGTGAACCATTATATACTAAACCATTACTGCCACCAGACATACCTACAGTGTGACTAGTCTGAACTCCTGTTTGTCTGAAAAGGTCCATCCAATCTGTATATCTACCATTGGCCACATTGCTCGCCTCCTCGTTTGAAACTTGAAATTCAGTGGAACGGTCTATAACTACATTGTTATAGTCTTCTACTGTGCCCGTACCTGCCCATGCTCTTGCCCTTAATACGTCATCTACAAAATTAACGTATTCAGGACCGTTAAATAAGTCTGGAATATTAGTAGCTGAACGCAAACCAAATGAAGCATCATATGTAAAAACAGTTTTACCTTCAATACCATTCTTGGTTGTTATAATGACAACCCCATTTGCACCACGTGATCCGTAAATTGCGGTTGCAGAAGCATCTTTTAGAATATCCATTTGTTGAATATCGGCCGGATTCAATACATTGATATCCTCAAAGAAAATACCATCTACCACATATAAAGGTTTTGAAAGGTCATCGCTAAGATTATCACTAATACCATCACGACCGGCGTTGGTATTTGTAATTACTGTATTACCCCTTATTTTTATGGAAAGTGGCGCTCCAGGTTTAGAGCTTAAGGCTCGTACATCAACACCGGCTACTCTACCTTGTATGGCTTGTCCAATGTCTGTCTTTCGCTGTTCGGTTAATGTTTCGTTGCTTACTGAAGCAACAGCTCCGGTAAGGTCACTTTTCTTTACAGAGCCATAACCTATGACTACCACTTCATCAAGACCAGTTGATGAGGTTGCTAATTGCACGGAATAGTTTGAAGATCCGTCCAGAACAATTTCTTTGGTTTCGAAACCGATATATGACACTACAATAGTAGCATCACTACCTGATACGGAAATACTAAAATTTCCATCAAAATCAGTTACGACTCCATTAGTGGTTCCTTTTTCTTGCACATTGGCTCCTGGTAATGGTACGTTTTGATCGTCAACCACAACTCCAGTAATTTGGGTTTGGGCTAAAGAACCAGACGAAACCGCGAATACCAATGTCAGTATTAAAAGTTTCAATTTCATAATTATACAGTTATTAGTTTTTGATAAAATTATGTTAACTCCAACTTGAAATGATGGACATATCTTTCGGAAATATGGACAAATTGTTTAAGCCATAACAAATAAGTTTAAAAAATATACATAAGTAATTGTTTATCAATTGATTGAAAAATAAATTTGAATGACAACATAATTTTAAGGTTTATTTTAACCACAAACATTACTTAAATTAGCTTGGCATATGTGAAAAACAGGGGCAGTAAATTTGTAGTCCGAATGTGAATTAATCCATGTTTTTGAATGGTTTATCCATTTGTAATATTTGGTATTCTGGTAAGTTTAAAAGTTTATTTATCAACTTATATATAATTATGAAAAATCCTTTTTTTGGTGTAAAAACAGCGCTAGTTTGTTTGGGGCTGTCAATTTTTGGTTGCTCAGAAAACCCTAAGGACAATGCTCCTTGGGTAGATTTATTTGATGGTACTTCTTTAGAAGGTTGGACCCAAAAAGGGGGCAGTGCATTATATGAGGTTAGGGATGGAACAATAGTAGGTAGTACGGTTCATGATACACCAAATTCTTTTTTGACATCCAATAAAATGTATAGCGATTTTATACTTGAACTGGAATTTATGGTAGATTCTTCTATGAATTCAGGAATACAAATACGAAGCAATAGCTATCCTCATTACAGAAATGGCAGGGTTCATGGATATCAGGTGGAAATTGATCCTTCCGACCGTGCTTGGAGTGGTGGAATTTATGACGAATCCAGAAGAGGTTGGTTAAATCCATTAACAGATAATCCCGAGGCCCAAAATGCATTCAAACAAAATGATTGGAACCATTATCGCATTGAAGCCATAGGTGATACCATAAAAACATGGGTGAACACTATTCCGGCATCACATCTTGTAGACGAGAAAACAAACAACGGATTTATCTGTTTGCAAGTACACAGTATAGGTCCAAAGAAGAAGGAAGGGACAGAAATCATATGGAAAAATATTAAGATAATTACGGACAGTGTTTCAAAATATAGTAAAAAAAGTCCTATTTCGCCCATAATTACCAAAAACAAGTTAACCATTGATGAGAAGAAAAAAGGATGGAAACTATTATGGGATGGAAAAACAACAGATGGATGGAGAGGCGCCAGATTGGATGAGTTTCCAGGCCAAGGTTGGGAAATTAAAGATGGTGAACTTACAGTTTTATCATCGGGTGGTGAAGAGTCAGCCGCAGGCGGTGATATAGTTACCAAAGAATTATATGGCGATTTCGAACTAAAAGTGGATTTTAAATTAACGGAGGGAGCAAATAGCGGAATTAAATATTATGTTGATACGGATATCAATAAAGGGCCAGGTTCATCAATAGGTTTGGAATATCAAATTCTTGATGACCAACGGCACCCAGATGCCAAACTGGGAAATCATGATGGTAGTAGAACAGTGGCATCATTATATGATTTAATCCAAGCTGATATCAACAAACCCATAAACCCCATTGGAGATTGGAATACGGCACATATTATTTCGAAGGACAATCATGTGGAACATTGGCTCAATGGAGCAAAAGTGTTGGAGTATGAAAGAAAGAGCGAAGATTATCGGAAACTAGTTTCAGAGAGTAAATATGTAAAATGGCCCAATTTTGGTGAATCCGAAAAGGGACACATATTATTACAAGATCATGGAGACCATGTATCATTCAAAAATGTAAAAATTCGACCTATCAATAATATAAAAGAGTAAGCAATATGAGTTCAAATAGAAGGGAATTTATTAAGAAAACGGCCATTGGAGCAGTAGGTGTTACACTGGGATCATCTAAGGTTAATGCCATGTCCGCTAAGAGTTATTCAAATATTATAGGTGCTAATGATAGGATCAATGTTGCAATCCAGGGGCTGGGAAGAAGATATCAAGCCTTTCTTGGCGCCATTGCGGATAAAAAAAGTAACGTAAAATTACTTTATCTGTGCGATGTGATGAAAAGTCAGAGAGATAGAGCAGCAGAAGTAGTATCAAAAGCTTTGAGCAATAAGCCTGCTTTAGAAAATGATATCAGAAAAGTAATCAATGATAAAGATGTTGATGCCATTTTTATGGCAACACCCGATCATTGGCATGCACCAGGAGCTTGTATGGCAATGCAGGCAGGGAAACATGTGTATTTGGAGAAGCCTTGCAGCCACAATCCCCGAGAAGGTGAATTATTGGTGGCGTATCAAGAGAAATATGACAGGATTGTTCAGATGGGGAACCAACAACGCTCTTCAGCACAATCACAAGAAATTATCAATGATATCCACAACGGGATAATTGGAGATGTCTACAATGCCATTGCATTTTACACCAGTAAAAGAGGACGGGTACCTAATCAAACAAAAACAAATCCACCAGAAGGATTAGACTGGGAGTTGTTCCAAGGACCTGCTCCAAGAAGGGAATACACGGATAATACTTGGGATTATAATTGGCATTGGTACGGTTGGGATTATGGAACTGCAGAAATGGGAAACAATGCTACCCATGAACTAGATATTGCGCGCTGGGCCTTAAATGCGAAATATCCTGAAAGTGTAGCGGTGAATTCTGGAAAATTCCATTATAAGGATGATGGATGGGAAATGTATGATACAATGGAAGCTACCTTCAAATTTTCAGGAAACAAAACAATTCAATGGGATGGTAGAAGTAGAAACGGTTATGATAAATATGGAGCAGGAAGAGGAACCATTATCTATGGATCCAAAGGATCCGTTTTTATAGATCGAGATGGGTATAAGTTGTTTGATTTGAAAGGTGCAGTAATCAAGGAAAATATTTCTAAAGGTATTGAAGCAGGCAACTCCCTTGGAGGGGGTGGAGGCCTTTCAACTATGCATACGTTAAATTTCTTTGATGCAATTAGAGGAAAAGCTGAATTAACATCACCTATAGAACAAGGTGCAATTAGTCAAATGCTCACGCATTACGCCAATATAGCCCATAGAATTGACGATTCCTTTGAAGTTGATGAAAGTACGGGCAGAATATACAATAGAGAGGCAATGAAACTTTGGTCAAGAACGTATGAGCCCGGTTGGGAAATTAAACCGGTATAGTTATTGATAAACTTCTTACTTTTAACAATCTCATTTATTAAGTAGTACATGAAAAGGAGAGATTTTGTTGCCACAACCGGTTTTGCTGCTGGTTCAGCTTTATTTTCGACCAGTGTTTTAGGACAGTTGTCCAAGCTTTCAAATGCAAATGATACGTTGCAAATCGGTGTAATTGGAACAGGAGATAGAGGTAACGGGTTGATACCCTTACTCAACAAAATTAAAAATGTTGAGGTCGTTGCTTGTTGCGATGTTCTTCCCTTTCGTCTTGAAAAGGGGATTTCCGCAGTTAGCGGAAAGGCCATGGCCTACAAAGACCATAGAAAATTACTGGACAATAAGGATGTGGATGCCGTGCTCATAGCCACACCTTTTAGTACGCATTCTAAAATTGCGATTGATGCCATAGATGCAGGAAAGCATGTATTTTGTGAAAAGACCATGGCCAAGGGTTATGGAAGTATAAAAGATTTGGTTGCCAAAGAAGAAGCTTCAAATGTTGTTTTCCAAACGGGACATCAATACCATAGTTCCAAACTCTATGTACACGTTGTTGACCTTATAAGAAAGGGAAAAATAGGAAAAATTCAAGCTTTTGAATGTCAGTGGAATCGTAATGGGAATTGGAGACGTCCGGTACCAAGTCCAGAATTGGAGCGAGTTGTAAACTGGAGAATGTACCGAGAATTTTCAGGGGGTCTTTTGGCTGAATTATGTTCGCACCAAATAGATTTTGTGAACTGGGTTTTGGAGGCACTTCCGGATACCGTGATGGGTGTAGGAGGTGTTGATTATTGGAAAGATGGTAGGGAAACCTATGATAATATTCATTTAATCTATAGCTATCCTAATGGAGTTAAGGCAAAATTCACATGTCTAACCGCCAATGCCAAAGACGATTATAAAATAAGGGTTTTTGGAGACAAGGGAACCATTATCCTGGATTATGCAAAAGCCTGGTTTTACCCCGAAGGCAAGATGAACAAAAAGATGGGTGAGGTCGATGGTGTTTCAGGAGCCACCATTGGTTGGGACGAAGGAAAGGGAATACCCATTAAAGTAGAACACACAGAGCCTACAGAACAGGCATTGATTGATTTTAGGGATAATATTATACAATCCAAAATACCAATTTCCAATGTCAAGACAGGTGCTAATGCGGCTTTATGTGTTCAAATGGGACTTGATGCCATGTACAATCAAGAAATCATTCATCGAAAGGATATCGAAGGACTGTAAAACTAATTACTGATTCTTATATCGATATAGAAATGGTCCGCCCTTTATCCCGGATTTTTTTTCACCCGTATTCAGTAGAATATCCATTTGAAATATCCGCTTTCTAAAGTTGCGCTTGTCCAATTGTAACCCAAGAATATTTTCATATAAATTTTGTAATTCGGGCAAAGTGAATTTTTCAGGGAGCAATTTGCCAACGATAAGTCTATCCTTCAAATTGTTTTTAAGAAAATTGTGGGCATCATGTATGATTTGTCTATGGTCAAAACCCATTTTTTCAGGAATATTATCAATGTCGAACCAAGAAATTTCCTCAACATTACTTTTTAGTGTCAATGGATGGTTTTCTGGTTGTACCAAAGCGTAATATGATACTGTTATAACCCTTTTTAAAGGATGTCGGTCAGGAGAGGTATAAACTTTGACTTGTTCAAAATGGATTTCCCTAAATCCGGTTAGGGAAAACAATACTTTGTTGGCACAGCCTTCCAATGTTTCTTCTTTTTCCATTGCTCCTCCCGGTAGCATCCAATGGTTTGTATAGCCGCCTACAGAGCGTTTTGTAAGTAAAATTTTCAATTTGTTGTCCAGATATCCGAATACGGCAATATCTGCAGTCACAGAACATTCAAATGAATCCGGTCTAACCTGAAAATTGTGGAGTTGTTTCTTTTTCATTGAGGGTGAAAATAGTAATGATTTTTTAATTTGTCGATTGTCAATAAAAACCTTAATTTAGTAACTGTGTATAAAGTACACAGAATAATAATTGTATCAAAAATTATTACTGAATTTTTACTTGAAAAATCAAAATATGAAAAAGAATTTATTTGATATTTCATCAAAGGTCATATTGATTACTGGCGGAGGAGGCGTTCTTGGCGGCAGCATGGCAGAATACTTATTGGGCAACGGTGCAATCGTGGTCATTTTGGATTACAAACAGGACATTGTGGATGCTGCAGTGGATAGACTTAAAAAAGTTAGCGACAGGGTATCTGGTTTTGTGTGTAATGCATTAGAGGAGGAGAGCCTTCAATCTGTTTCCGATGCCCTTGTCAAAGAAAATGGCAGAATAGATGTGTTGATCAATGCAGCCGGAGGAAATATGCCTGGAGCAACCATCGGTGTGGATCAGTCAATTTTTGATGTTAATATTGAACATTTCAAAAAAGTTGTCGATTTAAATCTATTTGGCTCCATTCTTCCTTCATTGGTATTCGGAAAAGAAATGGTGAAGCAAAAAAAGGGGGTGGTTATCAATATTTCGTCAATGACGGCACAAAGTGCAATTACACGGGTAGTGGGCTACTCAGCTTCAAAAGCTGCCATAGACAACTATACCAAATGGCTAGCAGTTGAATTGGCTTTAAAATTTGGAGAAGGACTACGTGTGAATGCTATTGCACCAGGGTTTTTTATTGGAAATCAGAATAGGGATTTATTAATTAATAAGGAGGACGGTTCATATACTGAAAGAGGTGATACAATTATTAGGAATACACCTATGAAACGTTTTGGAGAGGCGGATGAATTGAATGGATCAATTCACTATTTATGTTCGGATGCTTCAAAATTTGTTACAGGAACCGTACTTCCAATTGATGGAGGTTTTAGTGCATTTAGCGGAGTGTAAAATAGTAGTATGGAACAGACATGGAGATGGTACGGGCCAAATGACCCGGTAAAGTTATTAGACGTTAAACAAGCAGGAGCTACAGGAGTGGTTTCAGCCCTACATCATATTCCCAATGGTGAAATATGGACAGTGGAAGAAATTACAAAGCGTAAAAAAATCATAGAAGATGCAGGACTAAGGTGGAGCGTTGTGGAAAGTATTCCAGTTCATGAAAACATTAAAACACGTTCTGGAGAGTTTCAGGTTTATATTGAAAACTATAAGACCAGTATAGAGAATTTGGCAAAATACGGTATTCATATTGTGTGCTATAACTTTATGCCCGTCTTGGATTGGACACGAACCTCTTTGGACTATGAAGTAAAAGATGGTTCTAGGGCCTTACGGTTCGATACAACTGCATTTGCCGCTTTTGAACTATACTTGCTTAAAAGACCAGGCGCGGAAACAACATACTCAAAGGAACAAAAGGAAGAAGCAAAGGTTTATTTTGATGACCTTTCAACTGACGAAAAAGAAAAACTGGTTAAAAATATTATTGCGGGACTTCCAGGAGCAGAGGAAGGGTATACTTTGGAACAGTTTCAAGATATTTTGGATACCTATAAAGAAATTGACGCCCAAACCTTAAAGGAAAACCTGGTTTGTTTTTTAAAGCAGATCATTCCCGTGGCATCTGGCAACAATGTAATGATGTGCATTCATCCAGATGATCCTCCATATCCTATATTGGGATTGCCACGTGTTGTGAGTACCGAGGAAGATTATGCCCACCTTTTTGAGCAAGTACCGGATATTTCAAATGGAATGACGTTTTGTACCGGTTCCTTAGGAGTACGGGCCGATAATGATTTAGTGGGGATTTTTAAAAGATTTGCGGATAGAGTTCACTTTTTACATTTAAGAAGCACCAAAAGAGACCGCAAAGGAAACTTTTATGAAGCCAATCATTTGGAAGGAGATGTGGATATGTACAGTGTTGTAAAACACATATTGTTGGAACAAAAAAGAAGGAAAGCAGAAGGCAGGAAGGATGCCCAAATCCCTATGCGACCAGATCATGGACATCAAATGTTGGATGATCTTCACAAAAAGACCAATCCTGGCTATTCGGGTATTGGTAGGTTGCGTGGATTGGCAGAATTAAGAGGATTAGCTGTCGGAATTTCTAAAAATCTATAGTACGTGGGCCAAATACAATCAAAAATATTCATCACAGACAATTTTTTGCTCAACTCAAAAGAAGCCGAAACCTTGTACCATGAGTATGCAAAACAAATGCCTATTATTGATTATCACAATCATTTATCCCCACAAGAGATTGCAGAAGATAAACCAATAGGAAATATTACCAAAGCTTGGCTAAGTGGGGACCATTATAAGTGGAGGGGAATGCGTGCGAATGGTGTGGAAGAAAAATATATTACAGGCGATGCGTCTTTGGAAGATAAGTTTGTAAAGTGGGCAGAAACTGTTCCGTATACCCTTAGAAATCCACTATTTCATTGGACCCAGTTAGAGTTGAAAAGGTATTTTGATATTGATACTATTTTGCAGCCAAGCTCGGCAAAGGAGATTTATGGTGAAGCAAATCAGATATTGGCATCTAAAACCCCAGCGCAATTGTTGGAAGAAATGAATGTTGAAGTAGTTTGTACAACGGACGACCCAACAGACGATTTAAAATATCATAAGCAAATAGCTGAAAAAGGATTTTTCACGAAGGTATTTCCAACCTTTCGTTCCGATAATTTGTTTTTGATTGGACAATCAGAATTCCCAGATTATGTAAAAAAACTAGAAAGCACGGTTTCGCATAATATAAAAGATTTATCCACTTTCTTGCAAGCTATTGACCAAAGGTTGGCACATTTTCACAATCATGGATGTCGCCTTTCCGATTTTGGAATTGGTGATGCATTGGCCATGGAAGAATTTACTTTGGAAGAAGTCAGGGAGATTTTTGAAAAAGCATTAAAAAAAGGCTTGCTCTCAACCATTGAAATAAACAAGTATCGGACTTGTATTTTTTTACACCTCAGCAGGAAATATCACGAAATGAATTGGGTGCAGCAATTTCATTTAGGGCCTATTCGGAATAACAATAGTCGTTTGCGAAAAGAAATAGGTGCCGACGTAGGCTGTGATTCTATAGGGGAATATCCAATGGCTTCGTTTTTGTCAAAACTTTTTGATTCACTTGATGCAACCAATCAACTGGCAAAAACAATTACATACAATTTAAACCCATCCCAAAATGAAGTTTTTGCGACGATGATGGGCAACTATAGCGAATCTGGAGTTCCAGGAAAAATGCAATGGGGGTCAGGATGGTGGTTTTTGGACCAAAAAGACGGAATGGAAAAACAGCTCAACACCCTATCCAATATGGGACTGTTGAGTCGATTTGTGGGCATGCTAACGGATAGCCGTAGTTTTTTATCTTTTCCACGGCATGAATATTTTAGAAGGATTTTATGTAATTTGATTGCTCAAGATGCCATAGATGGATTAGTGCCCCATGACATCCCTTTTTTGGGTAAGATGATACAGGATATCTGTTATAACAATGCTTCAAATTATTTTGATTTTAAGAACGTATGAGGTATACATTAATTCTATTGGTTTTTAGCGCATTACTTTCCTGTAAAGAGGAAAAGGCTGGCGAGACGCTTTATTTTGCCCATAGCCTACCACAATCGCATCCTGTGCATAAAGGAGCCTTGAAATTTAAGGAGGTTTTGGCCCAAAAATCTGGAGGTAAACTAACGGTGAAGATTTTCCCAGATGCACAATTGGGTTCAGAACGCGAAGTGCTCGAATTACTTCAAATAGGTAGTTTGGCCATAACAAAAGTAAGTGCGGCAACACTTTCAAACTTTGTTCCTGAATATGAAGTTTTAGGGGTGCCGTATCTTTTTCGGAACAAAGAACACCAAAATGCAGTACTTGATGGGGAGATAGGAAAATCAATTTTAGAAAAAGGAAGCAAGTTTTGGTTGCGTGGACTTTGTTACTATGATGCGGGTAGTAGAAGTTTTTACACGAAAACAAAACCGGTTAGGAAACCAGAAGATTTAAAAGGCCTTAAAATACGTGTTATGAACAATCAAATGGCCATAAACATGGTCAATGCCCTCGGAGGTTCCGCAACGCCAATGGCCTATGGTGAATTGTATACGGCCATACAGCAGGGGGTAGTGGATGGTGCTGAGAACAATCCACCATCTTTTGTATCATCAAATCATTATGAGGTAAGCAAATATTACACAATTGATGAGCATTCCGCAGTTCCAGATGTGGTTTTGATAGGAACAAAGTTTTGGGACAAACTTTCTGAACAAGAAAGAAAGTGGGTAGAAGAAGCTGCGATTGAATCAGCCGAAGCACAAAAAGAATACTGGCAAGCATCCGTAGAAGAATCTATGGCAAAAGCTATAGAAGCAGGAGTAGAGATTATCATTCCAGACAAGTCCTTATTTGCAGATAAATCTAAATCTGTTTTAGAAGAATTTCAACGAACCCATCCCGAATTGGCCGAATTGGTGCGTCAAATAAAAGCCAAATAATCATGAAAACCTTCGATATAATTTTTAATAAAATCAATAAAACCCTTGAGGTGTTACTTGTCATAATATTTGCAATCTTGGTATTGGATGTTGCTTGGCAGGTATTTTCAAGATATGTTTTGAATCGTTCATTTTCATTTACTGAAGAATTGGCACGTTTCTCATTAATCTGGTTGTCCATTTTGGGTGCAGCCTATTTAAATGCAAAAAGGGAACATTTATCCATGGATTTCTTATATAAAAAACTCTCGGAGGGCAAGCGTAAAAAAGCACTGTATTTCATTGAAATGTGCATTTTTCTGTTTGCACTCATAGTTATGGTCATAGGTGGGTTTAATTTGGTTTACACCACCTTACATTTAGAACAGCTGTCCGGAACATTGCGGGTCCCATTAGGTTATATCTATGCGGTACTTCCTATCAGTGGAATACTCATTATGAGCTTTGCGCTTTACCACATTTCCAAAATATATACTGACCAAATAAAAGAATGATATGAGTATTGAAGTACTGAGTATTATAGTATTGTTTGTTAGCTTTTTTGTGCTTTTAATGATGAAAGTACCGGTGGCGTATAGTATAGGAATTTCAACCACCTTAAGCTTATTATTGAATATAGATAACTTACCGGGCATTACAACCATTGCGCAGCGAATGACCACTGGGATAGATAGCTTTGCCCTTTTGGCAATACCATTTTTTGTTTTGGCCGGTGAAATTATGAAACGAGGTGGCATTGCAAATAGGCTGATAAATTTCGCCAAATCTTTGGTGGTGAGCCTTCCGGGAGGATTGGCCTATGTAAATGTATTGGCATCAATGCTTTTTGGAGCCATTTCTGGCTCCGCTATTGCGGCCACTTCCGCAATTGGAAGTATAATGACAGATAGAATGGAGGAAGAAGGTTTTCCTCGGGAATTTAGCGCTTCGGTCAATATTACCTCATCAACTACCGGATTACTAATTCCACCAAGTAATATTTTGATTGTATATGCGCTTGCCAGTGGCGGAGCAGCATCAGTGGCAGCTCTTTTCATTGCAGGGTATTTGCCAGGTATTTTATTGGGTGTTGCCTTGATGGGCTATATTGCTTTTGTTGCCATAAAGCGCGATTTTTCCAAAGGGGACCGTCTGCCATTTATACAAATATGGACTTATTTTAGAAAGGCATTTTTTAGTTTATTGTTATTGGTCATAGTTGTGGGCGGTATTGTGGCTGGAATATTTACAGCTACTGAGGCTTCCGTCATTGCGGTGCTTTATGCAGCAGTTTTAGCATTGGTCTACGGAGTCATCAAAACCAAGGATTTCCCATCTATATTATTGACAAGTGCAAAAACTACGGCCGTGGTCATGTTTTTAATTTGTACCTCAATGGCTATGTCATGGTTGTTCTCATTTGAGGGCATACCGGAATTGATGAGTACTTTTTTGCTAGATCAGTTCAGCAATAAATTTATTATTTTCTTGGTAATCAATGTCATACTTCTAATCATAGGTACCTTCATGGACATAACTCCGGCAGTGCTTATTTTTACCCCAATTTTTCTACCTGTGGTTATGGAACTGGGCATGGATCCTGTTCATTTTGGAATTGTATTGGTACTAAACTTATGTATAGGACTCTGCACGCCACCAGTTGGTACGATATTGTTTGTGGGCAGCGGAGTGGCCAATGTGTCGGTATCACAAGTTATTAAACCGTTACTACCCTTTTTGGCTATAATGGTAATTGTATTGCTTCTAATCCTTTATATTCCTCAAATTACTATGATTTTACCAGACCTTTTTGGTCTTTAAAATAGTTTAGTGAATAATAAGGAAATAGCGATTGATTTAAAATGATTTTTGGGAATTAGAACTTTCTTCCAGTCTTTTTATCTGGCAACCATTTTATTAAGTATCATATCCTGTAGGGCTAAAAAACCTTAAACCAAGATGGGATTACACTACGGACAAACACCCACATCATCTAAATAGAAGGTTCCAGATACGTCATCTCCAGGGCCAATAAACATTTGAACCCTAATATATTGTCCTGTTGGAACAAATGACGCGCCATCCAAGACACCAAGGGCACCATCAGAATTACCTGTAAAGCCTGCAATTGCATTAACAAAATCAAATCGCATTTCTTCCCACCCAGTACCGGTGTGAATCAAAGTCACTTCAACTTCACGTTCTGTTTCGTTATTTGGGTCTTGTTGCATACTTAGTCTAATAGGCACTTCAACATTCGACCAAAATTTTAACCTTACAATCTTATCTTCATCACTAAAATCAATAGGAGCTGAATTTTGAATTCCGAACCCATCAAAATTGCCACCACCATCTTGTACTATTTCCAACACATTTGAAGCTTCTGAATTGGCTCCAGAAATATCTGGATTCGCAACTACTTGAAGTTCTACACCATTGAATCCAAAAGAAAACGCACCGTCATTACCGTTGTCCCATGTAAGTGGTGAACTTAAAATTTGTGCACAAGGGTCAGCAGGAGGTATTACCTCAAATTGTTGTTCAGTAACAGAATTATTGGGAGCGATGGCTCTAATGGTTACAAAGAAATTATCATCAGCTTCAGGATAACTAAATGTAACTTCTTGCTGTATACCTATAAGCATGGCGGTATCACCGGGAAGTCCGGATATAACTTCAAATGCTGTTGCTCCAATTGCCGTAGGGCTTACGGTAACCGAAAAAGGCGGTTCCATATTATTGAATTGAACATTGGCTTGAACTTCGGATGGAGCGGGGCCTTCCATCAAAATAGCATCAAATCCAGCCTCTCTATCACAGGAAATTAAGGAAATACACATTATTCCAAGAACAAACAGTCGCATAATCGATTTTCTTTAAATTTATCAGAACAATATAACTTATTACTTCTTTTGAAAAAGGGATTACTATTTTTTTGAAGGGCGTTTGCAACATTTGAGACTTAAAATGCTACAAATTTTATTTTGGCTAGAACTAAATTGCGTTTTCTTCGGGATTCAATTCAATATGGATGATAAACGGTAAATCAGATTACTCCACTCTTTTTAAGCTTACGCTCCTATTTATATTTTTTATACATATAATAGGGGTCCATTCTCAAACGGATTTTGAATCGCTTGAGTTCAATATGGTCAAGGAGAATATATTCCAGCGCCCTATTACCACAATGATAATGGATAAAAATGGTTTCATATGGATTGGAACAGATGGTGCAGGGTTATACAAGTTCAATGGTTTTTCCTATACCTATTATGGGCACGATTTAAAAGATGTAAACAGTATCAACAGTAATTCCATAAATTCTTTATTCCTTGATGCCACGGGACAGCTTTGGATAGGTACAGATGCAGGACTGTGTGTATATCAAGAACAACAAAATTCGTTCAAACGATTTACAACAGGAAGTAATGGTAATGCTGGCAATAATTATGTTAGCATTCTATGTTTTGTGCAGTATGAAGAAAGATTTCTTGTAGGAACTTATGATGGAATAAAAGAGTTGGATGTACAAACCGGTTCGCTCCAGGATTATGGATTGACAGGATTTGCAATTTTAGATTTACAATTTTCCTCGAAAGGAAACTTATATATAGCTTCAAATCAGGGATTGAAGTTAGAGCAGTACCATCAAAGAGGACAGATTGAGAATATACCCTTAATAAATCAAGAAACGGGACAGTATATAACCAATTTACATTTGGACGAACGTGAGAACCTATGGGTAGGTACCCGGAGGAGTGGAACGTTTAAAAGAGATTTAAAAAAAGTAAGTATTCCTTTCTCTAAATTGGATATTGTTGAGAGTGCCACAATGGCTATTACCAGTGGTATGAACCATGTTTTTGTTGCCGTGGAAAATGAAGGATTGGTTATTTTGGATATGACCGGAAGAGTTGTGAAAGAGTATCGCTATAATGTCCAAGATAGCCATACCATTGGTTCTGATTCTGTTTGGTCTCTGCTATTGGATACTGAAAATCGGCTCTGGTTGGGTTACTATGAAAATGGATTAGGTTTTTTTGATGAACATCATAATAAATTTAAATCAATACAAACAGAAGACGTTGGGAACAGTATCTATAGTAACGATATAAAGGCATTTGCAAAAACTGAAGATGGAAAAGTTTGGATAGCCCAAATCAATGGAATAGATATTCTTAATACAAATACAGGTGATATTACCAATGTGTATGGAACAACCGATTCGGAATACAAAGGTTTAAAAAAAGGACTTTACGTTGAAGATATTTTTGTTGACAGCAAGGAGAATGTATGGATAGCTACTTGGGGAGGAGGGATCTTCTTTTTGAAACAAGGTTCCAAAACCTTTGTGAACTTCACAAAAGAGAATACGGATGGTGTTCTTAAAACGGATAAGGTGAGATGTTTTACGGAAGATGGTAATGGAAAAGTTTGGATAGGTTCCTTTTTGGAAGGGGTATATTATTTTGATTCAAAAAAGGGAAAAATACAAGTCCCCAAAGGAGGGTCGTATGCCAATTCAGAAGTTGTTAGTAAGGATATTAAGGCCATTTTTTATGATAGCTATGGCGTTATTTGGGTTGGTACTACCTCGGGGCTTTATCATATTGAAAATAAGGATGACAACGAATATAGTGTTACCGCCCATAGCAATGCGATTTCATCTAAATTTGCCGGTCACCCAAGCTCCAGTCGTATATTGGATATTTTTGAAACCCAAGATGGAACCGTGTGGTGTGGAACCAATGGTGGTGGCCTATTTTTCTATAAAAGAGAAGAACAGAATTTTGGACGATTGGAGTTGGAAGATCATGACCTTACCTATGTCAATGCCATATTTGAACCTTTTAGAAACGAACTCTGGGTTAGTAGTAAGCAAGGAGTCCTAAAAATAGATCGCGAAACAAGCAAAGTGGTTCAGTTTACTACCCATGACGGACTTTTAGAAAATTTCCTTACTGATCGTGCTGTAATAATGGATGATAACAATCTATTCTATCTAGGGACCAAGAGCGGTATAAATATCATAGAACCCCAGAATATTGTCTACAATCCATATTTGGCCAAGCCTTATCTGAAAGATGTCAAACTTTTCAATAAGAAAGTCAACCAAAAAGACAAGAACAGTCCCTTGGATGCCTCAAAGGAAACAAATATAATTACGCTAAAGCATTACCAAACGGTCTTGACCATCGATTATGAGGCAATAAGTTATACGAGACCGGAAAAGAACCAGTATGCTTATTTTTTGGAAGGCTTTGAAAATACCTGGAACTATGTAGGTTCAAAAACAAGTGCCACATATACCAATTTAGAATCTGGAGATTATACGTTTAAGTTAAAAGCATCGAACAATGATGAAATTTGGAATGATGCATCAGTCATATTGAAAATCCAAGTATTACCTCCTTGGTGGAAAACCATATGGGCGTATTTGCTTTACGTTCTGTTTTTTGGTCTTTTAGTGTTCTCCATAATGCTTTTTTACAGAAAGCGAGTGAATGAAAGAAATACCTTTAGACTTGAACGAGAGCGAAGAAAGCAAAGGGAAGAGCTCCAACAACAAAAACTTCAATTTTTCACAAATATTTCGCATGAATTTCGAACCCCACTTACTTTAATCATCAATCCAATAAAGGAATTAGTTGATTTTAACGAAACTGAGTTTTCCAGATCAGTGCGTCAAAAACATCATATAATCCATAAAAATGCAGAACGCCTTTCCAGATTGATCAATGAACTGATGGATTTTAGGAAGTTACAATCCGAAAAACTTCAATTGAAGGTGAGTCAGTTTAACATAGTAAAACAAACAAAAAATATACTTAGTTTCTTCAATGAAGAGTCCAAAAGAAGGTCAATGCGACTAGATTTAAAGTATGACAATGTTAATCTAGATGTATGGGGCGATAGTGGAATGCTTGATAAAATTTTATTCAACTTATTATCCAATGCTTTTAAAGTAACCCCTAATGAAGGCCGAATACTTATAAGCATAGTCGCCGGGAAGAAAAAAGTATTGCCTTTAGTAAGTAAGGAAACACCAATTCCAGTGATAGAAATAAGCATCAAAGATAACGGTCCGGGAATAGACCAAAAGGATTACAAAAAGATATTCAAGAGATTTTATCAGATTAGTGAATTGAACAAGTCGTACTACGGAAGTACAGGTGTTGGTTTGGAAATGGTAAAGAGTTTTATTGAACTGCATAGAGGTGTCATAGAAGTTGAGAGTGAATTGAGTAAGGGTTCAATTTTTAAAGTATTCATACCCTATGGTAAAGAATTCTTTAAGAGCACCGAATATCCATCAGCACAAAAAGATGAGCAAATGGTGCTGTCCGATACTGAGACGAAATCTGAACCTAAGACCTATAAGATCGAAGAAATTTTATCCAAAAAAACATTGAAAAAGAAGTTGCTGATCGTAGAAGACAATGTTGATCTTCAAGACTATCTAATATCAATTTTTGAGGAAGATTATGAGTTGATTTTGGCATCTGACGGTCAGGAAGGTTGGCTTAAAACAATGGAACATCGCCCAGATATTATTATCACCGACATCATTATGCCGCTAATGGATGGGATAGAATTTAGTAAAAAAGTGAAAAACGACCCAAACTTGAACCATACTCCAATTGTAGTACTAACGGCAAAGGACCTGACCAAGGACAGAATAAAAGGAATGGAGGCAGGAGCAGAGGCCTACATTGTAAAACCTTTTGATAAGAAGGAACTAAAGGTCGTTTTGGAACAATTACTTTTGAAAAAGGATCGTTTGTTGGAACAATATGCAAATGTGCCACAAGAAAAAAAGGAAGCGGATTACGACAACGATTTTATCCACAGAGTGGTTGCCTATGTCCAAGACAATATTGAAAATTCTTCTCTGAATGTTGAAAAGTTGTCTTCCCATCTTTGTTTGAGCCGCAGCCAGGTCTATCGAAAAATAAAAAGTCTAACTGGGTTATCTCCCATTGAATTTATTAGAAGGGTTAGACTGGAAAGGTCTAGAACACTTTTTCAAAACGATAAGAACCTTAATGTTAGTGAAGTGGCCCATAAAGTTGGATTTTTATCAGCTTCGTATTTTACGGTTTGCTACAAAAAACAATTCGGGGAACTTCCCAAAAGTGGAAAATAGAGTTGTTGAAGCCTGAATTTTCTAAGTAAAAAACAGAATGTAAATATCCATTATATCTACTAAAACCCTTTGTTATTAAGGGGTTGACTTCAAATGCAACATATGAAATATTTATTGCATCAAATAGAATGCCCTTAAGCCATCCTTAAATATAACTTGCGTAGAGCCAAATTTTATCAATGTCCAAAATGCATGGATACGTAAAAAATTTAGCCTGAAATTAAATCTAAACTAATTTGAAAAATGAAGCTAAAGAAGTTATTTTTTATTCTTTTCTTGGTCGTAACGGGTCAAGCAATAGGGCAATTGGTTACGGGAACAGTTACTGCTGATGGGCCCTTGCCCGGAGCATCTGTTTTTGTAAAGGGAACTCAAATAGGTGTGGTAACCGATTTTGATGGTAAGTACACACTTGATAAGGTAAAAAACGGGGATATTTTAGTGTTTTCGTACATAGGTTTCAAAGCCAGAGAAGTCACTTATACGGGTCAAGAAGAAATAAATGTTGAACTTGTTGAAGACTTGGTCAGTTTGGATGAGGTGGTTATTGTAACCTATGGAACACAAAGGAACACACCAGTTTCCGTAGTAAAGGCTGAAGCCTTGAGTGAGTTTCCTACTACAGATATTGGTCAGGCTTTACAAGGTAGGGCTGCTGGTGTCAATATTACAAATGGAGGTTCGCCGGGATCCCAAACTTTAGTTCAGATTCGCGGTGTGAACACTTTTGGAGACGGCACTCCGCTTTATGTGGTAGATGGAGTTTTTACCAACAGCATCAACAGTATTGATTTAGGAAGTATCGAAAAGATTGACGTTTTGAAAGACGCTGCTTCCCTTGCCGTTTACGGTTCAAGAGGTACAAATGGTGTTATTCTCATCTCCACAAAGAAGGGTAGGGAGGGCAAAGCTTCGTTTAAAGTAGAAGCATCTTCAGGAATTCAACAATTTAACAGACGGTACGATCTTCTAAACACGGAACAGTACATTCAGTTTTTAAGAGAAGTTAATGCATTGGCGGGTCAAAATGGTGGACCTGACTTTCCTGTGGAGAGGATTAATGAAAACCCTCTGTTTGATGGTAATGGTGTGGATACGAATTGGCAAGACGCTTATTTTCAAACGGCACCTATGTATAATATAAACGGTAATGTAAATGGCGGAAGTGAAAGAGCGAAGTTTAATTTAGGTTTTTCCCATCTAGACCAGGAGGGTGTATTTATAGAAACAGGTTTTACACGTACAACGTTAAATGTAAATACAGATGCCAATATTTCCAATTGGCTGGATATTGGACAAACACTTTCTTTAGCCCACAGTAGAACGAGATTTCCAGAGCGCGAAGGGGGTAGAGATCCCTTGCAGAATATTATAGGTCAGGCTCCTTATGTTCCAATAATTACGGAGAACGGTCTTTTCGGTGGCACTAATTCAAGTGATTTAAACGATTCCAGAAATCAAATCAGAATACAGGATAACCAAGATAACCTAACAAGATTTTCTTCTGCTATTGGAAGTATTTATGCAAAATTCAAATTGGCCAAAGGACTTTCATTTAGGTCTCAATATGGTTTAGATGCCAATTTATTGCTTCAAGATAATCAAATAAGGGCCTACGCGGAAGATGGAGGCAGGTTTGCAAATCCAACCAATTTTATCAGTAAAACAAGACAAACGATAACACAACAGGTTTTTACCAATACCTTGGCTTATGATAGGGATTTTGACAAACACTCCATCAATTTGTCTGCTGTGGCTGAACAAGCGCAGATACGTTTAGAATCTACATCTATATCGGATAACAATGAACTATCTTCAGAAATACCCGAAGCTTTTTCTCCGAATGCGAGAGCTACCTCATTCTCAGTTCCAGAAAATCTTAATTCCATTCTTTTCCTTGGTGGTTACGAGTTTGATAACCGATACTCCATAAGCGGCTCAGGAAGACGTGATACTTCATCAAGATTTGCACCTGAAAATGCATCGGAATGGTTTTTTTCAGGAGCATTGGGGTGGAATGTTTCCAATGAACCTTGGTTCGATGTAGATGCCATAAATAGTTTAAAATTAAGAGCAAGTTATGGGGAAACAGGTAATAACAGAACAGGGAATTCCGTCAACCAGTTTCTACCAACACTTGGCTTAAACCTACCTACTTCTTTAGATGATGAAACGTCATCTGGGATTAGTCCAAATAACGCTGCAAATCCCGATTTGAGGTGGGAAACACAGATCAAGCAGAACTATGGCCTAAATATGGGGTTCTTGAATGATCAGATTCAGTTTGGCGTAGATTATTTTAAAAACCGAAGTGAAGATCTTTTAATACCGGTTGAACTGCCTGCCTCATCTGGAATTCCGGGAAACTCTAGTACTGGATCTACAGTAATTAGAAATGTGGGCGTGGTAGAAGTAGATGGCTTGGAGTTTACTTTGGGCTACAATGATTATGAAGGTGAATTTAAATGGAACTTTTGGGCAAATTTGACTACCTCCGAAAGTATCGTGGAGAGCCTCGGAACTTCTGGGGAACCCATAGAAAGGGCTACGTTGAACCCTCCTTTTGATTCAGCATTGAATAGATTGGCCGTAAATGAGGCACCTTTTCACTTTTTCGGTCTGGTAGCTGATGGCGTTTTTTCTACCCAAGAACAAATAGATGCCGAACTACCAAATAATAATACTTCAGCGGTACCTGTTCAACCTGGTGATGTAAGGTTCATAGACATTAGTGGAGATGGCCTAATTGATTTGGAGGATAGAGCTGTTATTGGAGATCCCAATCCAGATTTCACGTATGCCATCAACTTTAGGGCAGAGTATAATGGCTGGGACTTTGACATTTTGTTCAATGGCGTACAAGGTGTAGATGCATTTAATAGTAACATATTTTATTTGGAAGGACTGGATAACGGCCTAAACTATGGAACACGAATTATACGCAGATGGCAAAATCCAGGAGATATCACTGACATACCTCGGTTTCGGTTTGGATCTAACATTAACAATGCGGTATCTTCAAGATACGTGGAAGATGCTTCTTACCTAAGACTTAGAAATGTTACTGTTGGATATACTTTTCCAAATGCATTAATCAATAAATCTGGGAATGGCATTATAAAAAAGATGCGCTTGTATGTTCAAGGACAGAACTTGCTGACATTTACCAACTATACAGGACTAGATCCTGAAATAGCTCCATTTTACAATGCACAAGGGTTGGTAGATGGTTTGGGAATCGATAGAAGTGCCCAACCAAGACCAATTACCGTGTTAAGTGGTATTCAAATAGAATTTTAGATTGATAAAAATTGTAAAGATGAAAAGAATCAGTAATTATTTTTTAAAGAGCATACCACTGTCTTTAATGTTATTGTTTGTGGCTTGCGATGATGAAGTTCCTGTTGAAAACACAAATGCTTTGAATCCCGAAATCTTTTTCGAATCCTTGGCTCAGGTGGAAGCAGCAGTTAATGCGTCATATAATCAATTCCAAGTTCTCTATCAACGTAATGGATATATTTTTCCAGATGCCATGTCAGATGAAGTGGTTTCCAGTGGCGATCCAAATTTCGCACCCTTCAATAGGTTTGAGTTAAACGCAACTCTTGGAGGTATTGCGCAGTACTGGACGGCATGTTTTAACGGTGTTGGTGCCTGCAATTTTGTAATTGGTAATGAAGAAAGGATGAGAACCAATACGGCAACAAATGATTTCTCGCAAGCAGATGTCGATGATGCTTTGGGACAAGCTTATTTCCTTAGAGCACTCTATTATTTCCATTTGGTAAAACGATTTGGAGGAGTACCACTGAAAACAGATTTGGCGACTGCGCTTGATGATACACCTAGAGCAACGGCTGATGCAGTTTATGGGCAAATCATAGCCGATTTACAATTATCTACCCAGCTTACTTTTCCTAAAGGAACTACAGAAGTAGGGCGAGTTACTAGGGAGGCAGCTTTTGGTTTGTTGGGCAAAGTGTATTTGCATAGGGAAATGTATACTGAAGCGCAACAGGCATTTAACAACATAAACAATCATAGCTTACTTCCTTTGGAAAATTATAGGGATAACTTTAGCGAAACTGGCGAGCATAATGATGAATCTATGTTTGAAATAGGATATAATGGTGAAGTAGGAACGGAGTCAGAACGTTGGGCACAAACAGGAGTGGGAACGTCAGAAGTAACATTTCACTCTCAAGAATATGCGGGATGGGGCAACGCTAGACCTTCTTCCAAGGTAATTGCCGAATTTGAAGATGATGACCCTAGATTTGATATTGCCATTCTAGAGGATGGTACCAGTTATGGACCTGGAGATGCGTTTGAATTTCCTTGCCCTGGATGTGGAGGTGGACCGGTATGGTATAAGTTTTCACAGTTGTATGATGAAGAAAGTGTTTCAGAGAACAGTAGTGTGAACGTTAGGATTATGAGATATGCAGATATTATCTTAATGCAAGCTGAAGTTGAATTGAATTTGGGGAACAATACAGGTGCTGTGGATTTACTCAATCAGATAAGAGATCGCGCCGAGATGCCAAGATATGGAACCGCCACTATGGATGCCCGTGGTTATCCCGTAAATACAACAGAACAAATCTTTGATGCCATTGTTCACGAAAGATTTGTTGAACTCTGTGCAGAACAAGTGCGATTTGATGATTTGATAAGATGGAATTTGGATGATCAAGAACTTTCCATTTTCCCAGATCAAAATTTCAATAACCCTGATGAATCCCTCAGAACAGTAAGAGTATATGATCCAACTGTCCATAGGGTAATGCCCATACCACAAAATGAAATAGACAGTAACACGGAAATTGGACAAGGAGACCAGAATCCTGGATATTAAAAGTTGAGTTAGTTAATTTAATTTAAATGGGCGAAAATTTTTTTTTCGCTCATTTATTTTTTTATTAGTAGAGTTGGATAGCACTATTGGGAGTATGTATAAAATAAAGAAAGTATGTTGATGAAATTTTTACTGACAATTTTCAGTGTAGGTATGTTTTTTGGCTGTGTCAATGTTGACCATAAAAACACTCAAACTTCTGGTAAAACCACAGAAAACAAAATTTTCACAAAACTAGAATCCAAAACCACGGGGATAACCTTTAAGAATCAACTTGTAGAAAACGACACCCTAAACTATTTTACCTATCCCTATATATACATGGGAGGTGGGGTCTCTGCCGGGGATATCAATAATGATGGTCTAACCGATCTTTTTTTTACGGGCAATACGGTGACTAACAAACTTTACCTTAACCATGGAGACTTGGTGTTCAAGGACATTACTTTGGAATCCGGTATGGGAGGAGATCAAAGATGGTATACGGGAACAACAATGGCAGACGTAAATGGAGATGGACTATTGGATATTTATTGTTTGGTGGCCGGCCAGTCCGGAAACAAACAAAACCAACTTTTTATTAATCAGGGAGACAATACTTTTAAGGAAATGGCAGTTGATTTTGGATTAAATGATGCTGGAAATAGTGTTGATGCTACTTTTTTTGATTTTGATCAAGATGGGGATTTGGATGTGTATGTCGCCAATTACCCTATAACCCCATTTGAATATAATAGCTTTCATTACAAAATGCGAATGGATAGGGTTACAGATTTAGAAACCGATAATCTGTATAGAAATGACGGTGGGCATTTTACAAAAATCACGGAATCTTCAGGTGTTAAACTATATAGTCTTTCCTTGAGCGTTACGGCTTCAGATCTTAACGAAGATGGTTGGACGGATCTGTATGTATCAAATGATTTTGGCACACCTGATTGTCTGTACATCAATCAAAAAGATGGAACCTTTAAGGACGAGATAAAAAACGCAACCGCGCATACCTCATTTTATGGAATGGGAGTAGATATTGCCGATTTTAATAACGATGGTTTCCTGGATATTGTCCAAATGGATATGGATGCCGCATCAAACCGAAGGTCAAAGGCAAATATGGCCAGTATGAACCCGGAATTATTTGCAAATATTGAACGTGTGGGATTTCAATACCAATACATGCAGAACACGCTACAAATAAACACGGGGTTTGAACACCAAGGCATTCCAAAATTTAAGGATATTTCCAGACTTGCCGGTATTTCATCCACAGATTGGAGCTGGGCTCCTTTATTGGCCGATTTTGATAATGATGGTTATAAGGACCTATTCGTATCCAATGGCACCCGCAGGGAAATTAACAATAAAGATTACTTTGAAAATCTAAAAGGAGAAAAAAAGCATAAGGATAGTTTATTGGACAAGAGTCTCCGTATTCCATCTGAACCAATTGATAATTACGTTTTTAAAAACAATGGAGATCTTACCTTTTCAAAAAGCAATAAGGAATGGGGAATTGAGGACAAAGGTTTTTCAAACGGGGCAGTGTATGCGGATTTGGACAATGATGGTGATTTGGAATTGGTTACAAATAATATAGATAGTGAAGTCTCTATTTTTGAAAACCATAGCTCTGATACCAACAATCATATTACCTTAAGCTTAAAGGGTGAATCAAAAAATCAATATGGTTTGGGGGCAAAGGTTCACTTATATTATGATGAAACACATCAGGTTCAAGAAGTCACTTTGAGTCGAGGTTTCCAATCCTCAGTAGCGCCAAAACTACATTTTGGGCTGGGTAAAGATGAGGTGGTTGACAGTCTTATCGTAATATGGCCCAATCAAAAGATACAGAAATTAACAGAGGTGGGGGCTAACTCTAGCTTGGTGTTGGATTTTGAAGAGGCAAAGAATACAATTGATGGGCGAATGGCAAGTAAGGGTAACCATCTGTTCCAAAGTAACCCAGATACCTTGGCACTCTATAAGCATAAGGAGAACACCTACGATGATTTTAAAAACGAAATTCTTCTACCGCATAAAACTTCCCAATTTGGCCCCGGTTTGGCAGTTGGTGACTTAAATGGCGATGGCTTGGAAGATTTCTATATCGGAGCAGCATCAAAATATCCAGGGGGAATGTTCTTCCAGACGCCAGATGGTTCTTTTGAACAACAAAAATTAAAGATTTTATTGGAAGATAGAAATCACGAAGACATTGGCTCTCACATTTTTGACGCTGATAATGATGGCGACAATGATCTCTATATTGTAAGCGGAGGGAATGAGTTTGGTCCAAATTCGCCAATGCTTCAAGACAGGCTTTACATCAATCAAGGAAATGGTAGTTTTACTAAAGGTGCAAATGCACTGCCCAAGATATTTATTAGTGGTAGTAGGGTATACGATTGTGATTTTGACAAAGATGGGGATCAAGATTTATTTATAGGAGGAAGATTGATGCCTGGAAACTACCCTTACCCAGCATCAAGCTATATTCTTGAAAATATAAGCACATCCGGTTTTCCCAAATTTATTAATGTAACGCAGAAAATTGCCCCTGAATTTGATAGATTGGGATTGGTAACATCGGCACAATGGCTGGACTTCGATAATGACGGTTGGAAAGATTTGGCTATTACCGGAGAGTGGATGAAAGTTAGGCTTTTCAAAAATACAGGAACAACCTTTAAAGAAATTACGGAAGAGGTTGGTTTATCCAATACCACAGGCTGGTGGTTCAGCCTTAAAGCTGATGATATTGATAATGATGGCGATATAGATTTAGTCGCGGGCAATCTTGGGGATAACTACAAGTATAAGGCCAATGGCAATGAAACTTTCGATGTTTTTTTAAATGATTTTGATGGAAATAGAACCAACGATATTGTTTTGAGTTATTACAATGAAGGAGAGCAATACCCGGTAAGAGGAAGGGAATGCTCTTCGCAACAAATACCATCAATCAAAGAAAAATTCAAAAATTATGATGCTTTTTCCAAAGCTACTTTGTTGGATGTATATGAGGAAAAAAAATTGGAGGGCAGTATTCACTATAAAGTTTCATCTTTTAAAAGTGCGGTTTTCGTGAATGAAAATGGAAAGTTCATAAGGAATGATTTACCGATAAGGGCCCAAATAGCACCGGCAAACCAAATTTTGATTGCAGATTTTGATTTAGATGGCACAAAGGATATCGTTCTTGGGGGTAATCTATATGCTTCCGAAGTAGAAACACCCAGGGCAGATGCAGGACATGGAACATTTTTAAAAGGAACCGAAAACAAAGATTTCCAAGCACTTGCCCCAAAAGAAACCGGACTTTATATGGATGGGGATGTTAAGGACTTATCGGTAATTTCAATAAAAGGAAAGCAATATATTCTAATCGCAAAAAACAACGATTTTTTAAAATTTATTGCAGTAGAAAATAAAGTGGCATTTTAGTTTAATTATTGGCTTGTACAATAATATCTGCTATCTCACCAAATGGCCAAGTCAAAGTTTGCCTATCAAATATAGCGAGACCATCGTTTGATACACCTGTATTTCCATTATCCCACCAGATATTTGCGAAACCTCTCTCAGCCGCAGCTTGGGCATAATAGGATGCATGGTCCAAACGATCTTCTAGATTGTTCTGGTTTCCGGAACTCCACTCACCCAATACAACAGCTTTGCCGTTATCTACAAACTTTGTTTTAATTCTGTCCATCTCAGCAGCCAATTGGGCTTTATCCTCATCTGTTCCCCAAGTATTGTCTGTTCCCTCCAAAGTGAATGGAAATGGAAAGTAAGAATGAAGCGAAATTATTGTTCTGGGATCATTATTTGGAATTATCAAATCATCCATCACCATAGGTATTGTACTAGCTGCATAAGTGGAGATCATAATCTGTCTAAAGCTGTTGTTCCCTCCGGTAGCTCTTATCGCGTCTAAACTTACTTTATGGTATTGGTTTACCATGTCCCTTCCCTCCGCAGTTCCTCCCGACCATTCTTCCGGCGTATTCTCATATCGGGGTTCGTTCAAGGTTTCAAAAATGACATAATCACTATAGTTTTTGAATCTATTGGCAATTTGTGTCCATAATTTGGAAAGCCTGTCCTTTACTTCATCACCCTTTTCGTATGTTGGGATAATCCAAGGATCATCATGATGTACATTGATGATTACGTACATATTATTTGCCCTTCCATAATTTACCACTTCCTCAACTCTGTTCAACCAACTTTCCTCAACTAGGTATGAAGGCGCTGGGCCTTGATGGAAACTCCAAGTAACAGGAACCCTTAGAGTGTTAAATCCTCGCTTGGATACTTCATCAATCATAGACTTTGTGGTTACAGGATTGCCCCAAAAAGTTTCGTCGGGGCCTTCAACATCAAGACTATTTCCCAGATTCCAACCCGTTTTCATTTCAGCTACAATTTCAACAGACGAAACATTTCTAATCACCCCATCATCAAATTCACTGGCTGCAGTATCTCCTTCATCGGGATTATTTTCTTCGGGTTCTTCTTGAACTGTATCATCTGCTGGAATAATAGTTAAACTCCCAGATTCGGAGCCGCAGGAAATGATAAATGTAAGTAGAGCAAAAACTAATGGGAAACACTTCATCTTGATAGTAACTTTTGTTTTCAAATGTAGCTAAAGAAGCGTTTGTTGGATATTTGGGATGATGTAAAAACTAGAAGAAATGTAGCATATGTTGTTTTAATGATTAAACTTTAGTCCGAGTAAAAGTAAAATCAACCAGAACTAGTTCTATTTCTATACCTAAAAGATAAATTTAGTATTGGTTTTAACTATTCATATTCGTTGATAAAATCGATTACCTCGTCCGCAAACAGGTCAGGTTCATGGTTCATAATTGTATGACCTGAGTTTTGAAAAATGACTAATTTTTTTGAGGTGGAACCTAATCCATCAAAGGCATCTTGAGCAAATTTGGGAGGCACTACCATATCATATTTACCCCAGAGCACCAAAGATGGTATGGTGATTTCATCAAGCCTGTCTTTGAAGGACAGGTCTTTGAAAATACCTTGATCTCTAACTAAAATAGATTGTGTCTTATTAGCGTTCCAAGCTACGGTTAAAACATTATTTTTGAAAAAAGTATTGATTACGAATTCACCTTGAATTTTGCTTCTGGTTTTATTGATAAGTCTGTCATCTTCTAGTTTTTCTTCTGCTTTGCTGGCTTCCTTGTTCATAGTGTAAAAATCATCATCAGAATATGTATCTGTGTTCAGTCCATCTATTTTGTTTTTTACAGCTTCCCAATAGGTGACATTGTTTTCCAGAGCAATCTGTTCGTTGGCCACTCTTCTAAAATTCTTTGGGTATTCAAAAAAAACACCACTGGAATCATGGGCGCCCCCGATTTCAATCCATCCTTTGAATACATCTTGATTCTTTAATAAAACTGCCGTTCCCAAAGTTCCTCCCCAACTATGACCCATTAAAAAGAATTTAGAATCATCTCCGTATTTATGCTGTATTACTTTTACTAAAGCCAGTATATCTTCGGCCATAATTTCTATGCTGATACCATCCTCAGAATATTTGCCTTGGGACATTCCAGAACCCCGTTGATCATAGTACACAACAGCGCATGTTTTTTCAATTTCACTTTTGATGGTTCCTGACCTATAGGATAGCCCATTTCCTCCAGGACCACCATGCAGAATAATTAGAAATACTTTTTCCGATGCATTGCCATAAATGTGTGCTGGCATATCAGCTCCTTTATGGCGCACATATAAAGTGTCGCTCAAATCACCAACATCATCTTGCGTGCAGGAAAGAACAAAGAGGACTGATACTAATACGGAAATTGTTTTCTGAATTTTATTGATTATCGTTTGCATATTTTTTTTTCTTTTTCAGGTTAAAGCGGAAGCCATATTCTATTGCAATTGAAGGTAAGGAGCCTGTGTTATATGGAGTTCGGAGCATGTAAGTAACGTTTAAATACCTGCCAGTTAACTTTCTGCCTTTACGCCATTTCCCAAAACCAAATGAAAGGGATGGAGCATAATAGTTTCTGCCGGGAAGGAAGACTTTGTCTACCTCGTCGCCAGATACTTCATAGGTCTCTGGTAAAAATGCACGATATATCCCTAAAGGGTTAAATTGTATATTTATCTGCTTTCCCTTAGTGTTGGTCCTACGCCACAAAATCCCATAATTGGTAAAGACGCCGAGTTCTGTTCTCGGATCCCAACTTACACCGAATGTTCCATTCAACAGCCATTGTTTAATGATGATCTTTTTTCTTCGTTTTTTTGCTTTAACTCGCACTTTTTCGGTTAAAAGATATTCAGCTCCAACTGTAAGGCCAGGGTTCCAATAGTAATTTCCATAGTAACCTGCCCTAAATTCTGTTCTATCAAAAAATCCAAGAGTAGAAAGAGAATTTTCTGAATCGGATAGATTTTGGGCAGGTGATTTACCGCACCATAGGCACAGAAGGGCAAAACAATATTTGTTCATTTTTTGATTTGATGATGAAACCCAAAAGTACTTGTAGGTTTGACCAACTCATTTGTCAAAAAATCATTTTTTTAAGAAGTGCGGTAGCAGATAAAATATCGCAACCCAGTGATAAAAGAATTTTGCTGATATAGTAACCTTGAAATTATCTTGGACCAATAGATAAAAGTAGTTTGGAAGATTACATATTTTCATCAAAAAGTCAACATTAAACAACTAGTTGAAAAGTCAGGTAAAAAAGAACACTGAGAAAAAATAGATTTCAAGCAACTATTACCTGTTCGTGTATCTTAGCTATATGTTATTATTAAGTGTAACTTTTGTAAGGCTTGTACACTGATTTGAAAAGAATAAGAAAATGTCTCTCAATTATAAAGATAGATACTATAACCATTTTGAAAAGCGAGATGGAAAAAACCCGCCTAAGTTCGAGAAGGATAAAAACTATATGATGCGATTTGATGCCCCGTTGTCGCATTTTAAATTTGAGGATAACAATCTTACCATAATATATTTTAAGGATGGTGTAGGGGAGTTGCAGTGGAAAAATAAACGAATTAAAGTAGAAGCTAACAAATTTATTATTACCAACCCCAGTATAGGCTGGGAATACGTTAATGAAAGACAAGGTTATATCGATGTTTTAAGTTTGGTGATATGTGATGCCCTTAGAGAACAATTCAATTATTTTGTTTCAACTTCTCAAGTCAGATTATTGGATAACCCATTTCACAGTATTTCGAACCAAACCTATTTTATGGAACAAATGTTCGGTGCCAACTATTATAGATCTGGTTGGCTATTGCAATCTATCTATAGGTTAAGCAACAATATAGATTATGCGCAAACCTGTCCTGAAGAACTTTCCATTGATGTATTACAAACTATTTATAATGATCAATACAGAGGATATGGTTTGGCAACCCATATTGCATCAAAAAAACCTTCTACTAAACTAGAAACGTTAAAGAGACTGTTGCGGGCAAATGAATATATTCAGGATAATTTGATGAACCCGATTTCTTTGGACGAGCTATCACGTGTATCAACACTTTCTAAATATCATCTTTACAACTCTTTTAAATTAGTTTACGGCAAAACACCACATCAATACATCAATAGTTTAAAAATAAAAAAAGCACAAAAAATACTGCAAAATCAAAAGCTTTCGGTTAGTGAAGTGTCCGACTTATTTGGTTTCAGTGATCTTGCAGTATTCAGTAAATTATTTAAAAAAGTATATGGAAAGCCACCTTCTTACTACTTGCTTTCAAAATAATGGTATGTTCTTTTATTGTTCAAAATCAGTAAGCTAAAAGAGGTTTATAAATCAAAGACTTTTGTTTAATGTCTTTCTTTTCGTAATTTTTTTATAGAATTTTATTTTAAAATAGTCTTCATGAATTCTTCTTTATAGGCCCTTCCAATAGGTAGTTTGAAGCCTCCGAGAAGGTATACTTGATTTCCGACAATTTTTTCTATTGATTCTGCATTTATGATATGTGATTTATGGATACGTTGAAACTGGTTACTTGGCAGATTTTCCAACCAGAAGCGAAGAGGTTCGTTGGATAGGTGCTTTTTAGTCTCAGTCACAATTTCAGTATAATCAGAATCTGCTGTAATATGCTGAATGTCTTCAATATAGATTTTGATATGCTCGTAGCCCGACTTGATGTAGATTTCCTTTCTAAATTGTGCTGAATCTGCATCATACTTGTTCGTGGACGCAATTTTCTTTCTTTCTGATACCTTTGATACGGCCTTAACAAAACGTTGAAACGAAAAAGGTTTTAACAGATAATCGACAACGTTGAATTCATAGCTTTCAAGTGCATATTCCGAGAATGCAGTTGTTAAAATGATGTTGGGCGGATTGCCCATGGTCTTTAAAAAATCAATGCCAGAAAGTTTAGGTAGGTGTATGTCAAGAAAAATTAGATGCACCGTTTCGCTTTTCAAAAATTCCATGGCTTGTATCGCATCTGAAAAAACACCCTTTAATTCTAAAGAATCTACGTTCTCAATATATTTCTTTAGGATACGCTGCGCAGGAGGCTGGTCTTCGATTATGATACAGTTCATAAACGGTTTATTTTACTTAATTCCACCGATAAGTTGACCTTGTACCTGTTCCTATCTTCTTTAATTTCAAGATGATGTTTGTTTGGATAAAGGAGCTGTAAACGTTTTTTTACATTTTCGAGTCCAATTCCAGCATCTACACTATCAAGACCTTCAATAGGCTCATGATTATTGTCGCATACAAAATGTAACATATTGGCCTTCATGTGTAGCTTCATGTCAATCTTTATGTTTTCGCTCTGTCCGGCTTGACTGTGTTTAAAGGCATTCTCAATAAAGACTATCAAAATTAGTGGGGCAATCTTGTATCCCGTTTCCACATTTTGCACATCGAAATGAACCATGCCTCTATTTTCAATTTGTAATTTGCTCAACTTAATAAAGTTATGCAATTGCTCAATTTCTTTTTGAAGTGGCACAAATTTTTCTTTGCACTCATACAACATATACCGCAACAATCCGCTGAGTTCCAGAATAATTTCAGGAGTTTTCGGTGAGCCTTCAAGGGCATAGGAATACAGATTGTTAAGATTATTGAACAAAAAGTGTGGATTTATCTGAGACCTCAAAAATTGAAGCTCACTTTCTTGAACCGTACCTTTCAAAGCTTCTATCTGTTCTTGCTTTTGTAGGGCATCCCACCCAAACTTAAATCCGGAGAGAATGGTAATTACGGGTAATACCCCCAACAGTGAAAAAAATACTCCAGGAAACGATTTGGCCCTCCTGGTACCTGGAAAGAAGAGTTGCTCAAGGAGCAATTCTTCCAACAGAATAACTATAGCGACCATCAAGAACACGAATGTGAAAAATTGCCAATATTTCCTCTTGTACAGAAAACGGGGCATCAGCCAATACCCTATAGCAGCGGCGGCAAGTACATAAGTACTGAAGAAAGCCAATTGGTGTCCATGAAATCCTGGGTTTTCCCTATCAAATGAATAGAACAGAAATACCAGTACAAGAAGGACCGATTGAAAAACAAGTTCTCTTTTTGATATTAGCATTCGAATATGATTCAACCAAAAGTATCCCTAACAATGTAGTAAAATAAAATAAAAGCCGTAAACGACGGTTTTTGGTCTTTAAACAACGATTTATAAATGCAACTGCCTAACTTGTTGGTTGGGGGAGAAGGTGTGTCGTTCATGGGAAACTATTTTAACGCTATGTCTTTTTATTGAAAATTTGAATAAAAACGGAAAACATGAATTTGGCCGTGAAATATTTTTTGCTATCGAGTATAACCCTTTTTCTTTTTGGCGCGATTGGAAATGCACAACAGTGGAGTACTACATTTAATGGTAAAGTAGTAGAAAAATCTTCTGGGTTACCTGTTGCTTTTGCTACAGTTGCTGTCGTGGACAATGAAACCAAAAAGGCAATCGATGGGACCACCACTTTGGACGATGGCACATTTTCTTTGAAAACCAATGTCACTGACTGTTATATTGAAATCAGTTTTTTAGGCTTTGAAACGAAAGTTTTGCAGGTGCCAGATACAAAAAACAAGCAAAATGACTTGGGTACCATAGAGATTTCTGAAGATGCGCAGAAGCTTGCAGAAGTGGTCGTTCAGGGTGAAGTTTCACAGACCGTTTTCAAACTTGACAAACGTGTATTCAACGTCGGAAAGGATTTGAGCACTACAGGTGCCAGTGCCCTTGAGGTATTGAACAACGTTCCATCAGTGAATGTAAATATAGAGGGGCAGATCAGTCTTCGGGGCAGTCAAGGTGTTCAGGTATTGATCAACGGAAAACCTTCTATATTGACCAGTGATGAGAACAATGCACTTGGTACCATTACCGCTGATATGATTGATAGGGTAGAGGTGATTACCAATCCTTCCGCAAAGTATGATGCAGAGGGTACCTCAGGCATTATCAACATTGTGATTAAAAAGGAAGAACAAAAAGGATTAAATGGTTCCATTTCGGTGAATAGCGGTGCGCCCAATAACCACAGTGTCGGAATTAGTCTTAATCGAAGAACCGAGAAATTTAACCTGTTCACACAGCTTGGAGCTGGGTACCGCGAGTTGCCCAATGAGATTACAGTGCGCAATACCGATCTGACCACAGGCAATGTTGTTCTATCCAACGGCGAAGAATTCAGGAACGAAGAATTTTACAATTTCATACTGGGAACGGATTACTATTTCAGTCCCACAAGCGTACTCACACTTTCAGGAAATTTTGCTTTGGAGATTGAAGATCAGCCATCGACCACCAATTTTACAGCGTTGGACGGATTGGGAGACTTGACATCGCAGTGGGAGCGAACTGAGGTAACCGAAGCTCGAAACCCAAAATTTCAATATGAATTGCAGTACAAAAAGGATTTTGAAGATGATGAAGACCATGATTTGCTGTTCAGTGCGCTAGGAAATTTCTTCGGGAAGGACCAGAGCTCTGAATTCCTGGATAGTACAGTTTCAGGAGAAGATCGTGATGCCGAACAAAACACCCGCACTAATTTCCAGGAATCTGTTTTTACCTTCAAACTGGATTATACCAAACCTTTTTTAGATAAGTTTTCCGTTGAAACTGGAGCTCAGTATATTCTTAACGATGTCAGTAATGACTTTGAAGTGGAAAACCTTGAAAACGGCGGGTTTGTTGTTGACCCTAGTCTAACAAACATTTTTGAATTTGACCAAAACGTATTAGGTGTTTATGGAACCACCGCATATGAAGGTGAAAAATGGGGATTGAAAGCGGGCTTACGAGTTGAAAATACTGAAGTTGGGACTTTACTTGTAAATACGGATGAGTCAAATGACCAAAACTATACCAATCTTTTTCCAAGTGCACACACATCGTACAAGTTTTCTGAAAAGGTTTCTTTGCAAGCAGGTTATTCGAGGAGAATTTATCGTCCAAGACTATGGGATTTGAATCCATTCTTCAACATTCGAAATAATTTCAACATTAGACAGGGCAACCCAGATTTACTTCCTGAGTTTACCGATTCTTATGAGGTGACGGGTATTTTCTTTGTAGGTAAGACACCTTTGAACTTGGGACTATATCATCGATATACTAATGATATTATTGAACGAATTTCTTTTTTTGAGGATAATGTAAACATCACCAGACCGGAAAATATTGGAACGAACAATGCCTGGGGTATGGAGTTTAACACTAAATACAGTCCGGTCAAATGGCTAACGTTCAATCTTGATTTCAATTATAATACCTTTTCCCGTCAAGGTAGTTTTGAGGAAACCGTATTCGACTTTAGTGCAGATCAGTGGTCATCAAAACTGTTGACCAAAATAAAAATGCCTTGGGACATTGATTTTGAGACCACTGGAAACTACCAATCAGCTTACCAAACCGTGCAGGGAGAGATAAGCGATATTGCATTTTTGGATTTGGGAATTAGAAAGAAAATACTGAAAGGTAAAGCAGTCTTGAACATGAGTGTCCGAGATGCATTTGCGTCACGGATTCAAGAAAACCAAATCGCGCAGAACGATTTTGAAGTTTTTAATCGAAGTTTTCGCGCGCGGTTTGTGTCCTTCGGTTTCAGCTATGGGTTTGGCAAAGGTGAAGCGATGCAGTATTCCGGAGGAAGGAGAAGATGAAGATTTAGATGATATATTAATAGTACGCAACGTTTCAGGTTGTCCACGCATATTTTATCAAACAAAATTATTCCCCTAAAAACAGAAAACCCCGCCAAAACTACTGGCAGGGTTTTAATTCCATTAAATAATTTGTGACCTGACTGGGGCTCGAACCCAGGACCCTCTCCTTAAAAGGGAGATGCTCTACCAACTGAGCTATCAGGTCAATAAAAAAACAAAAGCGCCAAAAATGCTGCGCTAAGCGGGTGCAAATATAATATCAATAATCTATTTTGCAAGATGATTTAATGATAAATTTGTGTTTTTTTAAAATCATCTTTAATTCTTAATAATGAAAGTAGTTTTGATAGGTTATATGGCAAGCGGAAAGTCTTCTATTGGTAGGCTGTTAGCCAATGACTTGGATATTGGGTTTATTGATTTGGACGAGTATATTGAATCCGAAATGCAAAAATCAATCACAACTATTTTTTCAGAAAAAGGCGAGATTTTTTTTCGAAAGCTGGAACACGAAATGTTGGATAAGGTCTTACATGAAAATGAATCCGTAGTTCTTTCAACCGGAGGAGGTACCCCATGCTATGGTGAAAATATGAAAACGATCCTTAACAATTCAGATCATTCAATTTATTTGCAATTACCTGTTTTAACGTTGGCCAATAGAATAAGTAATGAAAAAGACCAGAGACCTTTGGTAAAGAATATTGAAAACAAGGACTTACCTGAATTTGTTGGAAAACATCTTTTTGAAAGAAGGCAATTCTATGCCCAAGCAAAGCATATTCTGGATTGTGAAGGCAAGACTATTGAAGAATTAGTATCAGAATTGAAGTTGTTACTACTCTAAATAAACGATATCATTTTTAGGCTTAAATTCTACTTTAATATGTTCATTTAACGAAGTGGACAACGAAATTCCCTTATAATCTGCTTTTACCGGATACTTTTTATGGTTTCTATTTACCAACACAGCAGTTTTTAATTGTTTTATAGGTGTTTTAAGAAAATGGTGTACGCCATAAATTAATGTAGTGCCCGAATTTAAAACATCATCCACAAGGACAACTGACTTATTTTTGTATTCTTCTTCTTTGATAGAAGTACTGACCCCACTTTCTAGTGGATTTTTCTTGTCCATTTGTATTTTACACAATACAATATCAGCTTCAGTTATTTTTCTAAGCACAGCAGCTATTTTTTTTGCAAAAAGTAAACCACCCCCATCAATACCGGCAATAATAATTTCTTTCTCGTCAACATTCGCTTCGTAAATTTGATAAGCTATACGGTTTACGGTATGCCGAATTTGATCGTTGTTAAGTATCTGATTGTTCATAACAGGGAATGAAGATAAACAAAGATATAAAACAGATTATTCAGATTCATCCAAATACCCATCAATATCCCTTCTGTCCTTTTTTGTAGGCCTCCCCACTCCTTTTTTTCTGTAGTGGTCCTTCGCTAGTTTAAGCAGGTCATTATGTTCAAACGCTTCTTTAGGAGTAGTGTCTTTTCTATAAATGTCAACCAGCTTGGCCCCAACCCGACTTTCAGGAATATCCAAAACGGTAAGCTGATGTTCAATTTGGTTTTTTCGCACAAGAATTTTGTCCATGGGATATACCTCTCTAGATGGCTTTACTACAGCTCCATTAATTCGTACTTGGCCTTTTTTAACAGCAATGGCGGCAACGTTTCTTGTTTTAAAGTATCTAATACACCAAAGGTATTTGTCAATGCGCATAAACTCTGCAAATCTTTGTTAATGAAATAAGCAAAAATAACGGAAAATTGTATCTTGCGCAGCTAAATAAACATACTTAATGAAGTACAAGGTTTTTGTCTGCTTGATAATGAGTGTAGTAATCTTTTCATGTAAGAATGATGATGATTTGGAGGTTATAGCAATTGAAGCTAGTCTACTAAGTGAAGTTTCACCGGAGGATGATGCGGAAATTATAGAATTTCTTCAAACGCATTTCTATAATTATGATGAATTTGCAGCACCTCCAGCCGGTTTTGACTACAAAATACGCATTGATACTATTGCTGGGGATAATACCGATAAAATAGCACTAATTGACAGGGATGAACTTAAGTCTGCATCTGTTAATGTGTCTTCAGATGCTTTTGGTTTGGACGATGGGGAAGAAAACGTTGAACACACCTATTATTATTTGGAAGCAAGAGTAGGCGGTGGAGGTAGCCCAACTTATGCCGATTCTACCTTATTGAGATATCGTGGTACTTTGTTGGATGGTACTCTGTTTGATGAGAACCAAACTTTCTCTTGGCAAGAACTTCCATTTACCATAAGGGGCTACGCACAGGGAATCTCCAATTTTCATGCGGGTACAGAAGACCAAATAGTGGAAAATGGAGATGGAACCATATCGATTGCCAACAGTGGTATAGGTATGTTTATCCTACCATCTGGACTTGCATACTTTAACAGTTCTCCATCTACGCTAATATCTGCATACTCTATTTTACTTTTTGAGGTTGAAATAGGTGCTTTTATTGAAAATACCGATAATGACAATGATGGAGTTCCGTCTATATTGGAAGATTTAAATGGGGACGGTAATTTGAACAATGATGATACCGATGAAGAGGATGAACTAAATAATTTTGGTTTTTCAGTACCAAACTTTCAGGATGGTGATGATGATGGCGATGGGGTTTCTACCAATGATGAAATTACAGACGATGATGGAAATATAATCTTACCATACCCAGATGCGGATGGGGATGGCACCCCGGATTATTTGGATCCGGATACAAACTAAAAAAAGCCTGCTTTAAGCGGGCTTTTTATTTTTATATAAATATCGTTTCTTATAACTTCAAGGAAAGTGCAAAAATAACTTGGGATGGTCTAGAATCAACTCTACCTGAAATATCAGTAATGTTATTTCCAATAAATTCAGCTTCATTTTCGGAGAAACCTCGTTCATAGCGAACATCGACTCCAATTTTACCTAGATTAACCCCGACGCCAACATTAAGGCCAACTGAAAAATCATTTTCAACATCTTCAACTTCCAAATCTCCTAAATCGTTTTTAAGGGTGTATTGAAAGGCAGGACCTGCAAAAACATGTAAAGGGCCTATAAGCTTATAACCCAATAGCACTGGAAGATCTATTTTTGAAATATCATAATCATTGGAAGCTCCGTCAACATTATAGCTACTCTTTGTTTTAGAGTATACAAGTTCTGGACGAAGATAGATTTTTGGAAAATCCAGTTTTCCCCAAAAACCTACATGATATCCGGCTTTACCTTCGGCGCCTTCAACAATGTTTTGTCCTGCATCACCAACAGAGCCAATTAAATCACCGTTTTTGTTGTAGCTAAGTCCGGCTTTAATACCAAATCCTGAACCGCTTTGTGCAAATACAGCAGACCCCATTAAGGTCAACACTGCAACTAGAAATGTTTTTTTCATAAGTGTTTCGTTTTAAAAGATTGAAGAATATCAAAGATGATACCGAAAAAATTATTTTCGTTTCAACACTTTTAAAACGGCTGCTTCAATGGCTTTATTGTTCAGGCCATATTTATCCATAAGTTGTTCCGGTGTTCCACTTTCACCAAAAGTATCCTGTGTTGCCACAAATTCTTGGGGAGTAGGATAATGGGTAGCCAATACGCGGGAGACACTTTCCCCAAGACCACCAAGAAAATTGTGTTCTTCAGCGGTAACCACACAACCGGTCTTTTTTACTGAGTCCAAAATAGCCTTGTCATCAAGAGGCTTAATGGTGTGTATATTGATCACTTCTGCTGAAATCCCTTGATTTTCCAAATTTTCTGCGGCTAGTAGCGATTGCCAAACCAAGTGGCCTGTTGCAATAATAGTTACATCCGTACCTTCATTGAGCATCAGTGCTTTCCCAATTTCAAACTTTTGATCTGCTGGCGTAAAGTTTGCCACTTTTGGTCTACCAAAACGTAGGTAAACGGGTCCATCATGCTCTGCTATGGCCAGAGTTGCTGCTTTAGTCTGGTTAAAATCACAAGGATTGATAACCGTCATTCCAGGCAACATTTTCATTAGTCCAATGTCTTCCAATATTTGGTGCGTTGCCCCATCTTCACCTAAGGTTATCCCAGCATGCGAAGCACATATTTTCACATTTTTATCAGAATATGCGATGGATTGGCGAATTTGATCGTAGACTCTTCCTGTTGAAAAGTTGGCAAATGTTCCTGTAAATGGAATTTTTCCACCAATGGTCAGACCAGCGGCTATTCCCATCATGTTGGCTTCTGCTATTCCAATTTGAAAAAAGCGTTCTGGATTTTCATCAATAAAGGTTTGAATCTTTAAAGAACCTACCAAGTCGGCACAAAGGGCAACCACATTGGGATTTGTTCTTCCTAATTCCGTCATTCCAGCTCCAAATCCGCTTCGTGTATCGTTTTTTCCTTGATCAGTATATTTTGTCATGATAGTTTTCTTCAGAATTAATAATCGCCTACAGTTTCAGGGTTTTGAGCCAATGCCGTTTCCAATTGTTCGTCGTTGGGAGCTTTACCGTGCCAAGCATGGGTATGCATCATAAAATCAACTCCATTACCCATCATAGTGGTCATTATTATACAAACAGGTTTTCCTTTTCCTGTTCTACTTTTTGCCTCATTTAAGCCTTCTATGACTTGCTTTAAATCATTACCGTTTTCAATTTCCAAAACATCCCATCCAAAAACCCTAAACTTTTCGGCAACGTTGCCCAATGGCAACACATCATCTGTTGATCCATCTATTTGTTGTCCATTTAAATCGATAGTGGCAATATAATTGTCTACCTTATTTCCGGCGGCATACATAATGGCTTCCCAATTTTGCCCTTCCTGCAATTCTCCATCACCGTGTAGGCTATAAATTAAATGATTGTCTCCATTCAGCTTTTTAGCTAAAGCGGCACCAATAGCTACCGACATACCTTGACCCAATGAACCAGATGCAATGCGAACCCCAGGAAGACCTTCATGTGTTGTGGGATGACCTTGCAAACGAGAATTTATTAACCTAAAAGTGTTTAATTCCTCAACGGGAAAGTATCCTCTTCTTGCCAAAACACTATAAAAAACAGGGGAGATATGACCATTGGAAAGAAAGAAAAGGTCTTCGTCTTTTCCATCCATATCAAAACCATCTTTTAACTCCATAATTTCATTGTACAGTGCAACAAAAAATTCGGTACAACCAAGAGAACCTCCTGGATGCCCTGAATTTACTTTGTGCACCATTCTTAAAATGTCCCTTCGTACTTGGGTCACTAAATCCTGTAATTCTTGAGCGTTTGGCATTGTATTGATTTTAAGGCTTCAAAAGTAACCGCATTCACTTTGTTAAACAAGCACTTACTCATTATTTTACGAAACACTTTTCGTAAGTAAACTTTATTTTTTTGTTAAGGCTTTGTGGAAATGAGATGGCTATATTTGCGGTTTTAAAATTAAGTATTGGAATTTACCCTAAAACAAAAGGATAGTAAGAGCAAAGCAAGGGCTGGAGAATTGTCTACAGACCATGGTACCATACAGACACCCATTTTTATGCCAGTGGGTACTGTAGCATCTGTAAAGGGAGTGCATCAACGTGAATTAAAGGATGAAATAAACCCAGATGTTATACTCGGAAATACATATCATTTGTATTTACGTCCGGGAATTGAAATTTTGGAGCAAGCTGGCGGACTGCATAAGTTTATGGGTTGGGATAGAAATATTTTAACTGATAGTGGAGGGTATCAAGTGTATTCCTTGTCAGGTAATAGAAAAATAAAAGAAGAAGGAGTAAACTTTAAATCCCATATTGACGGATCAAGTCATTTTTTTACTCCAGAAAATGTGATGGAAATTCAGCGTGTCATTGGAGCAGATATTATTATGGCTTTTGATGAATGTACGCCTTATCCATGCGAGTACAACTATGCCAAAAGATCTATGCACATGACCCATAGATGGTTGGATAGATGTATTTCCCATTTGGAAAAGCTTCCATTTAAATATGGATATTCCCAGAGTTTTTTTCCAATTGTACAAGGCTCAACATACAAAGATTTGCGAAAGCAGTCGGCGGAATATATTGCATCCGTTGGGGCAGAAGGAAACGCAATTGGAGGGCTTTCCGTTGGGGAACCTGCGGAGGAAATGTATGAGATGGCCGAAATTGTCTGTGACATTCTACCAGAAGATAAACCAAGATATCTAATGGGTGTTGGGACACCCATAAACATTTTGGAAAATATTGCCCTTGGTGTTGATATGTTCGACTGTGTTATGCCTACTCGCAATGCACGAAATGGAATGTTGTTTACCGCTCACGGTACCATCAACATTAAAAACAAAAAATGGGAGGCAGATTTTTCACCTATTGATGAAATGGGCATCACATTTGTGGATACCGAATACTCAAAAGCATATTTGAGACATTTGTTTGCTGCAAATGAATATTTGGGCAAGCAAATTGCTACCATTCACAACCTTGGTTTTTACCTGTGGTTGGTACGTACGGCAAGAGAGCGTATTTTAGCTGGGGATTTTCAGGAATGGAAAACTAATATGGTACAACAAATGGATAAAAGATTGTAATGCTTACCATACTTGATAAATATATTCTTAAGCGTTATCTGGTTACCTTTTTAGGAATGCTATTACTATTTGTGCCTATTGGAATCATGGCCAATTTGGCGGAAAAAATAGGAAAGATTATAGATAATGAAGCCCCTTTGAGCGAGGTCATTGTGTTTTATGGGAACTTTACTTTGGTAATCGGAAACTTGTTACTTCCTATATTTTTGTTCTTATCCATTATCTTTTTCACCTCCAAACTGGCCAGTAATACTGAAATAGTTGCCATTTTAAGTTCGGGCGTATCATACACCCGTTTTCTAAGACCTTATTTTATCGGTGCGACCTTTGTGGCCATCCTCATATTTATGATGGGAATGTTCATTGTGCCGCATGCTAGTATTGGTTTTAATGAATTTGAATACGAATACTTTAAAAAAGGAAGGAAAGATAGGGTTACCAGCAATATATTCAATCAGCTGAACGGAAGCGATTACATTTATGTGAGCAGTTTTGACCCCAATAGGAAAATTGGCTACAATTTTACCTACGAGCATTTTGATTCAATCAAGAAGCTTGATTATAAAATTTCAGCTACGAATATTCGATGGATAGAGAAGGATAGCATCTATAGGTTGACAAATTATGAAAAAAGAAGGCTTAAGAATGATGTGGAGATTATACAGACCAAAAGAAGATTGGATACCCTTTTCACCTTTAAAATAGAAGATCTTACCCCGGTTTCCTATGTTGCAGAAACCAAAAATTTATTTGAACTGGATAAGTTTATAGAAGACCAGAAACAAAAGGGAGCTTCCAATATAAATGCATACATATTGGTAAAATATAAAAGATGGGCGCTGCCAATCGCTGCTTTTATACTTACAATAATAGCAGTAGCGGTTTCTTCCGTAAAAAGGAGGGGAGGCATGGGCTTAAACCTAGCATTTGGAATTGGAGTTGCCTTTATCTATATCTTTTTTGACAAAGTATTTGGTACCTTGGCAGAGCAGTCTGGTTTTTCACCTTTATTGGCAGTAGTTATCCCCAATCTTATTTTTGGCACCTTTGCAGTTTACATGTTGATTAAAGCCAAGCGATAACTGCAAAGTATTTTTTATAAGCGTAAATAGTGTTTGTTGTGTGCATAGATATACTTTAAGTTTTATATTTGTTCCCATCAAATTTTCTGAAAAAAACTAACTTTTCATGGAGTATCTAGATTTTGAACTTCCAATCAAAGAACTTGAAGACCAACTTCAAAAATGTATGGTCATTGGAGAAGAAAGTGATGTTGATGTAAGCGAAACATGTCAACAAATTGAAAAGAAGCTAGTAGAAACTCGCAAAGACATTTATAAAAATTTAACTGCTTGGCAAAGGGTGCAATTATCCAGACACCCCAATAGGCCATATACCATGGACTATATCAATGCCATTTGTGGGGATACGTTTCTAGAACTTCATGGGGATAGAACTGTAAAGGATGATAAGGCAATGATCGGAGGTTTAGGTAAAATCGGAGATCAAAGCTACATGTTCGTGGGTCAGCAAAAAGGATACAACACAAAAACCCGGCAGTACCGAAATTTTGGGATGGCCAACCCTGAAGGGTATCGAAAAGCTTTAAGGCTAATGAAGTCTGCTGAAAAATTTGGAATACCAGTGGTCAGTTTCGTGGATACTCCAGGTGCTTATCCCGGTATTGAAGCAGAAGAAAGAGGACAAGGAGAAGCCATTGCACGCAATATTTTGGAAATGACACGACTGAAAGTGCCTATCATTGTTATAATAATTGGTGAAGGAGCTTCAGGTGGTGCATTGGGAATTGGAGTGGGTGATAAGGTGTTGATGTTGGAAAATGCGTGGTACTCCGTAATATCTCCTGAAAACTGCTCATCCATTTTATGGCGAAGCTGGGAATACAAGGAAAAAGCAGCTGAAGCTTTAAAACTTACTGCTTCGGATAGCAAACGAATTAAGGTGGTTGATGAAATTATAAAAGAACCCGTTGGGGGAGCACATTCCAACAGGAAAAAAACTTTTGATACCGTCAAGAATAAAATTTCTTCCCATTTTGAAGAACTCAAAAAGTTATCACCAAAAGAGTTGGTGAAAACCAGAATGGAAAAATATGCAGAAATGGGTGTATTTAACGGGTAGTCACCGTTTTCTAGTACCCAATATTTTTTATCAGTTTTTTTTCTCAAATATTTTACTGTTATTAACAGATATTTTTAGTTATCAACATTAATTTTGTTGAACAACTGTGAACATCACGGTTGGCAAATTTAAAGTTAACTAAAGGTTAATTACCTACTTTAGCACTCATGGATAAGCCTAGCCCAATTATTGGACATAAAGTTGACAAGTCTACTCTCATCAACTTGGAAAGAGGGAAAATACCTCCACAAGCAGTTGATTTAGAGGAGGTTGTGCTTGGCGCTATGATGATTGATAAAAAAGGAGTGGATGAAGTAATAGATATCTTACATCCAGATGCTTTTTATAAGGATGCCCACCGTTATATTTACGAAGCCATCTTTAAATTGTTTGAATCCTCTGAACCAGTGGATTTATTAACCGTTTCTTCCCAATTGAAGAAGGACGGACGTTTGGATACAATAGGAGGGGACTTTTATTTGATAAAATTGACTCAAAAAGTAGCTTCTTCAGCACATATTGAGTTTCATGCTCGAATAATACTTCAAAAGTATATTCAAAGAAGTCTTATAAAAATCTCCAGTGAAATTATTGAGGATTCCTATAGTGAATCCAAAGATGTTTTTGATCTTTTGGACAATGCCGAGGCTAAATTATATGAAGTCACCCAGGGTAATTTAAAACGCTCCGCGGAGACGGCCCAAAATTTGGTCATTCAAGCTAAAAAGAAAATAGAGGAGATTTCAAATAAGGAAGGTTTAAGTGGAATTCCTTCTGGCTTTGATAAACTGGATAAATTAACATCGGGCTGGCAACCAAGTGATTTAATTATTGTTGCTGCAAGACCGGGTATGGGTAAAACAGCACTTACACTTTCCATGGCAAGAAATATTGCTGTGAATTCTGAAATTCCAGTAGCATTTTTCTCTTTGGAGATGTCTTCTGTACAATTGATAACACGATTAATTTCTTCGGAAACTGGGCTTTCATCTGAAAAATTGAGAACCGGTAGATTGGAAAAACATGAGTGGGAACAACTGAATGTTAAGGTAAAAGCGTTGGAAAAAGCGCCCTTATTCATTGATGATACACCATCACTTTCTATCTTCGATTTACGCGCAAAGGCTCGACGTTTAGCTTCTCAGCATGGTATAAAACTTATCGTAATTGACTACTTGCAGTTGATGACTGCAGGAGGAAGTCAAAAAGGCGGAAATAGGGAACAGGAAATTTCTACAATTTCCAGGAACTTGAAAGCGTTGGCCAAGGAACTTAGTGTGCCGGTCATTGCACTTTCCCAATTATCACGGGCTGTGGAGACCAGAGGCGGTAGTAAGCGCCCAATACTTTCAGATTTAAGGGAGTCCGGAGCAATTGAACAAGATGCAGATATTGTGTCGTTCATTTATCGTCCTGAATATTACAAAATTGATGAGTGGGATGATGAGGAACGTACCCCAACCCAGGGTCAGGCAGAGTTTATTGTAGCAAAACACCGTAACGGTGGATTAGATAATATTAGGTTAAAGTTTATCGGAGCCTTGGGTAAATTTGATAACTTGGATGATTTTGATTCCCCATTCGAATTTCAATCGAAGATGAATGCGGATGAAGAAAACCCATTTGCTACGCCAAATCTTCCCAATGCCAATGAAGCTTTTGGTAGTGCAATGAACAGTGACGATGACCCAGATAATGACGTGCCATTTTAAAAAGATTATTTTTTTGTCACCTCGAGCGCAGTCGAGAGGTCTCCTTCTTCTTTTTTTCTTTTTCTTTTTTTTGAAATCAACAGCTTCTGTAATCTTGATTCCTATGGATGCAGAGAGCCAAGAAAACCATTTAAAAGCGTATGGAATTACATATTGGGTACTTTCCAAACAACAAAAAGTACAATGGTTGTTAAATTACAGGGGTGGCTCTTTTTTGTTACCTGATGGAGATGCTATACGTAAGGAATGTCAGATTCGTGGCGTTTCGTTTGAAGTATTGTCAGATGGTCAAGCAGAAACTATTTTAGATGAAATAGGGAGTCCGTCTAAGAATCAGGAAGCGGTGATTTTGGAGAAAGCACCAAAAATAGCGGTGTACTCACCCAAAGGGAATCAACCTTGGGACGATGCGGTAACCATGGTATTGACTTATGCTGAAATTCCATATGTTACAATTTATGATGAGGAGGTATTGAATGACAAGTTGGCCCTATACGATTGGTTGCACTTACACCATGAAGATTTTACGGGCCAATACGGTAAATTTTATGGCGCATACAGAGCAGCACCTTGGTATATTGAAAACAAGAAAAACGCTGAAGAACTTGCTTCCAAACTTGGATATTCCAAAGTATCCGAGGAAAAACGGGCCGTGGCTTTAAAAATTAGGAATTATGTGATTGGCGGTGGGTTTATGTTTGCCATGTGCTCCGCAACGGATAGCTTTGATATTGCTTTGGCGGCTGAGAACGTTGATATTTGCGAACCCATGTTTGATGGTGACCCTTCGGATGCCAACTATCAGGGTACATTAAATTATGGTAACACTTTTGCTTTTACCAATTTTGTTTTGGAGCGAAATCCGTTACGCTATGAGTTTTCTTCAATCGATATGACGAATAAACGAAGAAATGTTCCAAAAGAATCGGATTACTTTTCATTAATGGAATTCTCCGCAAAATGGGATGCCGTACCTACAATGCTTACGCAGAACCATACTGCTTTGGTAAAGGGGTTTATGGGACAGACCACATCTTTTACTAGGGAAGAAGTGAAACCTACGGTGATGGTACTGGGAGAAAATAAGCTCAATGGGGAGGCCCGTTATATACATGGTATAAAAGGAAAAGGGTTTTTTACTTTTTACGGAGGGCATGATCCTGAAGATTACCAGCACAGGGTAGGGGATCCAAAAACTGAGCTGGAATTGCATCCAACATCACCTGGATATCGCTTAATTTTAAACAATGTGTTGTTTCCGGCAGCTAGAAAGAAGAAACAAAAGACCTAGAGAAATCTCTAAGATTCTACAACTGTGTTATTCCAATATTTACAAATACTGCATCCAATGGATTACCGTTGTTGTTTACAACATATCTAAATCGTACTTCATCATTTGCACTCAAAGGATAGATTATGGTACCAGAAGTGCCCCACCAATCCCTACTGGGAAGTGAAGCGAATCCGCGCGTTAGATATCCTCTTAAAGTATTGTTTATAAAAACACCAATTATATATTTTGTATCCCCAGCTGGCATGTCCCTTACTGAAAAAGCAGCACTCATAAAATAAGTGCCTGCCTCTTGTACCCTTATTCTCCCATTACCCAAAGTTTGAAAGATACCTCCAGTGTTATTAAGCTCATGGGTGACATTTACTGGAAGGTCATAGTATTGGTTGGTGCTGTTGACAATAAGATTGTTGTTGCCATTGCTTGCCCTATTAAGCACCAAAGCTTTACTGGTGTTACTTGGGGCAATCCAATTAGAACCTTCAAAAAAATTAAGTTGTTTGGTGTCTTCATTATAAATAAGCATCCCTTCTTCTGGATTGGTAAGATTGTTAATCTCCGTTTGACTAGCTTCGTGAACTTTAATCAAATCTCCTGCAGAAGGTACCTGCCCCCAACATTGCATTATGCATAAGAGGGATACTATAAAAAATGGCCCAAAATTTTTACGCACACCTGTTTTAAAGGAGACGAGCTGGAGCATACTTTGTTTGTTTTCAATAAAACTAAAAGAGGTGAGTGGGTATTACAATAAATTGTTGTGAATAACCTGATTTTCAATGTTATTCGTAAAAGAACAACTATTTTATAGCTACTCTAAATCTTGTAGTTGTAGCATAAATACAATTTTAGATTCGAGTAAGCTTTCTTATAAGGGCCTCATGTTTTGGAAATTTTTCAAGTAGGTTTTTTTGGGAGGGAAGTTCAAAATCTTCAAAATCAAAACCTGGGGATACAGTGCAACCCACAAAGGAATAACTATTTGGGTCTATTGTTTTTGCGGCAAACCAGTGGTTTCCGGGAACAACAAATTGGGGTACTTGCCCTTCAGTGAAATTGGCACCAATGATTTGTTCAGAATACTCACCGTCCTCTGAAATAATATATAATTTAATGGGTGACCCTGAGTAGAAATGCCAAATCTCATCCTGTTTTATTTTGTGAAATGCAGAAAAAGTGTCCGAAGTCAACAAAAAATAAATGCAAGTGGAATAGTTTCGTTTGCCATGGTAATTCAAATCAAGCGATTTTGAATCTATTTCACCAACGCTTCTGTACGTTTCTTTAAAATAGCCACCTTCTGGATGTGGGCTTAAACTGAACCTTTCTATGAGTTCTTCAATTTTGCTCATATCAATTTTTCTAAAATCCGTTCCACTCCAAAGTCATTATTGCTGGACGTTTCAAATTTGGAAACTTTTTTCACATTGGGGTGGGCATTGGCCATGGCAAAACTATATTCTGAAAGTCGAAGCATTTCCAAATCGTTATTGTAGTCACCAAAAACCATAATCTCATCTGAGGCAACCCCATAGGTTTGCATTAGCTTCTCCATCGCATACCCCTTATGTGCATTTTTGTGTGAAATATCAACCCAATTAGAGCCAGAATTTTTCACTTTTAAAGAGTCTTCCAAGTGCCTTACTGATGGATAAATATACTCTTCTGCATTTTCAAAGTGATAAATGGCAATTTTTAAAATTTCATCATCAACTAGTGATAGATTTTCTACAATCTTATATTTTGAAAAAAATTCACTAAGGCTGCCAAGGCACTTGGTAGAGGAAGTATGTAGAAAAGCAATGTCTTTACTGCACAGAATGGGATGTATATCTTCTTCCGAAGCAAACAGTTCTAGAATGGGGTCTATATTGTTTCTGGAAATCGGGGTGGTTAATAAAACTTCTTCTTGTTTCTTTACCAAAGCCCCATTTTCGGCAACAAAAATTACATCATCCTGTATAGTTCTTAATTTATCGACCATACTGTGGTATTGTCGCCCACTTGCAGCTACAAATTGAATATTTTTCCGTTTGAGTTCTTCAAAAATTTCAAAGAAACGATTACTCACTTGGTGATTGGAGTTTAACAATGTGCCATCCATATCGGTGACCACCATTTTAATCTTTGATAAGTCCATTATATATTTTAGAAATGCAAAGGTATGCGTTGCGTAGGGAATGATGTAAAGTTTGTATTAATTTCGTCAATTATGAAGTACTATCAATCTGAACTACAACTTAGGGCCTTCAAACGAGGGTTTCATTTAATAACTGATACTATACTGGAGTCCATTCCGGAAATTGGAAAGATACGCATAGGAATGTTACAGGTTTTCATCAAACATACTTCTGCCGGATTAACAATAAATGAAAATGCCGATCCAACAGTGCGTGTTGATTTTGAAAGCCATTTTAATAAAATGGTTCCCGAAAACGAGCCACATTACATTCACACATATGAAGGTGCTGATGATATGCCGGCGCATATAAAATCGTCGCTATTGGGAAGTTCGGTTCAGATACCGATAACGGACGGAAAGTTGAATCTAGGAATTTGGCAGGGTATTTATTTGTGTGAGCATAGAAACAATGCTTCCGGTAGGTACTTGGTGCTAACTGCTTTTGGAAATTAACTGAACCTATAACATGTAAAAATCCCGCTCAATTGAGCGGGATTTTTATAAGCGGGGTAAAGTTTATGTTAACTCTTATTTTACTCTTTCAACAATTGCTTTAAAAGCATCTGGATGGTTCATTGCCAAATCGGCTAAAACTTTTCTGTTAAGTTCTATCCCATTGGACTTTACCTTCCCCATAAATTGAGAGTAAGACATTCCGTGTATTCTGGCTCCTGCATTAATACGGGTAATCCAAAGTGAACGGAAAGTACGTTTTTTGTTTCTTCTATCGCGGTAGGCATAGAGCATTGCTTTTTCAACCGCGTTTTTGGCTACTGTCCAAACGTTTTTACGTCTTCCAAAGTAACCTTTGGCTTGCTTCATCACTTTTTTTCTTCGAGCTCTAGAAGCAACTGAATTTACTGATCTTGGCATAATGTTTCATTTTTTTGTAGTAGGCGGTCAATTTTTGACACTTTTAGAGCCTAACTCCAGGGTTAGTAATTAATGTACCGAATTGAACAATTATTTTAATCGCAATTGTTCTTTAATACTGTTAACATCTGACTCATGTACTAACGTAGAGTGTGTCAACTTAAGCTTACGCTTTTTAGACTTTTTGGTCAAAATATGACTCTTAAAAGCGTGCTTTCTTTTGATTTTACCAGAACCTGTAAGCTTAAATCGCTTTTTGGCACTGGATTTTGTTTTCATCTTAGGCATTTTCTCCTCTTTATATATTATTGCTGAATAGTTTCAGCATCCCGCTTATTTTTTACTGGCTTTGGGAGCTAAGAACATGGTCATTCGCTTACCTTCCAGTTTTGGCATCTGTTCTACTTTTCCTAATTCTTCAAGCTCTTGTGCCAATTTCAATAATAAAATTTCACCCTGATCCTTATAAACTATGGATCTTCCTTTAAAAAAAACATAAGCTTTGAGCTTAGCTCCGTCTTTTAAGAATTTTTCAGCATGTCTCTTTTTAAACTCATAATCGTGGTCATCCGTTTGTGGGCCAAATCGTATTTCCTTTACAATTACCTTGGTCGCTTTTGCTTTCAGCGCCTTGTCACGTTTCTTCTGCTCATAAAGAAACTTTTTATAATCTATGATCTTACAAACTGGAGGAATGGCTTTTGGAGAAATCTCCACCAAATCCAATTCCAACTCGTTAGCTTTAACCAAGGCTTGCGCTGTTGGATAAACACCAACTTCCACATTATCTCCAACAAGTCTAACCTCTGGAGCTATAATATTTTCATTGATTTTATGAGGGTTTTTATTTTCCCTTCTAGGTTGGGGCCTAAATCTTCTTCGTATTGCTATGACGTATACTTTTTAATTAAACTAAATTTTTAGAACGACTTTAAGGTACTATTTATTTCAGTAGATACCAAGTCTGAAAACGTATTGATGCTAATACTACCAAAATCCTCTCCTCCATGTCTTCTAACTGAAACATTTTCAGAGGTTTCCTCCTGCTCACCAACTATGAGCATGAAGGGGATTTTTTTAAGCTCAGCTTCACGGATTTTTTTCCCTACCGTCTCATTCCTATTATCAATGAGCGCGCGAATTTCGTGATTTTCTAAAGAATTCAAAACTTTTTCAGCATATTTTTCATGTTTCTCGCTGACAGGCAATATTATAGCTTGAACAGGAATGAGCCACAAGGGGAAGTTTCCGCCCGTGTGTTCCAACAATAATGCTACAAAACGCTCCAGGCTTCCGAACGGAGCACGGTGAATCATTACTGGCCTATGTAATTCATTATCACTTCCTTTATAGGTAAGATCAAAACGCTCGGGAAGCGTATAATCGACCTGAATGGTGCCAAGTTGCCACTGTCTACCCAAGGCATCCTTTATCATAAAATCCAACTTAGGGCCATAAAATGCAGCTTCACCACTTTCAATGATATAATCGAGCCCTTTCTCATCCGCAGCTTCTATAATTGCCTTTTCAGCATTGTCCCAATTTTCAACAGAGCCAATATACTTTTCTGGTTTGTTTAAATCTCGTACCGAAACTTGAGCCGTAAAGTTTTCAAACCCTAAAGAACCCAAGACATAAAGTGTCAAGTCTATAACATTTTTAAACTCTTCGTTAATTTGGTCTGGCGTGCAAAAAATATGTGCATCATCTTGGGTAAAACCTCTAACACGTGTTAAACCATGCAATTCCCCACTTTGTTCATACCGATACACCGTACCAAACTCGGCATAACGCTTTGGAAGGTCTTTATAGCTAAAAGGACTACTATTATATATCTCACAGTGATGCGGACAGTTCATGGGTTTTAATAGAAATTCCTCATCGTCCTTTGGAGTGTGAATGGGTTGAAAGCTATCTTCACCATATTTGGCATAATGGCCAGAGGTAACGTAGAGTTCCTTTTGTCCAATATGAGGGGTAACTACCATTTCGTACCCTGCTTTCTTTTGTGCTTTTTTCAGGAAATCTTCAAGGCGCTCCCTCAAAGCAGCACCCTTGGGAAGCCATAGCGGAAGTCCTTGCCCAACTTTTTTGGAAAAAGTGAACAATTCCAGTTCTTTTCCCAACTTTCTATGGTCCCGTTTTTTTGCTTCTTCTAAAAGTTCTAAATATTCAGTAAGTTCCTTTTGTTTTGGAAATGAAATACCGTAAACCCTTGTAAGTTGCTTGTTGTTTTCATCTCCTCTCCAATAAGCGCCTGCAACACTTAATATTTTAATTGCTTTGATGATTCCAGTATTTGGAATATGACCACCCCTACATAAATCTGTAAAAGAACTATGGTCGCAAAAGGTAATAGTGCCGTCTTCCAGATTTTCAATAAGTTCTACCTTATATACATTATCCTGCTCTTTATAATATGAAAGGGCTTCAGCCTTTGAGACACTTCGCATTTTATAATCATGTTTGCCTCTTGCAATCTCTATTGCTTTCTTTTCAATAGTAGGAAAATCTTTTTCTGAAATTGATTGCTCTCCAAAATCTACATCGTAGTAAAACCCATTTTGTATGGCTGGACCTATAGTAAGTTTTACGCCAGGGTACAATTCTTCAATTGCTTGTGCAACAACGTGGGAAGTGGAATGCCAAAAAGCTTTTTTACCTTCATCATTGTTCCAAGTATACAGGGTGAGCGTACCATCTTGGTTAAGGGACGTAGTGGTTTCTACAACAGTATCATTGAATTTTGCCGAAATAACGTTTCTGGCTAACCCTTCACTTATGCTTTTGGCAATCTCCATTGGAGTAGTGCCCTCAGAAACTTTCTTTATTGCGCCGTCTGGCAATGTAATTTCAATCATTTTGTTCTCCTTCTTTTGGATGGTGTGCAAAGATAGTATGTTGAGTTGATGCCTACAATAGTAATAGAGAGTTCAATTGATAGAAGGCTTTTAGTCAAGTGCTTATCAAATTATAATGTAAATTGAACAGTATATGTGTAGTAATATTTTCACTATGTTTATCGTAAAGTGTTGGTATACAATAAATTGTATTTTTTTTGATTTTTTTTTCGAATTTGTTTTGTGGTATCATTTAAACCTCTCTATATTTGCACCCGCTTAGCTGATAAGGCTGGGTTTTAAAAGGGGATAGAAAAGGTCTTTTTCGGGCCGGTTTTTTTTCTTTTTGAATAGGAAGAAGTTCATTTGACATATTGTATAGACAGCGTAAAAGAGAATAACAAAGAACCATTTTGATGCAGGGACTTGGGAATTGTTTTGGGAGTTAAGAATATTTAACTTTTTACAATGAAGAGTTTGATCCTGGCTCAGGATGAACGCTAGCGGCAGGCCTAACACATGCAAGTCGAGGGGTAACATTTGTGCTTGCACAAGATGACGACCGGCGCACGGGTGCGGAACGCGTATGGAACCTGCCCTTGTCAGGGGAATAGCCCAGAGAAATTTGGATTAATGCCCCATGGTATCCATTTGCCACATGGCATATGGATTAAAGATTTATCGGACAAGGATGGCCATGCGTACCATTAGTCAGATGGTGAGGTAACGGCTCACCATAACTACGATGGTTAGGGGCCCTGAGAGGGGGATCCCCCACACTGGTACTGAGACACGGACCAGACTCCTACGGGAGGCAGCAGTGAGGAATATTGGACAATGGGCGGGAGCCTGATCCAGCCATGCCGCGTGCAGGATGACTGCCCTATGGGTTGTAAACTGCTTTTATACGGGAAGAAACCCATCTACGTGTAGATGGCTGACGGTACCGTAAGAATAAGGACCGGCTAACTCCGTGCCAGCAGCCGCGGTAATACGGAGGGTCCGAGCGTTATCCGGAATCATTGGGTTTAAAGGGTCCGTAGGCGGGCCATTAAGTCAGGGGTGAAAGTCTGCAGCTCAACTGTAGAATTGCCTTTGATACTGGTGGTCTTGAGTCGTTGTGAAGTGGCCGGAACATGTGGTGTAGCGGTGAAATGCATAGATATCACATAGAACACCGATTGCGAAGGCAGGTCACTAACAACGTACTGACGCTGATGGACGAAAGCGTGGGTAGCGAACGGGATTAGATACCCCGGTAGTCCACGCCGTAAACGATGGATACTAGCTGTCGGGACCTCGGTCTCGGCGGCCAAGCGAAAGTGATAAGTATCCCACCTGGGGAGTACGTTCGCAAGAATGAAACTCAAAGGAATTGACGGGGGCCCGCACAAGCGGTGGAGCATGTGGTTTAATTCGATGATACGCGAGGAACCTTACCAGGGCTTAAATGTAGTGTGACAGGGGTAGAGATACCTTTTTCTTCGGACACATTACAAGGTGCTGCATGGTTGTCGTCAGCTCGTGCCGTGAGGTGTCAGGTTAAGTCCTATAACGAGCGCAACCCCTACCGTTAGTTGCCAGCATGTAAAGATGGGGACTCTAACGGGACTGCCGGTGCAAACCGTGAGGAAGGTGGGGACGACGTCAAATCATCACGGCCCTTACGTCCTGGGCCACACACGTGCTACAATGGCCGGTACAGAGGGAAGCCACCACGCAAGTGGGCGCGGATCTATAAAACCGGTCACAGTTCGGATCGGGGTCTGCAACTCGACCCCGTGAAGCTGGAATCGCTAGTAATCGGATATCAGCCATGATCCGGTGAATACGTTCCCGGGCCTTGTACACACCGCCCGTCAAGCCATGGAAGCCGGGAGTGCCTGAAGTCCGTCACCGTAAGGAGCGGCCTAGGGCAAAATCGGTAACTAGGGCTAAGTCGTAACAAGGTAGCCGTACCGGAAGGTGCGGCTGGAACACCTCCTTTCTAGAGAAAGACGACCGGACGATGTCCCGTCCTTTCATCGGGGTGGTCCTTGTTTTTCTTTTATGCTGTCTTATAATATGTTCACCAAAGAGTCTCATAGCTCAGCTGGTTAGAGCGCTACACTGATAATGTAGAGGTCGGCAGTTCGAGTCTGCCTGAGACTACTGTATTGCGGTCTTATGGCTGCTTACGTTCATTAAATATTGAAGGAAATTCTAGAAGTTGGGCAACCATGGGTTGACAGGTTACAATTAACTGCAGACTGTTAACTGTGAGCTGCCGCCTAGAAATGGGGGATTAGCTCAGCTGGCTAGAGCGCCTGCCTTGCACGCAGGAGGTCATCGGTTCGACTCCGATATTCTCCACAAGGGCGTAAAAGCTGTCCACGGCATATTTTTTTGCCAGTGGCGGCCCGCCACAAGTTCATTGACATATTGGGACGGAGCGTGATGGTTTATACCATCATGGCGAAGTCAAAAAAGAAACACGAAGTAGAATAGAATATAATAAAGGATTACGAGGGCATTTGTACTTAGGTACAGGTGCGACAAGCAAAATAAGGGCGTATGGGGGATGCCTGGGCTCTCAGAGGCGAAGAAGGACGTGATAAGCT